>NZ_DATELG010000275.1:0-5106 GCF_035276905.1 Phenylobacterium sp. | reverse complement strand
CTGATCCGGCGCAAAGCGCACTGAGCCTCAGTACGCGAAGGCCTCGTAGACCTTGCCGGCGTCGCCGGCCCAGGGGCCGTTGTAGAGCTCGAGCAGGCGTTCGGCCGGCGTGATCCCGCTCTCGGCGATCTCGTGCAGCTCGCCCAGGTAGCCGCTCTCGTCGACCAGGCCGCCGGAGAGGCGGTTGCGACGCTTCAGCCCTTCGCGGGCGATGGCCAGCACGTCCTTGGCCACGTCCTGCACGGTCCGGCCGCCGACCTCGGCCTTCAGGCCGAGGCGCGCGACGTCGGCGCGCAGCCGCTCGTGGTCCGAAATCGCCCAGTCCTTGCAGAGGTCCCAGGCCGCCGCCAGCGCCGCGGAGTCGTAGAGCAGCCCCATCCACAGGGCGGGCAGCGCGCAGAGCCGGCTCCACGGGCCGGAGTCGGCCCCGCGCATCTCCAGGTACTGCTTGAGGCGGACTTCCGGGAAGATGGTGGTGGTGTGGTCCGCCCAGTCCTTGAGCGTCGGCCTGACCCCGGGCAGACCGGGGAGCTTGCCGTCCATGAAGTCGCGGAACGACTGGCCGGAGACGTCGACGTACTTGCCGTCGCGCTTGACGAAGTACATCGGCACGTCGAGCGCGTAGCGGGCGTAGGCCTCGAAGCCGAAGCCGTCCTGGAAGACGAAGTCGAGCATGCCGGTGCGGTCCGGATCGGTGTCGGTCCAGACGTTGGCGCGGCTGGAGAGCAGGCCCGACGGCCCGCCCTCGACGAAGGGCGAATTGGCGAAAAGGGCGGTGGCGATCGGCTGCAGCGCCAGGCTGGTGCGGAACTTGGCCACCATGTCGGCTTCCGAGCCGAAGTCGAGGTTGGCCTGCACCGTGCAGGTGCGGAACATCATGTCGAGGCCCATGCCGCCGACCTTGGGCATGTAGGCGCGCATGATCTTGTAGCGCCCCTTGGGCATCACCGGGATCTCGTCGCGGCGCCAGGTCGGCGTGAAACCGAGGCCCAGGAAGCCCAGGCCCAGCTCGTCGGCGACGACCTTGACCTCCTGCAGGTGGCCGCCGGTCTCCTCGCAGATCTCGTGGATGGTCTCCAGCGGCGCGCCGGACAGCTCGAACTGGCCGCCCGGCTCCAGGCTGACGCTGGCCTTGCCGCGTTCAAGCGCGATGACGTTGTCGCCCTCGGAGACCGGCCGCCAGCCATACCGGGTCAGACCGTCGAGCAGGGCCTTGATGCCGGCCGGCTCGTAAGGGACCGGCTCATGCGAGCCCAGGCGGAAGACGAACTTCTCGTGCTCGGCGCCCACGCGCCAGTCGGACGCGGGCTTCGCGCCCGCCTCGAACCAGCGGACGAGGTCTTCGAAGACCAGAGGGCGGTCCTTGCAAGCGATGTCGGCCAATGACGCTCTCCCTATGGACGCCCAGGCGCCCAACTCGCAGCCCGCGGGACGGTTCAGACGCGCCAAACCCTACGGCCCCGCTTGGCCGCGATCCTTATGCCCTGCCGTGACATGGGTGCAAACTGTTCAGGCTCAAGGGCGCCAGTCGCCGAGCGCCGCCTGCCATAGCGTGAGCGCGCTGATCGCGGCGGTGTCGGCGCGCAGGATCCGCGGTCCCAGCGTCGCCGGGATCGCGAAGTTCAGCGAACGCAGACGCTCGCGCTCGCCCGGCGAAAAGCCGCCCTCCGGCCCGATCAGGATCGCCCAGGGCCCCTCCGCGGCGCCCTTCAGCGCCTGAAGCGCCGGGTGGGCCTCGCCCGCCTCGTCGCAGAACAGCAACCGCCGACCAGCGTCCCAGCCCTCGATCAGCCTCTCCAGCTTCACCGGCTCCAGCACCTCGGGCGTATCCAGCCGGCCGGTCTGTTCGGCCGCCTCGACGGCGATGGCCTGCAGCCGGTCGACGCGGGTGTGGTCGGCGTTGGTGCGCTCGGTGATCACCGGCCGCACGCGCCGCGCGCCGAGCTCGGCCGCCTTCTCGACGATGGTCTCGAGCCTGGCGCGCTTGACCAGCGCCACGACGAGGTCGAGGTCCGGCCCCGCCGACTGCGGCCGCGCCTGGGCCTCGGCCTCCAGCGTCACCGCCCGCTTGCCGACGCTCGCCACCCGCGCGCGCCACTCGCCGTCGCGGCCGTTGAACACGGCGAGCACGTCGCCGACGGCGAGCCGCATCACCGCCGCCAGATAGCGGCTCTGCCCCTCGTCCAGCGGAAGCGCGGCGCCTGCGGCCAGGTCGTGGGGCACGAAGAGGCGGATCATGGGGCGGAGGTTTAGCGCCCTTCCCTCAGCTGTCACCCCGGTTTCGCGAGGCGAAGACCGGGATGACAGTTCGCGTGGTGACGAATTGCGGGGCTTTCGCGTTACTCTCCCAGCATGTCCAAGCACGACGACGATCCGGAACTCGAGGCCCGCCAACTCGCCCTGGTGAAGTGGCAACAGCAGGCGGTGGACTGCGGCGAGAAGGTGCTGATCATCTTCGAAGGCCGCGACGCCGCCGGCAAGGACGGCGCGATTCGCGTGCTGACCGAGCACCTGTCGGTGCGCAGCACCCGCGTCGTCGCCCTCCCCAAGCCGTCGGACCGCGAGCGCAGCGAGTGGTACTTCCAGCGCTATGTCGAGCACCTGCCCGCCTGCGGCGAGACGGTGATCTTCAACCGCTCCTGGTACAACCGCGCCGGCGTCGAGCGGGTGATGGGCTTCTCCACCCCCGAGGAGCAGGAGACCTTCCTGCGCGACGTGCCGACCATGGAGGCCATGCTGCTCGAGAGCGGGCTGAAGATCGTCAAGCTCTGGCTCGACGTCTCCAAGGCCGAGCAGGCCGAGCGGCTCGACGAGCGCCGGACCGACCCCTTGAAGGTGCTCAAGGCCTCGCCGCTCGACGCCGTGGCCCAGGAAAAGTGGGACGGCTACACCGACGCGCGCAACATCATGCTGCAGCGGACCTCGACGGCGCTGTCGCCCTGGATCTGCGTGCGCGCCGACAGGAAGCACACGGCCAGGCTTGCGATCCTCAGCTACCTGGCTCACCGGCTCGCGCCGCCGAAGATCGCCGCGACCGTGCCGCCGGCCGACACGGACGTCCTTTTCCCCTTCGAAAGCGCGGCCCTGGACGACGGGCGGCTGGAGAGGTAGCGGCATGGAACGGGCCCGCCCCATCTGCTAATCCCCCGCCCATGAGCCAGTCCGCGCCGCTGCCCGACGCCGCCCCGAGCAACTGGGTCGACCGGCGCGCGCCGGCGGCGCTTCGGCCATGGCTGAAGCTCGGACGGTTCGACCGGCCGACCGGGATCTGGCTTTTGATGCTGCCCGGCTGGCAGGCGATCGCGATGGCCGGCGCCATGACCCGACGCCCGCCCGACCTTCTGCTGCTCTTCGAGTTCCTCATCGGTGCAGCGCTGATGCGGGCGGCGGGCTGCGCCTTTAACGACATCGTCGACCGCGACATCGACGCCAAGGTCGCCCGCACCGCCGGCCGGCCGATCCCGTCGGGCCAGATCAGCGTCAAGCAGGCCTGGGCCTTCATCGCCATCTGCAGCCTGGTCTCGTTCGGCATCCTCCTGACCATGGGGCCGCTGGCGATCGGGTTGGGAATCGGCTCGCTGGCGCTGGTGGCGGCCTATCCGTTCATGAAGCGGATCACCTGGTGGCCGCAGGCCTGGCTGGGGCTCACCTTCAACTGGGGCGCGGTGCTGGGCTTCGCCGCGGCGACCGGGCGGATGAGCGGGGCGGCGCTCCTGCTCTACGCCGGCGGCCTCTTCTGGACCCTCGGTTACGACACCATCTACGCCATCCAGGACCTGGAGGACGACGCCCTGGCCGGGGTGAAGTCGTCGGCGCGCCGGCTGGGCGCGCGGGCCCCGCGGGCGATCCTGGGCTTCTACGGCGTCTCCCTGGCGCTGGCGTTCGGGGCCTACGTCTGGGCGAACCTTGGCTTTCTGTTCGTGCCGATCTTCGCGATCTACGCCGTCCACCTGATCCTGCAGTCGACGCGGGTGCAGGTCGACAATCCGGTGCGCGCCCTGGTGCTCTTCAAGGCCAACACCTGGGCCGGCCTAGTGCTCGCCGCCGCCTTCGCGGCCGGCGCGATCAGGCTCTGAGCGCCGTGATCGAGCCCACGCCGGCGGGCCGCCGCGCCTTCGTCGCCGCCCACACCCGGCTCCAGCGCCCGCCGCACACGCCGGAGCTGGAGCTGCACCTGGCCGACGAGATCACGCCCGTCTGGCGCATGACCGAGGAGGCGCTGGAAGAGATCGGCCTGCCGCCGCCGTTCTGGGCCTTCGCCTGGGCCGGCGGCCAGGCGCTGGCGCGCTACCTCCTCGACCACCCGCAGATCGTCGCCGGCAAGCAGGCGGTCGACTTCGCCGCCGGCTCCGGCATCGTCGCCATCGCGACCCTGAAGGCGGGCGCGCGGCGCGTGCTGGCCGCCGACATCGACCTCTTCTGCGAGGCCGCCGTCGGCCTGAACGCCCAGCGCAACGGCGTCAGCGTCGACTTCACCGCCGACAACCTGCTGGACCTGCCGCCGCCCGCCTGGGCCGATGTGATCCTGGCCGGCGACATCTGCTACGAGAAACCGCTCGCCGAGCGCGTGCTGGCCTGGCTGGGCGAAGCCCGCGCCGCCGGCGCCACGGTCCTGATCGGCGACCCGGGCCGCAGCTACTTCCCGCGGCAGGGCCTAGAGAAGCTCGCCGAATACCAGGTGCCCACCAGCCGCGAGCTGGAGGACATGGAGGTCAAGAAGACCTGCGTCTGGCGGATGCCATGACATCCCTCCACCCTCTACCGTCCATACATGACAGCGTAGAGAAGCGCGGATTCACGCTTCTCATCTCCGCTCGCACCAACTAGAACATTCAGCGAACACCACGACAGGAGCAGGCCATGGGCGAAGACGGCCGGATCGACTATGTGGAGCTTCCCGGCGGCGACCTGATCGCCACCAAGCGCTTCTACGAGCAGGCCTTCGGCTGGGCCTTCACCGACTACGGGCCGAGCTACGCGGCCTTCGACGAGGGCCTCGACGGCGGCTTCAACGCCGACGCCGCCGACCAGAGCCGGATGCCGCTGGTGATCCTCTACGCCGACGACCTGGAGGCGATGGAGGCCAAGGTCCGCGCCGCCGGCGGC
>NZ_DATELG010000274.1:0-3202 GCF_035276905.1 Phenylobacterium sp. | reverse complement strand
TCGGACGGATCGGGTTCACCGGCGGTCCTGCGAAAACGTGGTTAACCAGGCCTTACCGTGTGCGCCGTCATGGTTAGCAGCTGGTTAACGCGCCTGCTGCGCCAGCGCTTTCACGTCGTCCGCTTCGAGCGGGCCGGTGTGCTTGGATAGGATCGTCCCGTCGCGGCCGATCAGATAGGTCTCGGGCACGCCGGTGACGCCGAACTCGACGCCGGCGCGGCCGTCGAGGTCGGAGAGCCGTGCGACATAGGGGTCGCCGAGCCTGGCCAGGAAGGCCTGGGTCTTCGGCGGCTTGTCCTTGTAGGCGACGCCGACGATGCGCACGCCCTTGACCGACAGCGCGTTCAGCTGCGGCGCCTCGACCTCGCAGGGCGCGCACCAGGAGGCGAAGAAATTGACCACCACCGGTCCGCTGGCCGTCAGCTCGCGCAGCCTGGCCGGGCGTCCGTCCTCCAGCGCCGGCAGCGCCAGGTCCGGCATCGGCTTGCCGACCATGGCGTGCGGCTGGACCTTGGGGTCGTGGTGCAGGCCGTAGAGGCCGAACAGCGCCGCCAGGGCGGCCAGCACCACCAGCGGCAGGATCGTCAGCCAGCGGCTCATCTGCGGCCCAGCTCCTCGGCGCGGCGCTTCCAGCGCGCGGCGTAGCGCAGCGACGTGGCGATCAGGCCGGCGAACACCACCGCGGTGACCACATAGGCGGGCCAGATGTAGGCGGCGTATTTGCCGAAGTCGAAGTCGGGCATGAGCTTCAGGCTCTCGCCGCGCGCAACGCCGCGGCCTCGGCCCGGCGGCGCCAGACCTCGCCGCGGATGCGCACCAGCCACAGGGCGCCGAAGCCGGTCAGATAGGCCAGCATCATCAGGTAGAGGGGCGTCGCATAGACCGGCGCCAGCGCGCCCTTGGTCAGCATGGTCGAGCCCTGGTGCAGGGTGTTCCACCAGTAGACGCTGAAATGGACGATCGGCAGGTTGACCAGGCCGACCAGCGCCAGGATCGCCGCGGCCCGGGCGCCCTTGGCCTCGTCGTCGATCGAGGCCCTGAGCGCCAGATAGGCGACGTAGAACAGGAACAGGACCAGCACCGACGTCAGGCGCGCGTCCCACACCCACCAGGCGCCCCACATCGGCCGGCCCCACAGCGAGCCGGTGACCAGGGCCAGGAAGGTCAGGCCCGCGCCCAGCGGCGCGGCTGCCTGGGCGGCGGCGTCGGCGAGCACGTGGCGGAAGACCAGGGCCAGCAGGCTGGCGACGCCTAAGCAGACATAGACGAACATCGCCATGACCGCCGCCGGCACGTGGATGAACATGATCCGCACCGTGGCGCCCTGCTGGTAGTCCTCGGGCGCTGCGAAACCCAGCCAGAGGCCCGCGGCGGCCAGGGCGACGGCGAAAGCGCCCAGCATCGGCGCGGCCCAGCGCGAAAACGCCATGAACCGCTCGGGGTTGGCCAGGAAGGCGGGCGCCGGGATCATGCAGCCGGCTTAGCTCCCCGGCGCAGCGTCGACAAGCCGGCGGGCAGGAGGTGCGGCAGGGCGCCCCTCGCGAGCGCCCGCCTTGAAGTTTCGCAACCTCAGCCTTCGCCGGGACCCGGCCCCTTGCCGTGGCCGAAGCCGCCGTGACCGAAGCTGCCGCGGCCGTGGCCGCCCATGTGGCCGGGAGGGGGCAGGGCGTCGAACGCCTTCTGCTGGGCCGGCGACAGCTGGGCGTAGAAGCGCTTGATGGCGTCGGCGTGGCGGGCGAACTGCTGCTGGCGCTCGGCCTGCCGGGCCTGCATGCGGTCGAGCCGCTGCGGGGTGGTCAGGTTGCGCATTTCGCCCCGTTCGGTCCGGCGCTGCGCCATCTTCGCCGGATCGGGCTGCATGGCGGCGATCAGGGCCTTCAGCGCCGGCTCCTGGTCGGGGCGCAGCTGCAGCACGGCGCGCAGGCGCTGGGCGTGCGCCTCGGCCATCTTGGCCGGGTCCGGGCGCTGCCAATGGCGCCCGGAAGCGCCGTCCGGACCGGCGCCCGGAGCCGGCGCGGGCTGGGCCAGGCTGGCGCCGGCGGCCGAAAGCGCGAGGGCGCCCGCGAGCGCCAGGGAAGAGAGTTTCATCGAGGAGTCCTCGTGCCTTGTCCCTTGAGACCTTGCACGCGGCTCGGATGCGCTTCCGTCGCGCCCCTCAGGACAGCGCGTTGCGGCAGGCCGCCGCCATCGCCAGCGGCCCCAGCGCGACCGCGGCGGCGGCGTAGGCGCCGAGCAGCGCAAAGCCCGCCTTCCACGGCAGGCCGCTCGCCAGGGCGTCGAGCGCGCCGCCGCCGAAGATCACCGGCGGGACGAACAGCGGCAACACGATCACCGCGGTCAAGAGGCCGCCGCGCCGCGCGCCCAGGCTGAGCGCCGCGCCCACCCCGCCGACGAAGGCGAAGGCGAGGCCCCCGGCAAGCGCGCAAGCGAAGGTCAGGGGCGCCAGCTCGACCCGCGCCCCCAGGCCCAGCGCCGCGACCGGGGCCGCCAGGGCCAGCGGCGCGCCGGTCGCGAGCCATTGGCCGAGGCACTTGACGGCGCAGCTCAGCTCCAGCGGGACCGGCGACAGCGCCAGCAGGTCCAGCGCCCCGTCCTCGTAGTCGCGCTCGAACAGCCGCTCGAGCGAGAGCAAGCTCGCCAGCGCCAGCGCCACCCAGGCGACGCCGGCGGCGACCGCGGCCAGCCGCTGGGCCTCCGGGCCGATGGCCAACGGCATCAGGGTGGCGACGCCGGCGTAGAAGCCGACGCTGACCAGCGGCCCCCCGCCGCGGCCCCAGGCGAGCGCCGTCTCGCGGGCGAGCAGGGCGGAAAGGCGGGTCAATTCAGCGCCTCAAGAGCCAGCGCCGAACGCCCCCTCCGTCTCGCTTCGCGAGCCACCGCCCCCACGTTGCGGTGGAGGATCTGGGCCGAAGATGCTCCACCGCTTGCGGGGGAGCTGTCGCGAAGCGACTGAGGGGGCGCTTGGGCGGAGACGCTCACGCCAGCTCCAGCGCCTTCGTCGCGCCGGGGAGCGGGTCGTGGACCGCCGCCAGGATCAGGCCGCCGCCGGCGAGGTGCGCGGCCATCAGCTCGCCGAACCGGCCGCGCCAGGCCGCGTCGAGCGGGCTCAGCGGCTCGTCCAGCAGCCACAGCGGCCGGGGCGCGGCGAGAAGGCGGGCGAGCGCCAGCCTGCGCCGCTGGCCGGCCGACAGCCGGCGGACCT
>NZ_DATELG010000273.1:0-17484 GCF_035276905.1 Phenylobacterium sp. | reverse complement strand
CGCCGTGGCGCGCGGCGACCTCTCCAAGAAGATCACCGTCGACGTGAAGGGCGAAATTCTTGAGCTGAAGAACACCGTGAACATCATGGTGGATCAGCTCCGTGCGTTCGCGTCGGAAGTGACCCGCGTGGCCCGCGAAGTGGGTTCGGAAGGCAAGCTGGGCGGCCAGGCGAACGTGAAGGGCGTCGCCGGTACGTGGAAGGACCTCACGGACTCCGTGAACTTCATGGCCGGCAACCTGACCGGCCAGGTCCGCAACATCGCCGACGTCACCACCGCCGTGGCGCGCGGCGACCTCTCCAAGAAGATCACCGTCGACGTGCGCGGCGAGATCCTGGAGCTGAAGATCACCATCAACACCATGGTGGACCAGCTGAACGCCTTCGCCTCGGAAGTCACCCGCGTGGCGCGCGAGGTCGGCACCGAGGGCAAGCTCGGCGGTCAGGCGCAGGTGCCCGGCGTCGCCGGCACCTGGAAGGACCTCACCGACAACGTGAACATGATGGCCGCGAACCTGACCGGCCAGGTCCGGAACATCGCCGACGTCGTGACCGCGGTGGCCATGGGCGACCTGAAGCGCAAGCTGACCCTCGACGCCAAGGGCGAGATCGCGGCGCTGGCCGACACCATCAACGGCATGATCGAGACGCTCGCCACCTTCGCCGACCAGGTGACCAACGTCGCCCGCGAGGTCGGCATCGAGGGCAAGCTGGGCGGCCAGGCCCGGGTGCCGGGCGCGGCGGGCCTGTGGCGCGACCTGACCGACAACGTCAACGCCATGGCCGCCAACCTGACCACACAGGTGCGCGCCATCGCCGAGGTGTCCACCGCCGTGACGAAGGGCGACCTGACGCGGTCGATCACCGTCGAGGCGTCGGGCGAGGTCGAGGAGCTGAAGAACAACATCAACGAGATGATCCGGAACCTGAAGGATCAGACGTTGAAGAACACCGAGCAGGACTGGCTGAAGACCAACCTCGCCCGGTTCACGCGGATGCTGCAGGGCGAGCGCGACCTGTCGACGGTCTCGAACCTGGTGCTCTCGGAACTGGCGCCGCTGATCAACGCCCAGCACGCGGTCTTCTACATCTCCGACCGCGACGACGACAGCCAGATGGTCATGAACCTGGCGGCCTCCTACGCCTTCAACAACCGCAAGCACCTGGCCAGCCAGTTCAAGCTGCGCGAGGGCCTGATCGGCCAGTGCGCCTACGAGAAGTCGCGCATCCTGCTGACCAACGTGCCCAAGGACTATGTGCAGATCTCCTCGGGCCTGGGCGAGGCCTCGCCGGCCAACATCATCGTCCTGCCGGCGCTGTTCGAAGGCGAGGTGAAGGCGGTGATCGAGCTCGCCACCTTCGGCGAGTTCAACGAGACCCAGCAGCAGTTCCTCGACCAGCTGATGGAATCCATCGGCATCGTCTTGAACACCATCGCCGCCAACATGCGGACCGAGGGCCTGCTCAAGCAGTCGCAGCTGCTCACCTCCGAGCTGCAGGCCCAGCAGGAGGAGCTGAAGAAGACCAACGACCGGCTGGAGCAGCAGGCCGCCTCGCTGCGCCAATCGGAAGAGCTGCTGCGCGCCAAGCAGGAGGAGCTGCAGCAGACCAACGCCGAACTGCAGGAGAAGGCGCACCTGCTGTCGGTGCAGAACCAGCAGGTGGAGGCCAAGAACCGCGAGGTCGGGCAGGCCAAGCTGGCCCTCGAGGAGAAGGCCGAACAGCTGGCGTTGACCTCGAAGTACAAGTCCGAGTTCCTGGCCAACATGAGCCACGAGCTGCGCACGCCGCTCAACTCGCTGCTGATCCTGTCGAAGCTGCTGGCCGACAACGGCCAGGGCAACCTCTCCGACAAGCAGGTGGAGTTCGCCCACAACATCCACGACGCGGGCACTGACCTCCTGGGCCTGATCAACGACATCCTCGACCTGTCGAAGATCGAATCCGGCACGGTCACGCTCGACATCGGCGAGATGTCGTTCGCCTCGCTGCGCGACCAGGTCGACCGGATGTTCAGGCAGTTGGCGGCCGACAAGCGGCTCGACTTCCAGATCGACCTCGATGCGGCGCTGCCGCGGTCGATGTACACCGACGACAAGCGGCTGCAGCAGGTGATCAAGAACCTGCTGTCGAACGCCTTCAAGTTCACCGAGCGCGGCCACGTCCGCCTGAGGGTCGCCCGCGCCCAGTCCGGCTGGAACCCGACGAACGACCACCTCAACACCGCAGGCCAGGTGCTGGCCATCTCCGTTGAGGACACGGGCATCGGCATCCCCGACGAGAAGCAGCGGATCATCTTCGAGCCGTTCCTGCAGGCCGACGGCACCACCAGCCGCAAGTACGGCGGCACGGGCCTGGGCCTGTCGATCAGCCGCGAGATCACGCGGATGCTGGGCGGAGAGCTGCGGGTGGTCTCCAAGCCCGGCCGAGGCTCGACCTTCACCCTCTACCTGCCCCTGAACTTCAGCCCAGCCCAGCTGACCGTGTCGCGGTCGCTGGCGGCGCCGACGCTTCGGCCGCTGCTGCCGGTAAGCCTGTCGGACGATCCGGCCGAGGCCGTCGCCGACGACCGCGACGCCATCGGCTCGGGGGACAGCGTGGTGCTGATCGTCGAGGACGACCCGCGCTTCGCCTCGATCCTGCTCAGCCTGGTGCACGAGAGCGGCTTCAAGGGCGTGGTGACCGGGGAGGGGGCGGCGGCGCCCTCGCTCGCCCGCCGCTTCCGGCCGGACGCCATCATGCTCGACATCGGCCTGCCGGACATGGACGGCCTGGCCCTGCTCGACCTTTTGAAGCGGACGCCGGAGACACGGCACATCCCGGTGCACGTCATCTCGGCCGACGACCAGAAGGGCCTCGGCCTCTCCATCGGCGCCTTCGGCTTCACCCACAAGCCGGTGGAGCGCGAGGTGGTGGTCTCGACCCTGCAGGGCGTGAAGAGCTTCGTCGAAAAGGCCGAGCGTCGCGTGGTGCTGGTGGGCGGCGAGAGCGAGGCCGCCGAGCTGCTGCGGCAGTGCTTCACCGAGGTCGAGCTGAGCGCCGACCTCGCCGCCGTGCTGGCCAGGCCCGCGGGCGAGCGGCCGGATGGCTTGGTGATCGACGCCCGGGCGGTGGGCGTGGCGGACCTCATCGACCTCCTGAAGCAGAGCGACGGCCGCATGATCCCCGCCGTGGTCTACGCCGGGGGCGAGCTTGAGCCGGACGACGACCGGCGCCTCAGGCTGGCGGTGTTCGGCGGCCTGGTGCGCCTGGCGCGCACCCCCGACCGGCTGGTGGACCAGGCGAGCCTCCTGTTGCACGCGCCGATCGAGCGGCTGCCGGCCGAGGCCAAGGCCAAGCTCAATCAGCCGAAACAGGAAGACGCCGTGCTTTCCGGCCGCAAGATCGTGGTGATCGACGACGATATCCGCAACATCTTCTCGCTCGCCTCGGCGCTCGAAGAGTACGGCATCGAGCTCTCTTATGCCGAAAGCGGCCGTGTCGGCCTCGAGATCCTGGACGCCAAGCCCGACGTCGATGTTGTGCTTGTGGACATCATGATGCCCGATATGGACGGCTATGAAACCATTCGCGAGATCCGCGCGCGGGAGGCGATGCACGACCTGCCCGTGATCGCGGTGACGGCCAAGGCGATGAAGGGAGACCGCCAGAAGTGCATCCAGGCCGGCGCATCCGACTATGTCTCCAAGCCGGTGGATATCGACCACCTGGTGTCGGTGCTGCGCGTCTCGATCCAACGGGCGGATGCGCTGAAGCTGGTCAGCGACAGCGTCGTGCCCATGATGCCGCAAGCGAGCTGACGTGACCCCAAGCCCCATCGGCTCCGGTCCGACGTGGCCGGAGCGGGCGGAGCGAACGTCTCCGCCTGACCTCGCGACGCCCCTCGAGGCGCGGATCCTGATCGTCGACGACGACGAGCGCAACGCCTTCGCCGCGGTGCAGGCGCTGGAGGAGCTCGGCCACGAGCTGGTGGTGGCGCGCTCCGGCGAGGAGGCGCTCCGGCGCCTGCTTACCGAGGAGTTCGCCGTCATCCTGCTCGACCTGCACATGCCGGGCATGGACGGCTACGAGACCGCCGAACTGATCCGCTCGCGCAAGCGCACCAGCCGTACGCCGATCGTCTTCCTGACGGCGATCTTCCGCGACGAGGCCCACGTCTTCCAGGCCTATTCCGCCGGGGCCGTCGATGTGGTGTTCAAGCCGGTCGACCCGTTCATCCTGAAGTCGAAGGTGGCCGTCCTGGTCGACCTCTACCTGAAGACCGAGGAGGTGAAGCGCCAGTCCGCCTACCAGCAATGGCTGCTCGACGAGCATGCCATGGTGAAGGCGGAGAAGGCGCAGACCGAGCGGGCGCTGCGCCGGACCGAGGCGCGGCAGGAGGCGATCCTGCAATCGTTGCCGCTCGTCTTCACCTCGCGCGCGGTCGAGCCGCCGTACGCGCCGCAGTTCGTGTCCGAGACCATCGAGGCGATCACCGGCTTCCCCGCCGCCCGCTTCCTCGAGGAGGCCGGATTCGGCCTGAGCCGCATCCATCCCGACGACGAGGAGCGGGTCATCGAGGCCCTGGACGGCGCGGTCCGCACGGGCCGCTACGCCTGCGAGTTCCGCTGGCTCTGCGCCGACGGGCAGTACCGGGTGCTGCAGGACCAGGGCGTGTTGGCGCCGGCCGTCGACGGCGCCCCGCGGGAGTTTTTCAGCGTCATACTCGACGCCACGGACCGCCACCTGCTGGAAGAGCAGCTCGCCCAGGCGCGCAAGATGGAGGCGGTGGGCCAGCTTACCGGCGGCGTCGCCCACGATTTCAACAACCTGCTGACCGTCGTGCTGGGCAATGTCGACATGCTGGCGCGTCGGGCCGAGGACGAGGCCCGCCGGGCCCGCCGCGTCGAGGCCATCCGCCAGGCGGCCGAGCGCGGCCGCGATCTCACCCGCCAGCTCCTGGCGTTCTCGCGCCGCCAGCACCTCAGCCCCGTCACCCTCGACGTGAACGCCCTGATCCGCGACTTCGCCCCGCTGATCCAGCAGGCGGTCGGCGAGGCGGTGACCCTCGACCTGGCCCTGACGGAGGAGGGCCTCTGCGCGCACGTCGATCCGACCCAGCTGGAGACGGCGCTGCTCAACCTTGCGGTCAACGCCCGCGACGCCATGCCCGAGGGCGGCGTGCTGTCGATCGGCACCGCGCGCGAGCCCGCGGCGGCGGAGGAGGGCGCCGAATGGGTGGCGATCTCGGTCCAGGACACCGGGGTCGGCATGATCCCGGAGGTTCGCGAGCGGGTGTTCGAGCCATTTTTCACCACCAAGGAGGTCGGCAAGGGCTCGGGCCTCGGCCTTTCGCAGGTCTACGGCTTTGTCCGCCAGTCCGAGGGCGAGGTCCGGCTGGACAGCGATCCCGGCGCGGGGTCGACCTTCCGCCTGCGGCTGCCGCTGTCGGATCAGGAGGTGCAGGCCGCCAGGCCCGACGCCGCGCGGCCGGAGATCATCGGCGGTGACGAGAAGGTGCTGCTGGTGGAGGACGATCCGACGGTGCTTTCGCTCACCCTCGATCTCCTCAGCGGGCTCGGCTACCAGGTGAGTTGCGCGACCAACGCCGCCGAGGCGCTGGCGATCCTGAAGTCGCCGGCGTCCATCGACCTCCTGTTCACCGACGTGGTGATGCCCGGCGGCGTCAACGGCGTGAGCCTGGCGCGCACCGCCCGCGAGCTGCGCCCCGGGTTGCCGATCCTGCTCAGCTCGGGCTTCGTCGGCGAGCGCGCCGGGACCGAGGACGTCGAGTTCGAGCTTCTCGACAAGCCCTACGAGACGGCGGTGGTGGCGGCCAAGCTGCGCAGCCTGCTGGGCCCGGCGAGGCGCGCGCGCGCGCCGGGCTGGGCGGCGGCCTGACTCACTCTGCCTGGTGCGCCAGCCGGCGCAGCGCGGCGGCGAGCAGGCGGGCATGGGCGCGGCCGAACTCCAGGTCGCTGACGCCCGATTGCAGCCTGCGCGCCAGCGCCTCGATCTGGGCCGCGCGGCCGTCCGGCGCGAAGGCCTGGGTGAGGAGCTCGGCCTCGGCCATGACCTCGTCGAGCTGCGCGGGCGTGCAGGCGTCGAGCAACGCCTCGTCGAAGTCGACGACCTTGCCGTCCGCATTCGGCGCGGAGGGAATGGAGACTTGCTTCATGGGAAGCCCCAGAACCCTCAATTGCCGGAAGGGTTCCCCACAAGGAAGGGGTGCGCCCGGACCTCATAGGTCAGGTGATCGCCAGGCGCGAGCCGCGCCATGCCGGTGTCCGCGCCCGCGGACCAGACGTCGCCGAACGGGTCGGCCAGGTTGAACTGCGGCTCGATGGCGGCGAACGCCTCGCCCGGCGGGGCGTAGACCTGCACCGCCTGCACCTGCGGCGTGGGCGAGGTGATCCTGAAGCCGAGGCCTGCCGCCGGGTCGATCAGCTCGACGACGGCGAGGCTCGCCTCGCGCCGCAGCCCCGTGAAGCAATCATCGAGGTAGAGGTCGCCCAGGGCGCGGCCGTCGGCGGCGTTGAAGTCATAGGCCGAGCCTTCCGTGGGCAGAAGCCGGCCGGTCGGCAGCACCTGGTCGTAGTCGTCGACCTCGACCCGCCGGGCCGCGGGCAGGCGCAGGCGCGCCTGGTCGCGCCGGCCGCTGGGAATGGCGAAATAGGGGTGCCACCCAAGCCCCATGGGCAGCGGCTCGTCGCCGACGTTGCGGACGGTGACGGCGAGGTGGAGCGCGCCGCCCTGCAGCCGCCACTCGAAGCTGAAGGCGCTCAGCGAGGGCCAGCGGCCGCCGAAGTCGCCGGCGCCGAGCCGGCCGGTGACGCGATCCGGCGCCGCCTGTTCCCAGGCGACCGGCGCATCGAGGATCAGGCCGTGCATGGCGTATTGCTCGGCCCCTGGAGCCTTGCCGCCCCAGTTGCGGGGCAGACGCACCGTCCGCCCGTCGACTTGCGTCTCGATCGCGCGCGCGCCGGGGAGGTCGCGGCCGCGGATGCGGTTGGCGTAGGGGGCGAGGATGGCCCCGCCGAAGCTGAAGGCCTTATTGCCGGCGAAGTCGTCGGGCCCGCCGTCGAGCGCCTTGGCCGCCTGCGCGGGGGCCGGCCCCTGGACGCCCTCCGCCATCTTCCCCGACGGCAGGCGCAGGCCGGCCCGCAGCAGCATGAAGCCACGTCCCGGCAGGACATCGGCCGTCAGGAAGGCCGGGCCCGCGGCCGGCGCGTCGGTCGCCTGCAGCGAGACGACGGGGGCGCCGCCGATCGTGACAGGCTGCCCCATCCGGCTCTCCTTCAATGGCGCTTTTCGCTCGTCAGCTCGTAGGCGCGCAGGCGGTCCGCCTCATGCCGCTGGCGTTCGGCGCCTCGGCCTTCGTACTCGGACGGCGGCACCACGGGAACGGCGAGGCAGATGCTCTGGGTCGGCAGCACCTCGCGCCAGTCGCTGATCAGCTGCTTGTAGGACCGGCCGACGGGGCGGATGTCGCGGTTGAGGTCATAGAGCCCGACCGGATGCACCCGCCCGTTCGCCTCGCGCAGGCCCGTGTCCCAGTCGATCTGGTCGGTCAGCGAGTACCAGGTGAAGCCGACGGTCGGCACGCCGTCGTTGCGCACGCGCAGGACGTTCGCCCATTCCTTCCAGAGCCAGTTCACCGCCTCGTCGCCGTTCGCGCCCTCGGCGATGTTGGTTTCGGTGTGCATCACCGGCAGGCGGTAGCGGTCGTAGTACTGCCGGGTGATCTCCGAATAGCCGAAGATCTCGCCCGAGGCGCGCGTCATGCCGTCGGCCGCGACCCGGTGCTCATTGGTCCAGTAGTAGTCGTTGCCCAAAATGCAGTGGTGGTGCAGCGCGTTGCCCAGGAAGAAGTGATACTCGTCCCGGGTCAAGCCGTTGTCCATCAGGTACTCGTACATCTCCGAGTCCACGCGGTGGCCGTAGTTGAGGTCGAGGGAGAGGAAGCGCTTGGAGTTCTCGACCTCGGCCGGCTTGATCGCGGCGGGGTTCTCGGCGTGGAAGTATTCCGAGGACTCGCTCTGGATGAAGATCGCGTCCGGGCGGATCTTCAGGACCTCCTGCATCGCCCGCACGTTGGCCTTTACGATGTGCTTCAGCGCGTTGACGAAGGTCTGATCAGTGGTCCCCTCCTCGTTCCACCAGCCGTACTTGGCCGAGAACTGGGCGCAGATGAACATCTCGTTGACCGGGGTGTAGAGCTGGACCCACGGAAAACGCCGGGCGAAGGCCGCCGAATAGCGGGCGAAGAGCTCCGGAAAGTCCGGGTTCTGGAAGTCGCCGATGAAGTCCGGCACGCCGAAGTGGCAGAGGTCGACGATCGGGATGATGTCGCGGCGATGCAGCTCGGCGAAGGTGACGTCGGCAAACTCCCAGTCGTAGCGGTCGGGGCCGAGCACGGTGGTGTGGATCGGCGGCCCGTAACGCAGGAAGCGCAGGCCGAGCTCCTCGACCAGGTCGAAGTCCTTACGCCAATGCCGATAGTGGCCGCAGGACTCCATCTCGTCCACGCGGATGCGGCCGCCCTTGATCTTGGGGACGCTGTTTTCGATCCCCGTCGCGAACATGAAAGCGGAGATGGCGCATCCCTCCGAACTGGGCCACGCCCGTGGGCGCCCCGTTCGGCTAAAACTCCGCGCCGGGCCGCCGGTTCACGCGCCGTGCTCGCGATCTGCAGATCGGCGCGGCGGCGCCTATTCGCCAGCCTCCGCCGCCGGTTGTCCGTTGATCTTGCGGCAGCGTGACAACAGGGCCAGGTGGTCTGCGCCGTTCAGCACATTGCGCACCCAGGCCTTGTCGCCGTTGACCGCGACGACCTCGAAATGCGGGAACAGGTTCGGCCCCGTGCGCACCAGATCGCCGGCGCGGATGTCCTCGGCGTGGTCGCGGTCGTGGTTGATGGAAAAGACGTCGGAGTAGCTGGACAAGGTCATGGCGGGATCCCCTCCCGAATCTTGTGTTCAAGATAATGGGCCGCCGATCCTGAATGGAGGCGAAACGTCGAAGTCAGGTTGTCGCACGAGCGGGCCTGGCGGCCTGAACCTGAGACCTGGCGCAGGGGTTTAGCCGGCAGCCGCACCACGAGCCTCGGGAAGGGTTCCGCCATGGCCGACAAACCGCTGCGCAGCCAGCGAAGCTACGGCAAGCTCGACCGCGACGGCTTCATCCATCGCAGCTGGATCAAGGGCACGGGCCTGCCCGAGCACGTCTTCGACGGCCGCCCGATCATCGGGATCTGCAACACCTGGTCGGAGCTCGTCACCTGCCAGGTCCACCTGCGCGAGCTCGCCGAGTTCGTGAAGCGCGGCGTCTGGGAGGCGGGCGGCGTGCCGATCGAGTTTCCGGCCATGTCGCTGCCGGAGACCCAGATGCGGCCGACGGCGATGCTGTTCCGCAACCTCCTGGCCATGGAGGTCGAGGAGTCGATCCGCGCCAATCCGATCGACGGGGTGGTGCTGCTGGGCGGCTGCGACAAGACCACCCCCGGCCAGCTGATGGGCGCGGCCAGCGTCGACCTGCCGACCATCGTGCTGTCGTCGGGGCCGCAGCTGAACGGCAAGTTCCGCGGCCGCGACATCGGCTCGGGCACGGACGTCTGGCGGTTCTCCGAGATGGTGCGGGCCGGCGAGATGACGCTCGCCGAATTCATCAGCGCCGAGGCCGGAATGAGCCGCTCTAACGGGGTGTGCGACACCATGGGCACGGCCTCGACCATGTCGACCACGATCGAGGCCATGGGGCTCTGTCTGCCGATGAACGGCTCCCTGCCGGGCGCGGACTCCCGCCGCAAGGCGCTGGCGCACATGACCGGCGCGCGCATCGTCGAGCTGGTGCGGCAGGACATCCGCCTGTCGCAGCTGCTGACCCGCGAGGCGTTCGAGAACGGAATCCTGATGCATGCGGCCTGCGGCGGCTCGACCAATGCGGTGGTCCACCTGCTGGCGCTGGCCGGGCGGGTGGGCGTACCGCTCGACCTGCACGACTTCGACGAACTCGCCCGCGAGGTCCCCCTGCTGGTCAACCTGATGCCGTCCGGCAAGTATCTGATGGAGGAGTTCTGCTACGCTGGCGGCGTGCCGGCGGTGATGCGCGAACTCGGGTCCTTGATGCGCCGCGAGGCGATGACCGCCTCCGGCCTGACCATCGGCCAGATCGCCGAGCAGGCCCAGGTCTGGAACCGCGAGGTGATCGGCACGCGCGAGGCGCCGATCGGGCCGTCGTCCGGCGTCTGGGTGCTGCGCGGCAACCTCTGTCCGGACGGCGCCATCATCAAGCCGAGCGCGGCGACGCCGGCGCTGCTCACCCACCGCGGCCGGGCGGTGGTCTTCGAGACCATCGAGGACTACCACGCCCGCATCGACGATCCCGACCTGGCGGTCGACGCGACCTCGATCCTGGTGCTCAAGGGCTGCGGGCCGAAGGGCTATCCGGGCATGCCCGAGGTCGGCAACATGGCCCTGCCGCCCAAGCTACTGCGCGACGGCGTGCGCGACATGGTCCGCATCTCCGACGCGCGGATGAGCGGCACCGCCTACGGCACGGTGATCCTGCACGTGGCTCCGGAAGCGGCGGCCGGCGGGCCGCTGGCGCTGGTCAGGACGGGCGACGAGATCGCGCTCGACGGACCTGACCGCAAGCTCGACCTGCTGGTGGACGAGGCCGAGCTTGCGCGTCGGCGCGCCGCTTGGGAGACGGCGCGCCGGCCGCCGGCCTACAGCCGCGGCTGGTACAGGCTCTACATCGACACGGTGCTGCAGGCCGACAGGGGCGTCGACCTGGACTTCCTGGTGGGCAAGTCCAGCGCCGACGTCACCCGGGAATCCCACTGATGCCGAACGCCGCCGTGCTCGCCTGCGACTGGGGCACCACCAACCTGCGCGCCTGGACGCTCGATGAGCAGGGCCGCGTGCTGGAGGGCAAGGATTTTCCGCTCGGGGTCGCAGGGCTCGAGCTTGGCGAGGCGGTCGCGCGGTTCAAGTCGCAGGTGCGTCCCGCCTTCGGCGCCGAAGGCCTGCCGGCGGTGCTCTGCGGCATGATCGGCTCCAACCTCGGCTGGACGCTCGCGCCCTACGTCGATTGCCCGGTCGGCCTCGACGACCTGGCGCGCGAGCTGGTCGCGCCAGAAGAAGGAAGGGAGGGGGGGGGCGATCATTGGGTGCGGATCGTTCCCGGCGTCCGTGGCGAGGGGCTGGGCGGCGCCGGCGATGTCATGCGTGGCGAGGAGACCCAGCTTTTCGGCTGGCTGGCGCTCAATCCCGATCGCGCCCGCGGACGCCAGGTGGTCTGCCATCCGGGCACCCACGCCAAGTGGATGGTGCTGGAGGACGGCCGCCTCACCCATTTCGTCACCGCCATGACCGGCGAGCTGTTCGCCGTGCTGCGCAAGCACAGCGTACTGAAGAGCGAGGCCTCCCCCGACGACCCCGCCGCCTTCGCCGAGGGGCTGGGCGCGGCGGGCGAGGGCGACGCCCTGGCCGCGCGCCTGTTCACGGCCCGCGCGCGGGTGGTGGGCAGGGGCAGGCCCGCGGAGACGACGCCGGCCTACCTCTCCGGCCTGCTGATCGGCGCCGAGGCGGCCAGCGTGCCGAAGCTCCTGGGTGTGACGCCGCAGACGCCGGTGGCGGTGCTGGGCGACGCCGCGCTCTGCGCCCTATATGGCCAGGCGCTGCGCGCCCGCGGGCTCGCCTGCGAAACCTTCGACGGAGAGCCCGCCGCGGTCGCGGGCCTGTTCGCCCTGTACCGAAAGGGAATCGGCTCATGAGGCTCAAGCTCGATGACGCGCTCGCCGAGTGCCCGGTGGTGGCGATCGTCCGCGGCGTCAGGCCCGACGAGATCCTCGACCACGCCGAGGCCCTCCATGCGGCGGGCGTCCGCGGCGTGGAAGTTCCGCTGAACTCGCCGGACCCGCTCGCCAGCATCCGCATGCTCGCCGAGGCCTGGGGCGACCGGATGACGGTGGGCGGCGGCACGGTGCTGTCGGCCGCGAGCGTGGAGGACGTGGCCAACGCCGGCGGGCGCATCATCGTTTCGCCCAACACTGCGCCTGCGGTGATCACCCGCGCCGTCGAACTGCAGCTGGACCCCGCGCCCGGCTTTTCGACGCCCACCGAGGCCTTCGCCGCCCTCGCGGCGGGCGCGAGGCATTTGAAGCTGTTTCCGGCGGTGACCTTTGGCCCGGCGCACGTGAAACAGATCAAGGCCGTGCTGCCGGCCGAGGCGGTGGTCTGGGCCGTGGGCGGCGTAGGCGCGGAGCAGATGGCCGACTGGTGGGCGGCGGGGGCGCGCGCCTTCGGCATCGGCGGCGATCTCTACCGCCCGGGCCAGTCGCCGGCCGAGACGGCGCAGAAGGCCCGGCGCGTAGTGGAGGCCGCCCGCGCGCTGCGCTGAACGAAACCGCCCGCCGTCAGTTTACGCGTCGATTGGAGGCGCTCCCACCATGCGACATCTCGCCAAGTTCTCGATTTCCGTGCGCGAAGAGGACTTCGTCCTGCAGCTGGTGGACGAGACCGGCCAGGCCTACGACTTCGCCACCTCGCCGGAACAGCTCGACCTCGTCATCGACGCGCTCGACGAGCTCCTCTCCGAGGACGACGAGTTCGACGAAGACGACGAGCGGAAAATCTACCAGAAGCCGCTCGGCTGAGCGTCAGCGCTGAGGAGCCCGTACGCCGGCATCATCCTCCGTTCCGGGCGGCCGCGCGGTCCCGGCGCACAGCGGGCTGACGGACCCGAGCGGCGAGGTCCAGGCACGCATCAGCTCACCCGCGGCCGTTGGCGGCGGGCCGGTTTCAAGGGGCCGCCGCCCTCGGCCAGGGCTTCGGCCTCGGGAGCGAACTCGGCCTCGGCGACGATCGCGGCGTAGCGGGCGACGGCGCCGTCCAGCGCGGGCATGATCTCGCCGCGCTCGGTGGCGAGGGGGGCGTGCTTAGGTCGCCTGGCCGGCCAGTCGAACTCGCCGGAATGACGGTTTCGCACCAGATCCGCGTCCAAGTTCAGCGCTGTGGCGATGTGGCGGGCGAACTCCGCCCAGGAAAGCGCGCCTGGATTGGTCAGGTGGCGCAGGCCGGTCTCGCCGTCGATCAAGAGATCCAGCGTCATGTCGGCGAGATCCGGCACATAGGTCGGCGAGACGACGAGATCCGCGGCGGCCTCGAACGGCTCGCCGGCGATCAGGGCGCGCACCAGGTGGGCGGCGAAATTGTAGGGGTCGTAGGGGGAGAAGAACGCGGCGGTGCGGATCATCAGCGGCCGGCCGCCGAGCTCCAGGATCTCGCGCTCGGCGCGCGCCTTGCTGGCGCCGTATACGCTCAGCGGCGCGGGCGGATCGCTCTCGACGTAGGGCCGCCGCAGCCGGCCGTCGAACACCAGGTCGCTGGAGAAGCCTGCGAACGGCAGGCCGCGGTCGCGGCAGGCGCGGGCCAGCCGCGCCGCGCCGCCGACGTTGGCCGCCATGCAGGCCTTGGCCTCGCGCTCGGCCTCGTCCACGCGGACCCAGCCGGCGGCGTTGACCAGGCCCCAGGCCCCGCTTTCGTCGAGCACGCGGCCGATCGCGCCTTCGTCGGCCAAGTCGAGCTCCTGGCGGCCGGTGAGGCGATAGGCGATGCCGCGCCACTCGCAGGCGCGCGCCAAGGCCTTGCCCAAGGTCCCGGTGGCGCCGGTGATCAGAAGCGGTCGGCCCGGGCCCGCCGGGGCGCGCCACTCGGCGCGCGGTTCGGGCGTCTCGACGGTGCGGAACACCGGCTGGAACTCCAGGCGGATGTCGCGTCGCCACCAACCGGGGCCCTCGGTCGCCGGATGCGGCTCGCCCCGACCTGTGCCGATGCGCGCCAGCTCGGCCGCCAAGCCGGTGGGTCTGGGCTCGGGAGCGCGTACGTCGAAGGCGCCGACCTCGTAATGGCCGAGAGGCCGGGTGAGCAGGCTGTTCCAGTCGAAGGTCCCGAGCAGGGCCCAAGCGGTCACCGCCTGCACCTCGACCCCGCGCACCCGCAGCCGCGCCGCGGTCTCCCAGGCCTCGCGCACCCAACGCGCCTGTTCCTCGCGCGTGCAGCCGTTGTGGCTCTCGGTCACCGCCAGCGGCAGGCGGTAGCGGGCCCAGGCCGCTTCCAGGGCGCCTTCCAACCCGCCCGGGGCGGGCAGGGCGCAGCGCACGGCCTCGACGTCGGCGTAGGCCATGAAGGCGTTGCCGCCGACCCGGTGCGGCGGATAGCGGTGGATGCGGTGGTCGAGCAGCCGGTCGCTGGTCAGGTAGTGGTTCACGCCGACGACATCGGGCGGGCAGGGGGCGTCGGCCAGGGCCCGCAGCCGGTCGCCGAGCCCGAAGTCGCTCAGGCGCCGCCAGAGCGGATGCTCCGGCGTGACCCGCCCCGCCAGCAGGTCCCAGGTCATCCAGCGGCGGGTGTTGTCGAACTCGGCCTGATGGGCCACCGCACGCGTGGCGTAGCAGCGGCCGAGGTCCTCGGTCTGCACCAGCCGGGCCTGAGAATTGACCGCGCGGATCTCCGCCATCGCCCGCGAAACGCCGTCGATCTGGTTGACCAGCGCGGTCCAGAAGAGCCGCTCGTCGGCGGCGTGCGGATACCAGTGGCCGTAGAGCGCCGAGAAGCGGGCGGTGGTCAGGGGCTCGTTGACCGGGGTCCAGTCGTCGACCCATGGATAGCGCTCCGCAACCGCACGGGCGTAGCCGGCGAAGAGTTCGGGGAAGTCGGGGTCGATCAGGCTGACGTAGCGCGGACCGCTGCCATGGTGCAGCAGGCCTGCGATCGGCCGCATCCCGAGCGTTCGGATCCTCGCCAGCCGCAGGTCCGTCCACTGCCAGGCGAGGCGGTCGGGCGCCTCGGGCGCGACCCGCTCCCAGAGCACCGGATAGCGCAAGGCCTTGATGCCGAGGGCTGCGAACCGCTCCAGATCCTCGATCCTGTGCTCGTGGCCCGAACGCACCGTCTGGTCATGGAACGTCCCGCCGACGCGGTTCACGGTCTGCTCGTGACCGCCCCACAGCTCCAATGCTCGCATCAGGCCTTGGCTTTCCCATGGATCCCCGCCGTTAAGCCCGGGACGCCTCAAATCGTTCCTATCGGCCGCAACCTTGCCGAAGCGGCGCCGCCGTACATGGAACCTTGATCTTTGCCGCGGTATTAGGCCGGCATGGATCGGGGATCGAAATCCGCCGTGCTGGTGACCGGCGGGGCCGGCTTCATCGGCGCTCACACCGCCAAGGCGCTCCATGACCGCGGCTACCTGCCGGTGGTCTACGACAACCTCAGCTCCGGCTTCCGCGAGGCGGTGCGCTGGGGGCCGGTGGTGCATGGCGACATCCGCGACGGCCGCGCCCTCGGCGACGCCATCGCCGCGCACGGGGTCAAGGCGGTGATCCACTTCGCCGGCCTGATCGAGGTCGGCCGCTCGGTGGCCAAGCCCGACCTGTTCTGGGAGCACAACGTCGCCGGCACCGTCTCGCTGCTGGGCGCCATGCGCGATCAGGGCGTCGACCGGCTGGTCTTCTCGTCCTCGGCGGCGGTCTACGGCCAGGGCGGACGCGGTCCGCTGGAGACCATCCCGGAGGCCGCGCCCAAGGCGCCGGCCAGCCCCTACGGCGACACCAAGCTCGCCTGCGAATGGATGATCGAGGCCCAGTGCCGGGCCTATGGCCTGACGGGCGTCGCGCTGCGCTACTTCAACGCCGCCGGGGCCGACCCCTCCGGCCTGATCGGCGAGGCGCACGAGCCGGAGACCCACCTGATCCCGCTGGCGATCGCCGCCGCGCTCGGCGACGGCAAGCCGCTGACGGTGTTCGGCGACGACTTCGACACCCCCGACGGAACCTGCCTGCGCGACTACATCCACGTCGGCGACCTGGCCGACGCCCACGTCGCGGCGCTCGAGGCCGACCTCGCCGCCGGCGCCTTCGAGGCGGCCAACGTCGGCACGGGCCAGGGGGCCTCGGTGTTCGAGGTGGTCGAGGCGGTGGGCCGCGCGGTCGGCCACGCCGTGCCGCACAGCGTGGGCGCAAGGCGCGCAGGCGATCCCCCCAGCCTGGTCGCCAATCCGGCCCGCGCCTTGGCGCTCCTGGGCTGGCGCGCGAGCCGCTCGTCGCTCGACCAGATCGTCGCCGACGCGCTCAAATGGGAGCGCCAGCCGCTCTACGGCGCCGGCGTGAGGGGCAAGCGCAAGGCGCCGATTCCCGCTCGATGATCAGGCGTCGGAACGCGCCGGACGGGCCGCTCGCGCGCCTGGATTGACCATTTTCTGATCCTTCTGAAATCGCCGCGCCGGGTCTTCCGGCGGCGGAACCCATGGAGTTGCCGGGGGTTACCTCCACCGGGCTTCGTGCGACGATTTCAGATAAGGATTCGCGCCCTTGAACACTCAGTGGTTCCCGAGCGCCGAGGGCGCTGCGCCATTGCAACCTCTAGCCGGAGCGCGTTCCCGGGGCCGTCAGACCCTCATCTGCTTCTCCCATCTGCGGTGGAATTTCGTCTTCCAGCGGCCCCAGCACCTGATGACCCGCTTCGCCAAGGGGCGGCGGGTGATCTTCTGGGAGGAGCCGGTCTTCAAGGCCGATCTCAACGCGCCGGCGCTGGAGAGCCGGACCTGCGCCGCCAGCGGCGTGATCGTCGCCACGCCCCAGCTGCCCGAACGGCTCACCGACGAGGAGCGCGAGACGGCCCTGCGCGGGCTCCTGGACGCGATGCTCGACGGCCTCGAGAGCGACCTGATCCGCTGGTACTACACGCCGAT
This sequence comes from Phenylobacterium sp., assembly GCF_035276905.1. Lineage (GTDB taxonomy): Bacteria > Pseudomonadota > Alphaproteobacteria > Caulobacterales > Caulobacteraceae > Phenylobacterium. Next base: position 751 of record NZ_DATELG010000273.1, on the reverse strand, counting down.
GATGCTCGCGTTCTCGCGGCATCTGGCGACGGTCTGCACCGTCTACGACTGCATGGACGAGCTGGCGAACTTCAAGTTCGCCCCGCCGCGGCTGGGCGCGCTCGAGCGTGAGCTGATGGCGGCGGCCGACGTCGTCTTCACCGGCGGCTATTCGCTCTGGGAGGCGAAACGGGACCGCCATCCCAATATCCATCCCTTTCCGTCCAGCGTCGACCGCGCCCACTTCGCCAAGGCGCGGCGACTGCGCGACGAGCCCGAAGACCAGGCGGCCATTCCCTGGCCGAGGCTCGGCTTCTACGGCGTGGTCGACGAGCGTATGGACCTGGAGCTGCTCGCCGCGCTGGCTGACGCGCGGCCGGACTGGACCGTGGTGATCGTCGGCCCGGTGGTGAAGATCGACCCGGCGACGCTGCCCCGGCGGCCGAACCTGCACTACCTGGGCGGCAAGACCTACGAAGAGCTGCCGCGCTACCTGGCGGGTTGGGACGTGGCGCTGATGCCCTTCGCCATCAACGAATCCACGCGCTTCATCAGCCCGACCAAGACGCCGGAGTACCTGGCCGGCGGGCGGCCGGTGGTGTCCACCCCGATCGTCGACGTCGTCCGCCACTACGGCGACCTGGAGGCGGTCAAGGTCGGTCAGAACCACGGGGAATTCATCGACGCCTGTGACCAGGCCCTGGCCTTGTCGCGGATCCGCGGCGAGTGGCTGAAGGAGATCGACAAGGCGCTCTCGGCGCTGTCTTGGGAC
>NZ_DATELG010000272.1:0-2375 GCF_035276905.1 Phenylobacterium sp. | reverse complement strand
TCCGAGAGCTTCGAAAGCTCCTCGATCTTGGCTTCGAGCTCGGCGATCGGCCGCTCGAACTCGAGATATTGCAGGGCCATCCGAGGGCGTCGCTCCCAAGCGCTTGCGCGAAGCGGCGGAAATTAGGCGGGAAGGCTCAAGCTCACAAGAGCAGCGGCGCCGCAACCGCCACGGCGCTGCAACCCGCAGCGACCATCATCCGTTAAGCCGCCCGAGGTCGAGCCTCGGCCCGTGATCCGATCGGGGGGCGGAGGCGGCCCGCGGCGCGTCTCGACGACGCGCGGATCCCGCCCTGACAAGCCGCCGCGCCCGAGGAGAAACGGAGTTTGGACCTATGCCTTCCGCCTTGAAGACCGCGCTGGCGTCCGTGCTGGCGCTCGCCACGGCCGCGCCCGCGGCCGCGCAACCCTACGGGCCGGCGCCTGGATCGCCTTATCGCCCCACCGACCAGTACCAGCAGGAACAGCGCCAGTGGGACGCCCAGCAGCAGCAGTATCGTGACCAGAGCGCGGACTACCGCGCCGCGCGGGCCGACTACGAGCGCCGCTACGCCGACTGGGAGGCGCGAAGAGCCGCCTATGACGCCCGCTACGGCTACGGCGCCTACGCCCGGGCCTACGGCCCCGCGCCGGCATGGGACGAGGGCCGCTGGGCCTATGGCGCGCCGCCGGCTTCCGGCTATGGCTACGGCCCCGCGCCCGGCGCCCCAGCGGCCGGCTACTACGGCGCCAACAGCGCCTACGCGGCCCCGCAGATCCGCTGCAACAACAACGCCGCCGTCACCGCCGGCCTGATCGGCGCCATCGCCGGCGGCGTGCTGGGCTCCAACATCGCGGGCCACGGGAACAAGACCGGCGGCACGGTGCTGGGCGCCCTGGTGGGCGGCGGCGCCGGCGCGGCGATCGGCCACGCCAGCGACAAGTACAAGTGCGACCAGCAGGGCGCCTATTGGAACTACAACGACACCGTGCCCTACCAGGTCGACAGCAGCGTCTACCGCGACGACCGCTACAGCGACTTCAGCCGTAGAGGCTGCCGGCTGGCGCCGGCGCCGGTCAACGACACCGAGGCCCGCTACGTCCGCGTCTGCCCGGACGCCGAGGGGCGTTACCGGGTTACGGGGTGAGCGGCGGCTACCCCTTCTTCGCCAGCGGGTGCTTGCTCTCGACCACCTCGCGCAGGCGCTCGCCGGCGACGTGGGTGTAGATCTGGGTGGTGGCGATGTCGGCGTGGCCGAGCAAGGTCTGGACGACGCGCAGGTCGGCGCCGCCTTCCAGCAGGTGGGTGGCGAAGGCGTGGCGCAGGACGTGGGGGCTGACCCGGGCCGGATCGATGCCGGCGTCGGCGGCCGCCTCGTCGAGCAGCTGGGCGAACCGGCGCGGGGTCAGCCGCCCGCCGGCCCCGCGTGAGGGAAACAGCCACGGGTTCGCCCCCTCCTTCTTGAACTTGTCGCCCTTCGGCAGGAATTGCGGCCGCGCCTGCAGATAGGCCTTCACCGCCGCCCGCGCGGTCTCGTTCAGCGGCGCGAGCCGCTCCTTGCCGCCCTTGCCCTTGACGATCAGATAGGCGGGATCACGCGCCAGCGCCGCCAGCGAAAGCCCGGTCAGCTCGGAGATGCGCAGGCCCGAGGCGTAGGCGAGCTCGATCATGCAGGCGAGCCTGAGGCCCTGGCCGCCGTCGCGCGCGCCGGCCGCGGCGATCAGCCGGTCCATCTCCTCGCGGCTCAGCACCTTGGGCAGGGCGCGGCCCTTCTTGGGCGCCTCGATGCGGCGCGAGGGATCATCTGTCCGCCAGCCCTCGCCCAGCACGAAGCGGTAGAACTGCCGCACGGCGGCGCGCCTTCGCGCGGCGGTGGCGGCCGACAGGCCGCGCGCGCCGAGGTCGGCGAAATAGGCCTCGACGTCCTCCGCGGAGGCGTCCGACAGGTCGCGGCCGCGACCGGCGAGGAAGCCCGCGGCGTCGGCGAGGTCGCGGGCGTAGGCGGCGAGCGTGTTCTTCGCCGCCGCGCGCTCGACCGACATCATCTCGAGGAAGGCCTCGGCCCAGGCCGCGCCCTTGCTGCTCATGGCGGCGCCAGCAAGCCTTCGACCGCGAAGTTGCGCGCATCCGCATCCAGCCCGGCCTGGCGCAGGGCCTGGACGATGCGGGCGCGCTCAGCCGGAGCCAGGCCCGCCTGGCCGGCGTCGGCGCAGGTCCAGAGCGCCAGCATCGCCGCCTCGCCCATCAGGCGGTCCTGGGCGGCGGCGGCGAGCGCCAGGTTGCGGCCCACGGGCGTCCTGCCCTCCGGCACGGAAAGCGCCGCAAGCCGGCCGCGCAGGTCCGGGCCGGCGGCGCCTGCGTAGGCGGCGACGATCAGGGCCGCGGCCTGGGCCGAG
>NZ_DATELG010000271.1:0-2279 GCF_035276905.1 Phenylobacterium sp. | reverse complement strand
CGCCGCCGCCGGCGCAGACGCAGGCCAGGCCCAGCAGCCGCTGCGCCCCCGCGGCCGAAGCCTCGCGAAACGCCGCGCGTGGAAAGGCGACGCCGCCGCCGGCGTCGATGCGGCAGATCTCCGCCAGGGTCAGCGGCCCCTCTGCGGCAAGCTCGATCTCGGCGGCGCCGGCTTCCAAGGCGGCGCGGGCGCGGGCGCGGGCGAAGCGCGGGTCGGCGTTGGCCGGGTCCTCGATCCAGCGCTCGCTCCTGCCCTGCAGCCAGGCGCGCAGGTCCGGCCGCCGCAGGGCCAAGAGCGGCCGCAGCAGGAACAGCCCCCGCCCCTGCGGCCAGACCGGCGAGGGCGACCATTCTCGAGGCTCCGGCGTCGTCGACCCGGCCGCGCGCATGGCGCGCGCCTCCAGGACGTCGTCGGCGGTGTGGCCGATCAGCAGCACCTGGGCGCTTAAGGCCCGGGCGGCGTCGGCCAGCAGCCGGTGGCGCGCCGCCCGCGCAGCGGCGGGCAGGCCGCGGAGGGGCTTTTCACCCTCCCACGCCAGCGCCTGGAAGCCCGCGCCCAGGCGCGCAGCGTGGTCTGCGCAGGCCTCGGTCCAGGCCCGGCTCTGCGGCTGCAGCCGGTGGTCGACGGTCAGCGCGACGAGGCGGCGGCCGCGGGCCTGCGTCCAGGTCGTCGCGAGGTGGAGCAGGGCTACGGAGTCGCCGCCGCCGGAGAGGGCGAGGGCGATGGGGCGGGGACTGGTAGGCGACAGACGACGGTCGAGGACTGCATGCGCCGTCGCTGCGAGCTGATCCGTGCAGATCGAACTACCCACCGACATTCACATCCGCTCTTCCCCGCGAAAACGGGGACCCAGTTTTTGTTCGAGCGGCCGAGGCCACCGCAATCGCTGCAACGAAAAACGCCTGGATCCCCGCTTTCGCGGGGAAGAGCGGATGAGGAGTCCCCCTACCCCGCGCACTTCGCCTGGCGCGAGGTCGTGGTCGCGCGCGCGGTGACGGCGGCGGGCGCCTTGGGATAGCGCTTGTGCAGCTCGCCCAGCGCCGCGCAGGCGTCGTCGGGTTTCTTCAGCGCCACCAGCGAGCGGGCGAGCTCGGCCACGGCGTCGGGCGCCCAGCCGGTCTTGGGCCAGCCGCGGATCGCGCCGATGTAGGCGCTGGCGGCGCGGGCGTTGTCGCCCTTGGCGGTCAGCGTCTTGCCCCACCAGTAGCGCGCCTCGGGCGTGCGCGCGCCGTCGGGATAGTCGTGGACGTAAGCCCCGAAGGCGCTCTCGGCGCCGTCGTAGTCGCCGGCCAGCATCAGCTCGCGGGCCTTGGAGAAGGCGTCCGAGGCGCTGGCCTTGGGCGGCGGGACGTCGGCGTCGTCGACGGCGGGCGCCGCCGGCGCCGCCGGCGCGGCGGCCTTCTGCTCGGCGGCGGCCAGCCGGTCGTTCAGCGCCTTGATCTGCGCCGCCAGCTCGGCGTTGGCCTTGCGCGCCTCGTCGAGCTCGTGGGCGGTCGAATCGAGCGCGCCGTTGATCCGCGTCAGCGACTGTTCAAGGTCGCCGACGCGGTTCGCCAGTTCCTGCATCCGCGCGTCGGTATCGGCCGGCTGCACCACGACCGGCTTACCGGTGTCCTTCATCTGGAACACGATGGACCGCAGCTCGCGCACCACCTTCTCCATCCGGTCCACCCGCTTGGCGTCGCGCGCGTCGAGCGGATCGTCCATCGGGGTCTGCGAGAGCGCGGGGCCTGCGACCAAGACGAGAGCGATCGCCGTGGCCGCGACGCGCAAGCGGGGGAGTTTCATCGAACGCCTAACCTCAGCGAGCGCCGGCCACGAGGGCGGTGTGCCCATTGCGGTTGTGCGCGTCGGCCTCGTCGCCCGTGCCCGGATCGATCGGCTTCTCCTTGCCGTAGGACACGGTGGTGATCCGATCGGCGGCGACGCCGTGGGCGGTCAGGTAGTCGCGCACCGCGTTGGCGCGGCGGGCGCCAAGGGCCAGATTGTACTCGCGCGTGCCGCGTTCGTCGCAGTTGCCTTCGATGCGCACGCGGACCGCCGGATAACGCTGCAGCCAGGCGGCCTGGGCGTCGAGGATCGGCTGGGCGTCGGTGCGGACGTCGAAGCGGTCGAAGTCGAAATAGACCCGGTCGCCGGCGTTGACGACGAAGTCGCGCTCCGATCCCGGGACCACGCTCTCGCCGACGGCGCCCGGCGAGGGCGCAGGCTGTTCCGCCGGCGGCGGGGGCGGCGGCGCGGTCGGGGCCGGACCTGCGGGCTTCGGCCGCGATGCGCAG
>NZ_DATELG010000270.1:0-22764 GCF_035276905.1 Phenylobacterium sp. | reverse complement strand
GGCCGGCCGCCGACGGCGCCAGCGCCGACGGCGGCGCCGCCGATCCTCAACGCCAGCCTGATGAGCCCGGGCGGCGGCGACCGGCCGATGTTCGTCGCCGCCTACGATCCCGCGCGTCAGGCGCTGATCGTCACCTCGCTGATGCGGCCCGGCGACGTGGGCCATGTCCACCAGCTGTGGGTCATCCCCGCGGACGGCAAGCCGCACTCGCTGGGCATGATCGCGCCGGGCGCCTCCAGGGCCATGCCGATGCCCAAGGCCATGGCTCCGATGTTCGCCCCCGGCGCCGCCATCGTCGCCTCCATCGAACCCCCCGGCGGCTCCCCCCGCGCCACCCCGTCGGGCCCGATCGCGGCCATGGGCAAGCTGGAGCGGATCTGAGGGGGAAAGTTCCTATATTGTTCTGATTCCTGAGTTGCTCTAAGCTTGGCAAGGAATGGTCCACGAACCACACGAACCACACGAACGATTGGTCCATGCGGACGAGGTGTTCCGCATTCAAGGGGCCGTGTTCGAGGTGAATCGCATGATGGGGGCGGGCTTTCTTGAAGCTGTCTACCAGGAATGCCTAGCTATCGAATTTGGGTCTCGAGGCATTCCGTTCGCAGCGACGCCGAAGCTTGCGCTCGCCTACAAAGGCGCGCCTCTTCGGCAGTATTATTGCCCCGATTTCGTCTGTTTCGATTGTGTCGTCGTCGAACTGAAGGCGCTGAATGAAATTGCGCCCGAGCATCGGGCGCAGGTCCTCAACTACCTGAAGGCCAGCGGTCTTCGCGTTGGATTGCTGGTGAACTTCGGACGCGCGCCAAAGGCGCGCATCGAGCGTCTGATCCTGTGAACCCGTTCGTGTGGTTCGTGTGGTTCGTGGACAAATCTTACCTCGCCGCGTCCATCAGGCCCGCGAAGCGCTCGAAGAGGTAGAGGCTGTCCGTCGGGCCCGGGGAGGCTTCGGGGTGGTGCTGGACGGAGAAGACCGGGCGGTCCTTGAGCGCGATGCCGGCGTTGGTGCCGTCGAACAGGGAGACGTGGGTCTCCACCACCGGCTCGGGCAGGCTGTCGCGGTCCACGGTGAAGCCGTGGTTCATGGAGACGATCTCGACCTTGCCGGTGGTCAGGTCCTTCACCGGGTGGTTCGCCCCGTGGTGGCCCTGGTCCATCTTCCTGGTGGCGGCGCCCAGCGCCAGCGACAGCATCTGGTGACCGAGGCAGATGCCGAACAGCGGCACGCCGCTCTCCACCAGCTTCTTGATCTGGGGCACCGCGTACTCGCCCGTCGCCGCCGGATCGCCCGGGCCGTTGGAGAGCAGGACGCCGTCCGGCTTGCGCGCCAGCACCTCTTCGGCCGTGGTCCTGCCGGGCACCACGGTGGCGCGCGCGCCGACCGCGGTGAGCGCCCGCAGGATGTTGCGCTTCACGCCGAAGTCCAGGACCACGACCTCGTATTTCGGCGCGTCGCCCGGCTTGGCGTAGCCCTGGCCCCAGGCCCACAGGCCCTCGTCGTAGACGAACGGCTGCAGGCAGGAGGCGTCCTTGGCGAGATCCAGGCCCTCCAGGCCGCTCCAGGCCCGGGCCTTGGCGACCAGCGCCTCCAGGTCGAAGGTCCCGTCCGGCGAGTGGGCGATGACGCCGTGCGGCATGCCGCTCTCGCGGATGCGGCGGGTCAACGCGCGGGTGTCGATTCCGGCCAGGCCGATCACGCCGCGCCGGCTCATCCAGGCGGAAAGGTCGCTGTCGGCGCGCCAGTTGGCCGGATCGGTCGGCGCGTCGCGGAAGATCGCGCCGCGGGCGGCGGTCTCGGCCGCGCCCGACATCTGCTCGACGTCCTCGACGTTGGTCCCGACGTTGCCGACGTGCGGGAAGGTGAAGGCCACGATCTGGGCCATGTAGGAGGGGTCCGTCAGGATCTCCTGGTAGCCGGTCATGGCGGTGTTGAAGCAGACCTCGCCGACCGCCTCGCCGGCGGCGCCGACGCCGATCCCCTGCAGGATGGTCCCGTCCGCCAGGGCCAGCACGCCGGTGACGCCGGGCAACAGATCGCGGCTCATGCAGAGGCTCCTACGGGTTGGCGGTCGTAAAAAAGCGGGCCGAGGAGAACCTCGCCCGCCGAGCAAACGGCCGCGTAGGTAATGATTGGCGCCCGCCGGGTCAATCCGCGCCAGGCTATCCGCCTGAACCGGGAAGGGTCTAGGTCACGTGGCGGCGCTTGAGCTGCGGCGGGGCCAGCGCCCGGCGCAGGTGCCCGATCCAGCGGCGCACCGCCGCCACCACGGACATGAACATCACGAAGCCGAAGACGAAGAACCAGAAGCCCTGGCCCAGCTTGCCGTCGAGGTCGTGTTGCGCCTCGTCCGCCGAACGTCCGCCGAGAATCGAACTCACACCAAAATATTCCAACGCCGCCATCACCAGGAGGGTGATCAGAAGCGCCCCGCCCAGACGGAGCCACATCGTCATGCGCCACATTCCCCTTTTGAAGGCCGGCGCCGAAATCACGAACGCCCCTTAGCATCTCGCCGTCCGCGGCCGCGGTCAAACGGCCGAGCTGCATCGAGACGTGTTCGTCCGCTTTCGTGACAGATGGGCGACCAATCGCGCGCCCGCTAGGACAAATGACGTCCACGGTCCAGAATGCGCGTGGCGGCGGAGGCGGCGAATCGACCGTGCGTTTTGACGAGCGGTTCCTGGACGAGATCAAGTCGCGCCTGCGTCCCTCGGACGTCATCGGCAAGACGGTGAAGCTGCGCAAGCAGGGGCGCGAGTACGTCGGCCTGTCGCCCTTCACCAAGGAGAAGACGCCGTCCTTCTACGTCAACGACGACAAGGGCCAGTTCTTCGACTTCTCGTCGGGCAAGAGCGGCGACCTGATCTCCTTTCTGCAGGAGACCGAGCGGCTGTCCTTCTCCGAGGCGGTCGAGCGACTGGCCGCCGAGGCGGGGATGGCCCTGCCCGCCGCCGACCCGCGCACGGCCGAACAGGAGAAGAAACGGCAGGGCCTCTCCGACTGGCTGGAGCTGGCCGCCCAGTGGTTCGAGGCCGAGCTGCGCCGCCCGGCCGGGCGCGAGGCGCGCGCCTACCTCGAGCGGCGCGGCCTGCCGCAGAGCGAGTGGAGCCGCTTCCGCCTGGGCTTCTCGCCCCCCGGCCGCACGGCGTTGAAGGACTATCTGGTGACCAAGGGCGCGCGGCCGCAGGCCCTGGTCGAGGCCGGTCTGCTGATCGCGCCGGAAGACGGCGGGGCGCCCTATGACCGGTTCCGCGACCGCATCATCTTCCCGATCACCGATCCCCGCGGGCGCGTGGTCTCGTTCGGCGGCCGGGCGATGGATCCGCAGGCCCGGGCCAAGTACCTGAACGGTCCCGAGACGGTGATCTTCCACAAGGGGAGCCAGCTCTACGGCCTGGCCGAGGCGCGCAAGATGATGGCCGCCGCGCCGTCCGGGGAGGACCCGCCGCTGGTGGTGGTCGAGGGCTACATGGACGTGATCGCCTGCCAGCGGGCGGGGGCGCCGGCGGTGGCCCCGATGGGCACGGCGCTGACCGAAGAGCAGATGGAGATGCTCTGGCGCCACCACCCGGAGCCGACGCTGTGCTTCGACGGCGACCGGGCCGGGCGCCAGGCGGCGGCCAGGACCATGGACCGGGCGCTGCCGCTGCTGAAGCCTGGCAAGAGCTTCAAGTTCTCGGTGGTCGAGGGCGGCAAGGACCCGGACGAGGTGCTGCGCGAGCAGGGGCCGGCGGCGCTGAAGGCCCAGCTCGCCCAGACCACGCCGTTCGCCGAGGCGCTGTTCATCCGCGAGCGCGACCTGGAGCCCCTGGACACGCCCGAGCGGCGGGCGGGCCTGAAGGCGCGGCTGCGCGCGGCCGCCGGCCTGATCGCCGACAAGGACCTGCAGCACGCCTATCGCGACGACCTGCTGCAGCGCCTGGACGGCCACTTCGCCGCCGCCCGCCCGCAGCGCGCGCCTGGGCTCGCAAATGGGCCGGAGCGGCCGAATCAGCGATCCGCGTTCCGCCGGGGCGCAGGACGGGATTTCGCGCCCGCGGGCTCGACGCCGCTGGGCAAGGCTGCGGCGAAACGCCTCGCGCAGACCATGGCCCCGACGGCGGCCGCCATGGCGCTGGCGGCGATCTCAGATCCCGGAGTTCTCGACGAGCATCTGGAGGACAGCTTCACCGCCAAGGGTTTCGGCGAACCGGCCCTGAGCCAATTGGTGAAGGAAATCATCCTCCTCAGACTGGGTGTGGATCATCTTGACTCCGCTGCTCTGCGACGCCATCTGGCCTCGTGCGGATTTAGCGCGCTGTTGACAGACATCGAACGGGCCGCTGCGAACTCGGGCGCGCCCATGCTCAAAGATGATGTCTCCCTCGATGCGCGGAGATCCCAGTGGTCGCGTGGCTTCGCCGCTCTCTCTCGAGCGGCGGCGCTGGACGACGCCCTGACCGCCGCCAAGGGGAACCTCAGCGGACGGGAGCAGATGGCGGCGTTCGAGCGTCTGAAGACGGAGCGTGACGCACTGAAACGCGCGATCAGAACGGGAACGATTTGGACGGAAGACGGGTCGTAAGGTCGCAAGACCTCGCGAGGCGTCCGACACGCACCATGTTTCGGCCCGCCCCTGCAAAGGGACGGCAGCCGGTTTCGGAGATTTAGATGAGCACCAATACGGCCGAAGCGGAAGCGCCGGAAACCACGGGCGGCGATGGTCCGCTGCTCGACCTGACGGACGCCGCGGTCAAGAAGTTCATAAAGCAGGCCAAGGCCCGCGGCTACGTCACGATGGACGAGCTGAACAAGGTGCTCCCCTCGGAGGAAGTGACCTCCGAGGCGATCGAAGACACCCTCGCCATGCTCTCCGAGATGGGCGTCAACGTCGTCGAGGCGGAAGAGGACGCCGAGGGCGGCGAGGTGGCGGTCCGCGAAGAGTCCGCCATGGTCGAGACGACCAAGGAGCCGGCCTACGACCGCACCGACGATCCCGTGCGGATGTACTTGCGCGAAATGGGCTCGGTGGAGCTGCTGTCGCGCGAAGGCGAGATCGCCATCGCCAAGCGCATCGAAGCCGGCCGCGACACCATGATCCGCGGCCTGTGCGAGAGCGCGCTGACCTTCGAAGCCATCATGGTCTGGCGCGAGGAGCTGGGCTCGGGCCGCATCCTGCTGCGCGAGGTGATCGACCTGGAGCAGACCTACGGCGGCCAGAGCCAGGGCGCGCCGGAAGTTCCGGCCGAGGCCGCTGAGGAAGCCGAGGGCGAGGCGGAGGCCGCCGCCGAGGGCGAAGGCGAGGGCGAGGACGATTTCGACGACGGCGCGGGCCCGACCATCAGTGCGATGGAGGCCGAGCTGCGCGAAGGGGTGATGGTCACCCTGGACGCCATCGCCGCCGAGTTCGAGAGCTTCCGCCTGCTGCAGGAGAAGCTGGTCGGCGCCAAGCTGAAGGGCGAGGACCTCTCCGAGGCCGACCGCCGGGCCTACGAGGGCGCGACGACGGCCATCGTCCAGCACCTCAAGACCCTGAAGCTGAACAACAACCGCATCGAGGCGCTGGTCGAGCAGCTCTATGCGATCAACAAGCGCCTGATGGGCCTCGAAGGGCGCCTGCTGCGCCTGGCCGACAGCTACGGCATCAGCCGCTCGGAGTTCCTCAAGGCCTACTTCGGCTCGGAGATGCGCCCCGACTGGTGCGACCAGGTCAAGCCGCTGGGCATCCGCTGGACCAAGTTCGCCGAGAACGACGCCGGCCAGATCGGCGACATCCGCTCGGAGATCGCGGGCCTGGCGCAAGAGACCGGCGTGCCGATCGACGACTACCGCCGCATCGTCCAGACCGTGCAGAAGGGCGAGCGCGAGGCGCGTCAGGCGAAGAAGGAGATGGTCGAGGCCAACCTGCGCCTCGTGATCTCGATCGCCAAGAAGTACACCAACCGCGGCCTGCAGTTCCTGGACCTGATCCAGGAAGGCAACATCGGCCTGATGAAGGCGGTCGACAAGTTCGAGTACCGCCGCGGTTATAAGTTCTCGACGTACGCGACCTGGTGGATCCGGCAGGCGATCACCCGCTCGATCGCCGACCAGGCCCGGACCATCCGCATCCCGGTGCACATGATCGAGACGATCAACAAGATCGTCCGCACCTCGCGCCAGATGCTGCACGAGATCGGCCGCGAGCCGACGCCGGAAGAGCTGGCCGAGAAGCTCGCCATGCCGCTGGAGAAGGTGCGCAAGGTGCTGAAGATCGCCAAGGAACCGATCAGCCTGGAGACGCCGATCGGCGACGAGGAGGACAGCCACCTCGGCGACTTCATCGAGGACAAGAACGCCGTCCTGCCGATCGACGCGGCGATCCAGAGCAATCTTCGCGAAACGACGACGCGCGTGCTCGCGTCGTTGACCCCGCGCGAGGAACGCGTGCTGCGCATGCGCTTCGGCATCGGCATGAACACCGACCACACCCTCGAGGAGGTCGGCCAGCAGTTCAGCGTCACCCGCGAGCGCATCCGCCAGATCGAGGCCAAGGCGCTGCGCAAGCTCAAGCACCCCAGCCGGTCGCGCAAGCTGCGCAGCTTCCTGGACAGCTAGGACGGCTCAGATCCTCCTCCTTTGGGGGGGAGGGCTATTGCATATGAAGCGCACGGACCCTTCTCCCCTTGCGGGAGAAGGTGGCCCGCGCAGCGGGTCGGATGAGGGGTCGAGCCGACCTCGAAGACCGGCTTCGCCGAAACCACGAAAAGCACGAAAAGCCGGCGCGAGCCTTGGCTACTCCGCTTCAGCGGCCCGTGGTTCCAAATTGGCGATCGCTGCGCGACCCCTCATCCGTCGGGCTCACGCCCGACACCTTCTCCCGCAAGGGGAGAAGGCCGAGCGCCCCCAGGTCTGCGCCGTCGAAGTCATATGCAATTCCCCTACCCAAAGGGGGAGCATCCTTGTCGGGCCGCTGGCGCGAGCGCGGTTGAGCGCAGCCACGATCAGGCCCTGGCTTCGTCCGCGCGCTCGTCGTCGTTCACCGGCTGCGGGAACGCCACGACAGACGCGGTCTCGCCGCCGCGGATCTCGAAGGCCGGCGGCAGGCGCAGCACGCAGACGGAGTCGTCCCAGATCTCCACGCGGGCGAAATGCGCCCACCGTGTCCGGGCAAGCTTGAGCATCTGGATTGGGCGAAGGGGCGCCAGCAGCTCCGTCAGCTGCACCTCGCCCTGGCTGCTCAATCCCAACAGTACTTGCACGACAGATTCCTTAAGTTCGAACCTGCCCCCTCAGCACCGTGGATTCTTCGCGGAGGGGCTTAATCGGGGGCCAACGAACACCGTTAAAGCGCGCTAGCGATTTGGGCCGTTCAGTGACGAAACCCCCAGAGGATCTGGAACACGCTGAGCACGATCTCGAGCGCGATCAGCAGTACGACGATCACCTCCAGGCGCAGCGAGCGCTCGGTGTCCATCAGGTCGGTGATCAGCTGCGCGGTCTCGCTGATCAGGTTGAGCTTGCGGTCGAGGATTCCGGCCCGCTCGATCAGCTCGTACTCGTCCTCCAGCCGGGCGTAGAGGCGCTCCAGGTCGGGCCGGTCCCACAGAAGGTCGGGCTTTTCGCTCACCGCCACGCGGCCGGCGACGTGGTGCTGGACGAGCAGGCCGCGGCCGATCAACTGGATCATCTCGCGCCGGCCGGCCGGGCGGCGGCCGCGTTCGGAGAGGGTGCGGGCCCAGGGCTCGATCGCCTCCATCACCTCCTCGACCTGGCGCTCGTCGTGGGCGAGCGCGGCGCTCTTGGCCAGGGCGTCGGCCACCACCAGCATCCGCTCGGGCGAGAAGTCGGCGATGCGCACCACGCCGTCGGAATCGGCCCGCTCCTCGCGCCCGTCCAGCGGGGTGAGCCGGATGGTCTCCTCCTCGCGCATCGAAAAGGGGTCGATGACCCGCGGCGCGACCCCGCGGATCACCTCGTCCTCGGCCAGGGTGTCCAGGCCCACCAGCACCACGACGCCGTAGCGGAAGACGACCGCCATGCCGGCGTTCTGACCGACGCGGAAGGCGAGCGGAGTGGCCGACAGCGCGTCGCGCCGCTCGAGCCCGGCGGTGTCGATCCGCTCGCCCAGCAGGACGGCGCGGGCCGTCAGCTCGGGAAGGCGCGTGTTCGAATCCTCGGCCATGGCGCCAGCATAGGCTCAGGCGGCCGCGGTGGGCAGGGGCGCCCTACCGCCACCCGTAGTTGAAGCTGATCGAGATCCGCTCCGATCTGGCGGTGTTCACCGGCACCTCGTGACGCAGCCAGCTCTCCCACATCAGGACCGTGCCCGGCTCGGGCTTGAGGTAGACGAAGGCGCGGCGGTTCTCCGCGGCGTCGGCGCGCCGGGGCGGGGCGGCCATCATCATCGGCAGCCGCGGGTCCTCGAACTTCAGCGCGCTCGCGCCCTTCGGCACCACCACATAGACCGTGCCGGAGAGCACGCTGTGCGGGTGGATGTGGCTGGTGTGGGCCGCGCCCGGCTTCAGCATGTTGACCCACAGGCTGTCGAGCCGCAGACGTCCGCCGCCCAGCTCGTACTGCAGATCCTCGGCGAAGGCCGCGGCGTGGCGGTCGAGCTTGCGGCGCAGCTGGTCGAAGACGCTGACCCGCTGCGGCAGGTCGTTCAGCGAGGCGTAGGAGGTGTAGCCGCCGTAATTGTGCTCCTTGCACCAGGCGCGGCCGGCCCGGTCCTCCGCCGCCAGCATCCGGCAGCCCTCCTCCAGCTCGGCCAGGAAGGCCTCGAAGCCGCGGTCGGCGGCGAGGCTGGCCTCGTAGACCGGGGTCGGGAAGAGGGTGTGGAGCGCCATGCCCCAGCCGCTAGACCCGGGCGGGGCTCAAGTCAAAGCGCGGCGGCCTCAGTTGGTCTGGATGTCCAGCAGCGAACGCCACATCTCGTCGGCGAAAGCGACCACCCTGGCGCTGGCCTCGAACTGGGTCTTGGCCTTGATCTGCTCGACGGTCTCGCTGGCCAGGTCGACGTCGTCGCCGCCGCTGGCGATGCGGGCCGCCGACCTGGCCAGGCGGTCCTGGGCGGACATCATGCCGTAGCGGGCGATGCTGAGCGGATCCATCGGCCTCGTCTCCTGAACGAGACCAGGCTGCGCCTTCAGCGTTAAGATCCTGGCGAGCAGACGTGGTGAACCGATCGGCCGTGCTCATTAACCAACGGACGGCAAATGCAGGAGTGACGACGATGTCCAGAGCCCTTCTCGCCGGCGCGGCGCTGGCGCTCCCCCTGGCGCTGAACTGGGCGGCGCCGGCGTCGGCCCAGCTGCTGCCGAAGTCCACGGCGACGGTCTGCGTCGACGTCAACGGCGCGCTCAAGGCGCCGGACTGCCATTCCAACAAGGCCAGCCGGCTGGAGCCCAACTACGACGTCTGCACCTGCTCGCAGGGCGTGCGCGCCGAAGCCTCGGTCTGTCCCGACGGCGTCAGCCCGCCGGGCGAGAGCGCCGCGGTGCAGGATTTCCGCCGCATGTACCTGCGCAACCGCCAGACCCTGGTCGGCGCCAACTACCAGGGCCACTGGCTCTGCGTGCCGCCGCGCACGGCGAACTTCTGAACTACTGCGGGTTGGGCGCCTCGTAGGTGGCCATCATCTCGCCGGTCGCCAGCGTGCAGCCCTTCAGCGCGTTCAAGAGCTCCGGCAGCGGCGTATCCGGCCCCATCTCGATCACGTCGTCGAGGGCGAAGACCTGGAAGTAGTAGCGGTGGACGCCGTGCCCGGCCGGCGGACGCGGGCCGAACCAGCCGTAGCCGCCCATGTCGTTGCGCCCCTGGATCCCGCCCTGGGGCGTGGCCAGGAACTCGGTGTTCGGCAGGCCTTCGGGCAGGGCGGTGACTTCGCCCTGGACGTTCCACAGCATCCAATGGACGAACGGCTTCGTGCGGGGGGCGTCGGGATCCTCGACGATCACCGCCCAGGCCTTCACCTCCGGGACGCCCGTCCACTCGAGCGGCGGGGAGATGTTGTCGAAATAGGCCGAATGGCGGTCGGGCAATTTGCCGCTGGCTTCCTGCGCCCGGCAGGTGACGACGATCCCGGTGTGCTGGATCGGCTCGACCTTCATGATCGTCAGGGCTTGGCCGGAGTGCTCTGGGTGAGAGGGGGAAGGGCTCATCGGGTGCGCCTTGCAAGGGGAGAATTCGGGGGCTCGCCCCGCCAAACCGGTCCCGGCGGGCGATGGTTTCGCGGGTCGCGAAATCGTCGGCGGCCTCTTCGCAGGCGCGAAGTGGAGTGCATCTGCCTTGCCGCAGTGCGGCATTGATCCTCCGCCTTTTCATGCATATATCCGCGCTTGGCCTCGCAAGCGGGGCCGCTTGCGTATGTCTCCGGCGAAAGAACGGCCGGCGCGAGAAAGGATCGTCCGGGAATGTTCGTGACGCTGATGAAGGCGAAGTTGCATCGCGCGACGGTCACCCAGGCGGACCTCGAGTACGAGGGCTCGATCGCCATCGACCGCGAGCTGCTCGACGCCTCCGGGATTCTGCCGCACGAACAGGTGGACGTGCTGAACATCACCACCGGCGCGCGCTTCACCACCTACGCCATCGAGGCGCCCCGCGGCTCGCGGGTGATCGGCGTCAACGGCGCGGCCGCGCGCCTGGTGCAGAAGGGCGACAAGGTGATCGTCGTCACCTACGGCATGCTGCCGGCCGAGGAGGCCCGCAACTACGCCCCCACCGTCGTCCTGCTGGACGAAGGCAACGAGATCAAGAAGGCCGCCTGATGTCCCGCCTTGCCCTTGCGGCCATCAGGCTGGGGGCGTCGGGGCTAGGCGCGCTGGCGCTTTCGGCTTGCGGCCCGGGGCTGCCCAAGGGCGTCGATCCGGACAAGCTGAACGATGCGGTCTCGCAGGCGATCGGCGCGCCGCAGACCTGCATGCTGATCGGCCGCAAGGGCTCGGGCCAGGTGGTCTGGCGCTACAACACCCACACGGTCTGCGCCCGCACCCTGCCGGCCTGCGACCGGCCCGCGCTGCGCACGGTCGGCGAGCTCATGAAGGCCACGGCCAAGGACGGCCAGGCCCGCGCCCTGTCCTGCAACAGCGTCCCCGACGGCTCGCGCGGCGTCGGCTGGGCGTCGGGGACGATCCCCGGCCGCGACCTCGTCTGGGCCGCGGTGATGGAGGGCGAGCGCGCCCTGCCGGGCCGGATCATGACCGAGGAGGTCGAGGGCGCGCTGCAGGACACGGGCCTTTCGCCCACCCCGTCTAGCGCGCCAGTTCGTAAACCCCGCTGACGTCCACCCGCACCTTGATCTCGCCCGGCGAGACCTGGGTGTCGGCTTCCTTGAAGCGCGCCGACGCCATCGCCACCATCGGAACCGGCTGCGGCGGGGTGAAGGCCGCGCCCTCGCTCAGCGAGACCAGCCGCAGCACCCGGTGGCCGGTGGCCCTGGCGTAGAGGTCGGCCTTGGCCGTCAGCGCCTTGACCGCCAGCTCGCGCGCCGCGTTCTCCGCCGCCGTCGGGTCGGCCAGGCCGAAGCTGATTCCGCCCACCTGGTTCGCGCCGGCCGAGACGGTCGCGTCGACCGCGGTCCCCAGGCGCGTCAGGTCGCGCACGGTGACCGTCACCTGGTTGGAGGCCCGGTAGCCGGTCAGCCTGGGCGGCTGGTTCTGCTCGTAGGCGTACTGCGGCTCGATGCTGAGTTGCGAGGTCTGGATGTCCTTGGCGGCGATCCCGCCGCGCTTGAGGGCCGCCAGGACCTCGCCCATCCTGGCGGCGTTGGCCTGCATCGCCGCCTGGGCGGTCCTGGCCTCGGTCATGACGCCCAGGCTGATCGTGGCGATGTCGGGCGCAAGCCTGGTCTCGCCATAGGCCCCGAGGCCGAGGGTGGTGGCGCGGAACACCGCGTCCGCGGCGCCCGGGCCGGGGGCGGCCTGGGCGAAGGCGGCCGGCGCCGCGCCCGTCCCCAGGACCAGGGCCAGGCTCAGGGCCGCCGCCCGCATCGGCATCTGCATTGGGTGTCTCCATCGAGCCCGTGCTCGTTTCGCGAAGGTCTCGCAGGACTAGGCTGAACGGAAGCTTTAAGCCGCCGTCAGCCCATGCTAACCGGCGGCCTTCGTCGCTGCTGGGGCCTGTAGCTCAATGGTTAGAGCCGGCCGCTCATAACGGTCTGGTTGCAGGTTCGAGTCCTGCCGGGCCCACCAGCGAACGTCCCGGGGATAGGTATCATGTCCCCGAAGCCGATTGTCCCCGAAGCCGATCGCCTCGGTCTCAGAATATAGCCGTCAAGCTATGGACATTTTATAGCTTAAAAGCTATATTCCCTCATGCCATGGACGGTCGCCAACCACGACGAGTTCGACCCGGAGTTCGATGCGCTGCCCGAAGAGGTGCAGGACGAGCTTCTGGCGGTCACGGCGTTGTTGGAGACCTACGGCCCATCGTTGGGTCGTCCACATGCCGACACCTTGGCTGGGTCC
This sequence comes from Phenylobacterium sp., assembly GCF_035276905.1. Classification (GTDB taxonomy): domain Bacteria; phylum Pseudomonadota; class Alphaproteobacteria; order Caulobacterales; family Caulobacteraceae; genus Phenylobacterium. The sequence continues at coordinate 10,335 of NZ_DATELG010000270.1, read as the reverse complement.
AAGCACGCGAACATGAAGGAGCTTCGGTTCAACGCGGCGGATGGGGCCTGGCGGGTGGCCTTCGCCTTCGACCCGAAGCGGCAGGCCGTCCTGCTCGTGGCGGGCGACAAGTCGGGCGTGGGCAAGAAGCAGTTTTACAAGAGCCTGATCCGCAAGGCGGACAGCCGCTTCAACGACCACCTGAAGCGATTGAAGGAGAAGTGACATGGGCCGCACACGCGAAGAGATCATGGCCGGTCTGCCTGCTGACCGCCGGGCGAAAATCGACACCCGCGCCGCCCAACTCCATGGCGAGGTCGAGGGGCTGAAGGCTCTACGTCTCCTGACCGAGCGGAGCCAAGAGCAGATCGCCCAGAGCTTGGGCGTGAAGCAGCCCTCCGTCGTGAAGATCGAGCGGCAGACTGACCTCTACCTCTCCACCCTGCGTCGCTTCGTAGAGGCCGCTGGCGGCAAGCTGGAACTTCGCGTCGAGTTGCCCGGCAAGGGTGTTCTTCATCTGACCGGCTTGGGCGAATTGAAGTCGTGATGGCCGCAACCTTGGCCCCCGCAAGGGGGGTGGCCCACCGCCGGGCCGGGTGACGAGTTTTTGTTGCCAACGAATGTCATGCGCGCAAAGATTCGCACATGATCTTGAGGACGTTCCGCGCGCTCCTGAAGGCGCTTGAGCGTGCGCGGTCTGAGCGCCCGCCGCCTTCTATTCTTTCGCGAGCGGACAGTGCGGCGGCCGAAGGCGTGGAAGGCCACGTGGACGAGCTCGAGGGCCGGCGCATCCGCGGGTGGGCCTGGCGTCCGGCTCGGCCGGCGGAGCCCGTTACGATCGAGGTCTGGAAGGATGAGATCCTGGTCGCCAGCGCGCTCGCCGATCAACACCGCGGGGATCTCGAGAGCGCCGGCAAGCGAGACGGGGCGTGCGCCTTCGCCGTTTCGCTGACGGGCGTCCTCGGCGACGTCGTCGTGCGGACCGCCAGGAAGGACGGCGGGAGCGAGCTGCCGGGCGGGCGCCTGACGCTCGCGCCGACGCCCCTGCAGGTCGGGGCGTCGGCGCCGGTGTGCGCGCACGGCTGGATCGGCGGGATCGACCGGTTCGGCCCGCGGCGCCTCTCGGGCTGGGTCCGCTCGCTGAGCCGCCCGTCCGCAAAGCCGATGCTCGAGCTGTGGTCGAACGGCGCCCCCGTCATGCGCTTTGCGGCCGACCTTTGGCGGACCGACCTTGCCGAGCAGCATCAAGGCGACGGACGCTGGGGGTTCGACGCGCCCTTGCCGCCCCAGGTCTGCGACGGCGCCGACCACGCCTATGACCTGAGGATCGCGGACGGCGGCCCGAGCCTGATCGAGCAGGACCTGCTGCTGGCGTTTCCGACCCCGGCTGCTCCATGGCCAGCGGCCGGCGCGTCCGCAGACGCCGAAGCGAAATCCCGACGCGACCATCGGCTGCTGCCGCGCCGGCCGGAACTCTCGGTCGTGGTCAACTTCTACAACATGTCCCGGGAGGCCGAGCGCACGCTCACCTCGCTCGGCCGCGCCTATCAACGCGGGATCGAGGGGCTCGCCTACGAAGTCATCTGCGTCGACAACGGTTCGAACCCGCCGCTCGACGCCGCCTGGATTCGCAGGTTCGGCCCGGAGTTCAGGCTCTACCAACCCAAGCAGCCGCGGCCGTCGCCGTGCGCGGCGATGAACGCCGCCGCCGCCCAGGCCCGCGGCGACTTCATCGCCGTCATGATCGACGGCGCCCACGTCCTGACGCCGGGCGTGGTGGCCGAGGCGCTGCGGCACCTTCGCGCCGAGCCCCCGTCGGTGGTGGCGCTGCGCCAGTGGTTCGTGGGCGGCGACCAGCGCTGGCTCTCGCAGGTCGGCTACACGCGCGAACAGGAAGACATCCTGTTCGACCGCATCAATTGGCCGATCGACGGCTATGAACTCTACCGCGTCGGCGCGCCGATGGACGAAAGCCCGGGCGCCTGGATTGCGTCGGGCCTGTCAGAGAGCAATTGCCTGTTCGTGCCTGCCCAGGTCTGGCGAAAGATCGGCGGCCTCGACGAGGGCTTCGTCACCCCCGGCGGCGGCCTGGCGAACCTCGATCTCTTCAAGCGCGCCGCGGCCGCCTGCCCCGGCGGCGTCACCTGCCTGATGGGGGAAGCGACCTTCCACCAGTACCATGGCGGCACGACCACCAACGTCGACGAGGGGGAGAAGGACGCGCTGGTCAAAGCCTATCAGCGTGAGTACGCCGCCCTGCGCGGCGAGCGCCATGAAGGCCTGCCGATGGACGGCTTCCGGCTCGCCGGCCGGATGCATAACGTTCTGGCCTGCGCCACCCGGCAGCGGCCGATGTACCCTTCGCCGCTGGGGGTCACCGACCGGATCCGGCCGGGGGCGCGCGCCATCGTCGGCGATCCCGGAGCGCGCATGACCCTCGACGGCGGCGCCCACGACTTCCTGACCGGCGCCGCGGTCGAGCTGGGCCTGCATCGGGCGACCCGGTGGGCCGGCGAGGAGGTCGGCGTCGGGCCGGCGGACCTTATCCACCTGCAGGAGCTCATCTGGTCGCTTCGACCGACGGTCATCGTGACCACTACGCGCAACGTTCCATTGCTGCGTTTCGTCGACTCGATCTGCCAGCTGGCCCAGCTGGGCGGCACGCCGATCCTGCTCCCCTGCGAGCGCGCGCCGGACGGGCTGCCGGGACGGGTGAACCTGATCCACGGCGATCCCTGGGCGCGCGAGACCCTGCAACAGGTCGAGCGTCGCGTCGGCGACGCCGAACAGATTCTCGTGCTGTTCGAGGCGCCCGACGCGCCGGGCGCGCCGATCGAAGAGCTGCGCCGGTATGCGGCCCTGGTGAGCCACGGATCCTATATCGTCTATCTCAACACCGCGCTTGGCCAGCCATGGATCGGCTATTCCAATCGCTGGCCCAAGAACGCCATCCGCACGCTCACCACCGAGAGCACGCGCTTCCGCGTGGATCCGAGGTTCGACGCGCAGCTTGGCAGCACGAGCCCGAAAGGCTTCATTCAACGCGTCGGGGGCCTGATCGAGCTCACCGAAGACGACCTCGCCCTAGACGACCTGGACGCTTTCTGAGAGCCCGACGTGCATCAATTCTGGCTACGCTTCATCCTACCGATCCTTCTCCAGCTGGCGCCGCGGCAGATCATGGAGGTGGGCGCCGAGTTCGGCTGGAACACCCGCGGTCTGCTCGACTATTGCCGGCAGACCGGCGCCCGGCTGCACGTGATCGACCCGGTGCTCCACCCGGATCTCGCGGCCGTGTTCGCGGACTTCAGCGAGGAATACGTCTACCTGCAGGCAAAGAGCCTTCAGGCGATCCCGCTTGCTCCCGCCCCGGATCTGGTTCTGCTCGACGGCGATCATAACTGGCACACGATCAATTCAGAGCTGCACCTGCTCTGGCGGCACGCCGCGGAGGCCGGCGTCGCGCCGCCGGTCGCCCTGATGCACGACTGCGCCTGGCCGTACGCGCGGCGCGACATGTATTACGATCCCGAGACCCTCAACGAAGCCGAACGGCATCCCTACGCCTACCTGGGGTGCGAGTACGGACGCTCCGAGCTGACGGAGACCGGGATGAACGCTCACCTGGCCAATGCGCGGCACGAAGGCGGCCCCCGCAACGGGGTGCTGACGGGCGTCGAAGACTTCGTCGCCGAAGCCTGTCCCGGCGCCACCCTGCATGTGCTGCCCTTCTTCAACGGGCTTGGCATCCTTGTCCCGGAGGCGCGCTCGACGCCCGAATTGAAGGCCCTGGTCGCCAGCTTCACCCAGGCCGAGTCCCTGCTGCAGAGCGCAAAGGAGCTCGAGGAAAGCCACATGCGCGCGCGCGTCGAGAATTCGCAGCTCGTCGCGCGGTTCACCCGTCGCACCGATGCGCTCGTCCGTGCGCGGACCTTGCTGGCCGAACGCGCCGAGGAGATCAGCCAACTGCGGCGCGAGCAGGAGGCGCTGCGGGCGGACCTGGAGAGGGTGAAGGCCGAGCGCGAACAGGGGCAGGCCGGAACCGAGCCGCAGCCCGAGCGAGCGCCGCTCGTCTGAGGTCGACGGCGCGCAATTCCGGGCGCTGAGCGACTGCTCGAGGTGATTGACGCCGGCCGCGACGCCCTGCCTATTTTTCGCAGGGTTGGAGCGGCGGATGAACGACAGCGGCGTGCAGTCCGGACAAGGACGGTCGGCCGGCGGCCGCATCGAGGATATCGAGGTGTTGCGGGCCATGGCCATCGGCATGGTCCTGGTCCAGCACGTGGGGGGCGTTCTGATCCCCTGGCTGGCGTGGAGCGGCGGCCCCCTCTACAGCCGCTTCAGCTTCTGGTCGGGGGTCGATTTGTTCCTCGTCATCTCCGGCTTCGTGATCGGCCGCAGCCTGTTGCCGACGCTGCCGCCGGCGAGCCAGCCGCGCGCCTTCTTCAGGTCTGCGCTGAGCTTCTGGGTGCGCCGCCTCTGGCGGCTTACGCCGTCGGCTTGGCTCTGGCTCGCGATCGCGACCGCGGCGTCCGCGGTCTTCAACCGTTCAGGCGCGTTCGACACCGTCGGCGCGAACATCAGGTGTTCGGTCGCGGCGATGCTCGGGCTGGCGAACATCCACTTCGCCCACGTGTTCCTGCGGCTTCCGGGCGGCGCGATGGTGCACTATTGGAGCCTGTCCCTGGAAGAGCAGTTCTACCTGGTCCTGCCGTTCCTGGTGTTCTTCGCCGGTCGACGCCTGCCGCTGGTCCTTGTCCTTGTCGTGGCCGCACAGCTGTTCCTCAGGCGCTCAGGGCCCGGCGCCAGCGTCCTGCTGAACGTCGTCAGGACAGATGCGCTGGCGCTCGGCGTGCTGCTTTCGATCTGGAGCCGGCGGCCCAGTTACGCCCGGCTCGAGCCACGGATGCTGGGCGCCTGGCCAGTGAGGATGCTCCTGCCTGCCGCCTTTCTGCTGGTCTTCGCCTTCGTCAGCCGGATGACAGCCGATCCCCCGCGATATCTGGTCGGCGCGGTGGCGCTGCTGGCTGCGTCCATAGTCTGGGTGGCGTCGTACGACGGCGACTACCTGTTGGCGCGCGGACGGCTGAAGCGCGCCGCCTGCTGGATGGGCAGCCGCTCCTACGGAATGTATCTCATCCACGTTCCGGCCTATCTGGCCGCGCGCGAGTTCTGGTTCCGGCTGTCGCCGGGCGTGGTGGGCCCAGGCCCGCGCCATGTGGAGCTGCTTCTGGCCACGGCCCTGCCGCTGACCTTCCTGCTCGCCGAATTGAACTTCCGGCTCGTGGAAGATCCCCTGCGCCGCCGGGGCGCACAGATCGCCGGGCGCATGCTCGACCATTCGCAGCCGAAGTGCATGCCGGTTCGGCGTGGCGAATGGTCTTACTTCAAAGACTTATGAGCTTCGGCGGTTCGTCCGAACCGCCGAAGCTCAGAGCGCCAGCGGAATCTGCCTCGCCGGAAAGGTCGAGCCGGCGAACATCCAGCTCTCGATCGCGAGGCGGTGCTTGGTCATGCCGGGACGCACGCCGGTCCGGTGGAGCATCAGCTGATCGAAAAAGAGCGCATCGCCCGCCTTGAAGCGGGGCGCCTCCCAGCGCCGCGGCAACGCCTCGACGACCGCATCGCCCACGGCCCAGTCGTAGGGCGCATCGCGCGTTCCCGTCTCGACGATGTAGTTCAGGCGGTCCGGGTAGATGTCGAGACCCGGCGAGTCGTCGCCGCACTCGGAAAGGGCCAGCCAGCAGTTCACCGTGCGGATGTCGGCGCCCAGGAAGGCGCCGTCCTGGTGCCATCCCGAGCCGCTGGTCGGCGGCACCTTGCGCAGCGTGGACTTGCCCACCGACAGGTAGCCCGGCTCGCCGAGGTAGTCCTCGATCGCCTTCACGATGCCGGCGCGGCGCAGTTCCTCGATCAGCACATCCATGGCCGGCGGAGAGTCCGCGGTCCAGACGCCTCCGCCGGCGACGACGAACTGGCGGTCGGCGGCGGTCATCTCGCAGGTCTCGTCCAGCGGGAACGGCGCGAAGTAGCGGCCCAGCACGCGCTGGGAATCCTTCATGTCGTAGCCTCGCGCCTCGTCGAAGGCTCGCTCGAGCACCTTGATCAGGCGTCGCACGCCCGGCTGGTCGACCGCGCCGCGGACGAGCAGCAGGCCGTGGTTCAGGATCGCGCCCCCCAGCAGGTCCCCGTTCAGCCGATCGGCGCCGATCTCCGGCACGCCTTCCTTGATCATTGGGAACGGATCTTGTAGCGCAGGGGGCCAGACGTCGCGGCTCTTGACCCGGGCGATCTTGGCGGGATCACGGCGTCGGTCGATCGTGGTCGGATGGCTGGCGGGACGGCGGAACAGGTTGCTGACCGCTTTCCAGGGACCGGCGGCGGTCCCAGGACGAGATACGTCAGAAACATTCGCCATCGACGCCTCCTCGGGACAGCTGGCGGCTTGCGCCGCCAGAGGTTGGCGCGCGGCGCGCCCGATGGCAACAGGCGCTCGGCAAGGCGGCGCCATGGCCCGGCTGCCGGCGATGGGGAGCCAGGGCGATCGGAACTTCCTCTGGGCGCGATAAAACTATATGGTTTGAAATTGACTTGGTGGTTCTCGCATCCCGCGCCAGCCAAAAGACGGCTGCGGAGGCTGTGAGGTTTCCACGGAGCAGGTGTTCGAGGGCGTCGACGATGACCCGGGCGGCACTGAAGCAAGAAGACGTTCAGCAACGCCGCGCAGGCGCTGATCCTCGCGGTCGCGCCAAATCAGGCGCGCTCCAATCTTCGCCAGCTCTGTTGCGGTTCCGGACAAGGGGCGTCGGCGCGATTTCACGCGTCCGGAGTTTCGCGTCCGACGTCGGGAAACGCGTGGAGGCCAGGGGCTAAGCGAGACAAGTCATGGCCATAGCAATTGCAATAGCTGCGCTGGTCTTGTTCTCAATCGCGTTCCAACTTCTGACGCCCTGGTGGCTGACGCCTCTGGCGTCCAACTGGAAATCGATCGACACGGCCCTCGACGTCACCATGTGGGTCTGCGGGTTCTTCTTCATCGTCCTGAATGTGTTCCTGGCCTTTGCGATCTGGCGCTACCGGCATCGCCAAGGCCACCGCGCCCACTACGACCCTGAGAGCGTGGCCCTCGAGCGGCGGCTGACCGTCTGGACGGCGGTCGGGATCGCCGCCCTGCTGGCGCCCGGCCTGATCGCCTGGAAGCAATTCGTCACCGTGCCGAAGGACGCCGCGGTCGTCGAGGCGGTGGGGCAGCAGTGGCAGTGGAGCTTCCGGTTCCCCGGAAAGGACGGCGTCCTGGGGACGGCCAACTCGCGGCAGATCAGCCCCGACAATCCCTTCGGCCTAAATCCCGCCGACCCGTTCGGACGCGACGACATCCTCGTGGAAGGCAACGAGGTGCACCTTCCGCGCGGCCGGCCGGTCAAGGTCGTTCTGCGCTCCAAGGACGTGCTGCACGATTTCTTCGTGCCGCAGATCCGCGCCCGAATGGACATGGTTCCGGGCATGGTGACCTATTTCTGGTTCACCCCCACGCGCACCGGAAAGTTCGAAATACTGTGCGCCGAGCTCTGCGGGACCGGCCACTACACGATGCGGGGCGCCCTGGTCATAGACGACGAGCCGGCGTTTCAGGCCTGGCTGAATCAACAGCCGACCTTCGCACAGTTGATGGCGCAGGCTGGGCAAACGGCGCCAGCTGGATCGCCGGTCAAATCCGGGAAGTGAGGCGCGCGCCATGGCCTACACGATCGCCGACGACACCCGAGTGCTTCACCACCCGAAGACGTGGATCGGCAAATACGTCTGGAGCCAGGACCACAAGGTCATCGCCGTGCAGTATTCGATGACGGCGATCGCGGTTGGTCTGGTCGCCCTGGTGCTGTCCGATCTGATGCGGCTGCAGCTCGGCTTCCCCGACACCTTCAAGTTCATCACGCCCAGCAGCTATCTTCAGTTCGTCACCATGCACGGCATGATCATGGTGATCTATCTGCTGACGGCGCTGCTCCTCGGAGGCTTCGGGAACTACCTGATCCCGCTCATGCTCGGCGCGCGCGACATGGTCTTCCCGTTCGTGAACATGCTCAGCTATTGGGTCTACCTGCTCGCCGTGCTGGTGCTGATGGCCAGCTTCTTCGTGCCCGGCGGACCGACCGGCGCCGGTTGGACCCTCTATCCGCCGCAGGCCATCCTGGAGGGCACGCCGGGGCGGGACTGGGGCATCATCTTCATGCTGGCCTCGCTGGCGATCTTCATCGTCGCCTTCACCATGGGCGGCCTGAACTATGTCACCACGGTGCTGCAGGCGCGCACGCGCGGCATGACCCTGATGCGCATGCCCTGCTCGGTGTGGGGCATCTTCGTCGCGACCATCCTCGGGCTCCTGGCGTTCCCGGCGCTGTTCGTCGGCGCCGTCATGATGATGCTGGACCGCCTGCTCGGCACGAGCTTCTTCATGCCGTCGCTGGTGTCGATGGGCCAACAGACGAGCTTCAACGGCGGCAGCCCGATCCTGTTCCAGCACCTGTTCTGGTTCTTCGGTCATCCCGAGGTCTACATCGTCGCCCTGCCGGCCTTCGGCATCGTCTCCGACCTCATCAGCTGCCACGCGCGAAAGAACATCTTCGGCTACCGAATGATGGTGTGGGCCATCGTCGTGATCGGCGTGCTGAGCATGTTCGTGTGGGCGCACCACATGTACATCAGCGGGATGAATCCGTATTTCGGGTTCTTCTTCGCGACCTCCACCCTGATCATCGCGGTCCCCACCGCCATCAAGGTCTACAACTGGCTTTTGACGCTCTGGCGCGGGGACATTCACCTCCGGGTCCCGATGCTGTTCGCCATCGGCTTCATCTTCACCTTCATCCACGGTGGATTGACCGGCCTCTTCCTCGGCAACGTCAGCGTGGACGTGCCCCTGTCCGACACCTTCTTCGTCGTCGGCCACTTCCACATGGTGATGGGCGTCTCGCCGATCATGGTGATCTTCGGGGCGATCTATCACTGGTACCCCAAGATCACCGGGCGCATGTGGAACGCGACGCTGGGCCAGATCCATTTCTGGGTCACCTTCCTCGGGGTCTATGCGATCTACCTGCCCATGCACTACCTGGGCTTCCTCGGCGTGCCGCGGCGGTACTACGCCTTGGGCGAGACGGCGTTCATTCCGCATTCGGCGCATGTGGCCAACGAGGTCATCACCATCGCCGCCCTGATCGTCGCCGCCGCGCAGCTGGTTTTCTTCTACAACCTGATCTGGAGCTTCTTCCGGGGCCCCAAGGCCGACCCCAATCCGTGGGGCGCGACGACGCTGGAATGGCAGACGCCCCAGACCCCGCCGGCGCACGGCAATTGGGGGGCGAAGCTCCCCGTGGTCTACCGCTGGGCCTACGACTACAGCGTGCCGGGCGCGCCGCAGGATTTCATCCCGCAGAACGTGCCGCCCGATCGGGTGACGAGTGATCGCGTGACGACATGAGATCCCTTCGGAGGACGGGATGTGGGCATTGTACGCCGACTGACTGAAAAGCCCTGGCTGGCGCCGGGCGCCGATCCGGCGGGCGAGCCGGATGCGGAGGGCCTTCCCCTGCCGGCGGCGGCGGTCGGCCTGCGCATCTATTTCGGCGTCGCGTCGGTCATGTTCCTGCTGATCGCCGTGACCTTCGTCATGCGCATGGATGGGCACGGGCTCGTCACCGGACAACAGCCCGACTGGAAGCCGATGCTCTGGCCGCGGCTCTTATGGTTCAACACCGCCGTCCTGATGCTCAGCAGCGCGGCCTGGGAATGGGCGCGCGCGGGCGGCGCGCGCGGACAGATGGACAGTTTGCGGACGGGCCTCATCGCCGGCGGCGTCCTCGCACTGGTCTTCCTGGCAGGCCAGCTGACCGTCTGGCGGCAACTCGAGGACGCCGGTTGCGGGCTGACGGCCACGACCATGAGCGCGTTCTTCTACCTGATCACCGCGCTGCACGGCCTGCACGTGCTGGGCGGCCTGGCGGTATGGGGGCGAACGACCGCCAAGGTATTGGCAGGAAGCGAGGTCGCCGAGGTCAGGCAGAGCGTCGATCTTTGCGCGATCTACTGGCACTTCCTGTTGCTGGTTTGGCTCGTGATGTTCACGCTTTTCTTGGTCAATCGAAGATGACGGCGACCACATCGACTGAGACCCCACACGGCGTTCCGGCCGCGCAAGGCCTGCGGACGCTCGCGGCCGACTGGTCGTCGGACCAGGAGGTGTTCAAGCAGGTCCACTGGGGCAAGGCCATGATGTGGATCTTCCTGCTCAGCGACACCTTCGTGTTCTCCAGTTTCCTGGTCTCCTACATGACGGTGCGGGCGACGACGACGGTC
>NZ_DATELG010000269.1:0-5671 GCF_035276905.1 Phenylobacterium sp. | reverse complement strand
AGGCCGTTCGCCGTGCCGTGGCGGCGATGCAGACCATCGCCGACAAAATCGGCATCGTGCAGGAAATCGCCCGCCAGACCGATCTTCTGGCGCTGAACGCCGCGGTCGAGGCCGCCCGCGCCGGCGAGCACGGCAAAGGCTTTGCGGTGGTGGCCTCGGAGGTGCGCAAGCTCGCCGAGCGCAGCCAGAGCGCTGCCGCCGAGATCGGCGCGGTGTCGTCGGAGACCGTCAAGGCCGCCCAGTCGGCCGGGGAGATGCTCGCCGAGCTGGTGCCGAACATCCGCAAGACCGCCGAGCTGGTCAGCGAGATCAGCGCCGCTTGCCGCGAGCAGGACATCGGCGCCTCGCAGATCAACGAGGCCATCCAGCAGCTCGACAAGGTCACCCAGCAGAACGCCAGCGCCTCGGAAGAGATGTCGGCGACGTCGGAGGAGCTCGCCGCCCAGGCCGAGGAGCTGCAAGCCTCGGTCGCCTTCTTCCGCACCAACGCCAGCGGCCAGCCGGCCCGGCGCATCACGCGCCCCGAGCCCGCCGCGAGGACCGCGCCGACGAAGTCGGCGGCGCGCAAGGGGGGCGCCAGCCCCGTGGCGGCTCAGCAGGCGCGGGCCCGGGGCTTCGCCCTGGATCTCGCCCAGGGCGGGCCCGACGACGACGACGCCCAATTCCGGGAATACGCCTGATGACCACGCCTGCGCAGTTCGTGACCCTCGGCCTGGGCGAGGAGGTCTTCGCCGTCCCGGTCGACTACGTCCGCGAGATCCTCGACTGGGCGCGGCCGTTCGCCATTCCCGAGGGCCCGGCCTACCTGCTGGGCCTGACCGACGTTCGGGGCCGGGGAACGCCCACGCTGGACCTGCGCCGCAAGCTCGGGATGACGCCGCTGTCGCCCACGCCCTCGACGCGGATCCTGGTGGTCGACATTCCGCTCCCAGGCGGGTCGCTTTCGGTGGGGCTCGCGGCCGACCGCGTCATCGAGGTCGCCGCCTACGGTTCTGAGGAGATCGAGCCGGCGCCCGAGATCGGCGTGCCGTGGCGCAACGAGTACATCCGCGGAGTCGTCCGCCGCGAGGGCGCCTTCGTCGTCCTGTTCGACCTGGTCCGCCTGTTGACCAGCGAGGACGTCGCCATGCTGCCGCAGGTCCAGGCCGCCTGATGGGGCTCGCCGCCGAAGCGCTCCGCGCCCCGCCAGCGCCCGCGACCGACGGGCTCAGCGACAAGGACTTCCGCCGCCTCGCCCAGCTGATCCAAGGCTACAGCGGCATCAAGATGCCGCCCGGCAAGCGCACCATGCTGGAGGGCCGCCTGCGCCGCCGGGTGCGCGCCACCGGCGCGGCCAGCCTCGCCGACTACTGCCGCGCGCTGTTCGAAGAGGACGGCCTGGCCGCCGAGCTGGTCGACCTGATCGACGCGGTCACCACCAACAAGACCGAATTCTTCCGCGAGCCCACCCACTTCGACTTCCTGCGCGACCGCGGGCTTTCGATGCTGATGACGCCGCAACGGCGCACGCTGAAGGCCTGGAGCGCGGCCTGCTCGATCGGCGCCGAGCCCTATACGCTGGCCATGGTCATCGAGGACCACCTGCGCGAGACCCGCGCGCGCGGCGGCTATTCGATCCTCTGCACCGACCTTTGCACCGAGGTGTTGGAGGAGGCGGTGGCCGGCATCTATCCGGCGGCGATGGTCGAGCCGGTGCCGATGGAGCTGCGCCGCCGCTACCTGATGCGCGCCCGCGATCCGCAGCGCAACGTCGTGCGCATCGCGCCCGCCCTGCGCTCGCGACTGCTGTTCTCACGTCTCAATCTGATGGACGAGACCTATCCGGTGGACGACGAGATGGACATGATCTTCTGCCGCAACATCTTGATCTATTTCGACAAGCCGACCCAGTCGAAGGTGCTGCGCCGGCTCTGCTCGCATCTGCGGCCGGGCGGCATGCTGTTCCTCGGCCATTCGGAGTCGGTGGTCGGCATCGATCTGCCGGTGCGCCAGGTCGCCAGCACGATCTTCCAGCGGGTCTGAAGCCGTGACGGCCGCGCGCAAGATCCGTGTGCTGATCGTCGACGACTCCGCGACCGTGCGCCAGACGCTGACGGCGGTGCTGGAGTCCGATCCCGAGATCGAGGTCCTGGGCGTCGCCTCCGATCCCTACGTCGCCGCGCGCCGGATCCGCGACGAGGTTCCCGACGTCATCACCCTCGACGTCGAGATGCCGCGGATGGATGGCATCACCTTCCTGCGCAAGCTGATGGCGCAGCATCCGATCCCGGTGGTCATGTGCTCGTCCCTGACCGAGGCAGGCTCGGAGACCCTGCTGCAGGCGCTGTCCGCCGGCGCGGTCGACATCATCCTGAAGCCCAAGCTGGGCGTGGCCGAGCACCTGGCGGAAAGCCGCATCCGCATCTGCGACGCGGTGAAGGCCGCCGCCCGCGCGCGCGTCCGCGGCCGCCACGGGGCGCCGCCGGAGTTCCACCAGGCCGCGGCCGGCGAGCCGCAGAAGAAGCTCACCGCCGACGCCATGCTGCCGCCGCCCACCGGCAAGGCGATGGCGCGCACCACCGAGAGCATCGTCTGCATCGGCGCCTCCACCGGCGGCACCGAATCCCTGCGCGAGGTCTTGACCGCCCTGCCGGCCAACTCGCCCGGCATCGTCATCGTCCAGCACATGCCAGAGCGCTTCACCGCCTCCTTCGCCAAGCGGCTGAACGATCTTTGCGAGGTGGACGTGAAGGAGGCCGAGGACGGCGATGCGGTGCTGCGCGGCCGCGTGCTGATCGCGCCCGGCAACCTCCACACCATGCTCGAGCGCAGCGGCGCCAACTACTATGTCTCGGTGAAGACCGGCCCCCTGGTCTCGCGCCATCGGCCCTCGGTCGACGTGCTGTTCCGCTCGGCGGCCCGCGCGGCCGGCTCCAACGCCGTCGGCGTGATCATGACCGGCATGGGCGACGACGGCGCGCGCGGCATGGAGGAGATGAAGAAGGCGGGCGCCCTGACCATCGCCCAGGACGAGGCCTCTTCCGTCGTCTTCGGCATGCCCAAGGAAGCGATCGCCCGCAATTGCGTCGACCGCATCGTCCCGCTGTCGCAGATCGCCCAGGAGTTGCTGCGCGCCGCGGCGCGCTGACCGGGCCGCCAAGGCTTCTTCCCGCACCATCGCTCTTGTTCCGGCTTGCCGGAACCGCCCTTGCATTTGCTCGTTCGGGTGCACGCCTTCGCCGCCCGAAGACGGCGCGGGCCGGGGCCGAAACCCCCAGGAGGAGACGCATGGACAACACAACGATGCTGATCGTGCTCGGGGTGATCGTGGTCGTCGCGATCGCCGCCGTCGCGGTCTGGCAGGCCCAAAAGTCGCGCCGGCTGAAGCAGCAGTTCGGCGCCGAGTACGACCGGACCGTCGGCGACGCCGGCAGCCGGCGTCGAGCGGAGGCCGAGCTCGCGGCGCGCGAGAAGCGCGTCCGGGCCATGGAGATCCGCCCGCTGAGCAACGTCGACCGCGCCCGCTTCGTCGACGACTGGCGGCGCGTGCAGGCGGAGTTCGTCGACGACCCGAAACGCGCGATCGTCAACGCCGACCGCCTGCTGGGCGACGTCATGGCGACCCGCGGCTATCCGGTCTCCGACTTCGCCCAGCGTTCGCAGGACCTGTCCGTGGACCATCCCGAGGTGGTCGAGCACTACCGGCTGGGCCACGACATCGCGCTCGCCCACGAGCGCGGCGAGGCCGACACCGAGGACCTGCGCCAGGCGATGGTTCACTTCCGCGAGCTGTTCGAAGAGCTCGTCGAAGGCCCCGCCCTCTACCGAGCCGATGCGGGCTCGCATCCGGAGTCCAGTCATGTCCGACATTGATCCCATGCACGAACAGAACACGCCCGCGCCCAAGGACAAGCTCTCGACGGCCGAGCTCGCCGGCGCAGGCCAGCCGGATCTGCAACCCCGCGCGGCCGGCGAGCCGCGCTCCTTCGCCCCCGACCAGGCGGAGCGTCATGAGGCGCCGCTGCTCGCCGAGGGCGAGATCACGCAGATGCGCGAGCGCTGGACCGAGATCCAGGCCGGCTTCGTCGACGAGCCGCGCAGGGCGGTGGAGGGGGCCGACAACCTGGTCGCCCAGACCATGAAGCGGCTGGCCGAGATGTTCGCCGAGGAGCGCTCGCGGCTGGAGGCCCAGTGGGACCGCGGCGACAAGGTCTCGACGGAAGACCTGCGGCTGGCGCTCCAGCGCTACCGCATGTTCTTCGACCGCCTGCTGACGTTCTGACGGCGAGGGCCTGCGAGCTCGCGCTAGAAGAGGACGGCGTCCAACTCGTCCTCGGCTTTGGCCTTCTCAGCCGCGGCGTGGGGCGCCTCGCCGGCGAGGCCCGCCGTCAGCGCGGCGTGGATCTCGCGCTCCTGGGCCATGGTGTAGGCCTTGGCGAGGGCCTGCAGAATGTCGGCCAGCAGGGCGGGATCGGCCTGGGCGGGATCGGCGCCCAGCCGGCCGCGGTCGAGCAGGTCTGCGGCCGCGTCCAGCGCCTTGCCGATCTCGCCGTGGAAGTCGAGCCGCCCGGCGGCCTCGCCGAGCGCGCGGACCACGGTCTCGCCCTGCTGGGCGACCTGGGCGAGGTCGGCTTCGACGGCGGCGTTGGCCTTGCGCAGGCGTTCGGTGGCCGCGGTGAGCGCCGCCCCGGCCGCGCCGCCCTCGCCGTGGTCGTCGGCCATCCGGCCGGCGTCGGCCGCCAGCCTCTCCAGGGTGGCCAGGGCGCGCTGGGCGGACGTCTCGAGCAGGCCCGCGTGGGACCGCATCTCGATCGCGATCACCGACAGCGGCTTGCCCGCGTCGCCGATGCGGGCGCACTTCAGCGTGGTGTTCAGCGCCATCTGCTGGACGTCGGTCTTGATCGCCTGCAGCTCGGCGATGCGGCGGGTCAGGTCGGCCACGGCGGCGACGGCGGCGCGGCCGGTCGTCAGGGCGTCGGTCTCGGCGGCCTCGGTGCGGCCCACGAGGCTTAACGCCTGGCCGAGGTGGAGGGTCATCCGGTCGAGGAAGCCTTCGCCGTCGGCTGCGCCGAAGGCCAGGTCACGCAACCGCAGCAGCTCCGAGGCGCTGGTCGCGATGCCGGCCATGCTCTGGTGGATCTGGGCGGCGTCGCGGTGGAAGTCCGCGGCCGCCGAGCCCAGCAGGGCGGCGAACAGCGGCGTCACCGCCGCGGCGACCGGGGCGCGGATTTGCGGATCGGGGCAGGTGACGGGCAGTCTGGCCAGGCCGAGCTGGACGTGCTCGATCCGCTGGCGGGTGCTGTCGCCCACCTGCAGGGCGGCGAGCGCCGCGCTGACCTTGCGCTGGATGTCCTGGGCGAGCTCGCGCACCTCGGCGGCGACGCGGGCGACCTTCTCGTGATGGCCGGCGATGTCGGCCGCGGAAGCTGCGAGGGCCTCCGGGACCGCCGGGATCAGCCGTTCGCAGTCGGCCGCCAGGGTCTGTTCCTGGGAGAGCGCGGCCGAGAGCTGGTGGCTCAGCGCGGCCACGTCGGCGGCGAAGCGCTCGACCTCCAGACGGCCGGACTCGATCCGGTCGGAGATCTCCTGGGCGAACACGGCGAAGTCGTCGCCGGCGCCCGGCACGCCGGCGGCGGTGACCTTGATGTTGATGGCGAAGACCCGCAGGTAGGCGAGGTCGCGGCGCATGTCC
>NZ_DATELG010000268.1:0-13546 GCF_035276905.1 Phenylobacterium sp. | reverse complement strand
GCCAGCCGGCCGCCCGACAGTTCGGCATGCGCCACCACCGCGCCGTCGGCGCGCCTGGCCTTGAGATCGGGATAGGGGCCAGCGGTGGTGAGGCGCAGGCGCGCAGCCGTCGCCTGAACCTGCTCGGATTTCCCGCCGCCCGCCTTCGCCAGCACCAGCTGGGCGCTGGCGACCGGCGCGTCGAGGCTGACCTCGACCCGGGCGCCGGCGGTCTGGGCCTTGAGGCCGACCGCGCCCAGGCTGACGTCGAAACGCTCGCCGGTCAGACGGGTGGGCGCGATTTGGGCGTCCAGCCGCTGCAGCTTGCCCTCGTCGATCGCGGCGTCGGCGTTGATGCGCACCCGTCCGGAATCGGTCGTCAGCAGCAGGATCCCGTCCGCGATGCGGATCCGCGGCTGGAGGGCGCTCGGGCGCGGCGGGGCCTTTTGGAACTCCTCGATCAGAGGCTGGAGCTCGCCGGCCGAGAGCTTGCCGTCGTGCAGCCGTGCGCGCAGCACCGGCCGCGTCAGGACGACTGAACGGACCTCCAGCCCCAGCCCCTTCAGCCCGTAGCCGATCTCCGCGCGCTCGATGGTGAGGTCCGGGTGGCCCGGATCGCCGATGGTGATCTGGCCGGTGACCCCCGTCGGCCCGATCGCGTGGACTTCCGCCGCCGCCGCCACGCCCTTGGACTTCAGCCAGGCGGTCAGCGCTTCGCGCGCAATGGTCCGCCGGGCGGCGTAGAGCGCCAGCGTCACGGCCAGCACGACCACGCCCGCGACGGCCAGCGCCAGGCGCAGGCGGCGGGCTGGAACGGGCGGCGCTGTCTCCGGCAAATCGGCTTCCTTGTTTCGAAAGTGTAGCTTCTGGTGTCCCGATCCCGAAGTTCGCATGCGCCTGTGGCTGGCTCTGACGAACTTCGGGATCGATAAGGGCACTAGACAAGTATTTGTTTTCTAGTGTGCTTTTCGGATCTGAAGTCCGCTCCGGCGCACAATCCAGGCGCAGGCGAACTTCAGATCCAGCACACTAGCGCAAAGCACGCCAAAAGCGTGACGCTGCGCCAGCGCCCATGCCTGATTGACTCAGGACCCGGCGCCGTCGCCAATCCGTTTCACCTCGCGTCTTTCGGGAAGATCCGACCATGACGGCTATCAACGCGGTGACCGACCTCAGCCGCGACGGCGAGATCGCCATCCTGACGCTTGACTCCCCGCCGGTGAACGCGCTGTCGCTGACCGTGCGCGCGGGCCTGTTCGAGGGCTTCAAGGCGGCCCTGGCCAGCGACGCCCGGGCGGTGCTGCTGATCTGCGACGGGACCACCTTCATCGCCGGCGCCGACATCTCCAACCTCTCCGACATGCTCAAGGAGCCGAGCATCGAGGACATCCAGAAGCTGATGGACGGCGCCGACCGGCCGGTGGTCGCGGCGATCCACGGCGCCGCGTTGGGCGGCGGCTTGGAGATCGCGCTCTGCGCCCATTTCCGCCTCGCCGTCCCTTCCGCGCGGCTGGGCTTTCCCGAGATCAACCTTGGCCTCCTGCCGGGCGCCGGCGGCACCCAGAGGCTGCCGCGCGTGGCCGGTCCGCAAAAGGCGCTCGATATGATGACCTCCGGCAAGCCGATCCGCGCGCAGGAGGCGCTGGAGCTCGGCCTGATCGACCAGCTGGCGCCGGAGGGCAGCTTGCGCGAAGGCGCGATCGCCTTCGCCCGCCAGGCCCTGGCCGACGGGCGCCGGCTGGTCCGCATCCGCGACCGCGACGACAAGGTGGAGTCTTTCCGCGGCAAGCCCGAGCTTCTGGAACCCGTGCGCAAGGAGCTCGCCGCCAAGTTCCGCGGCCAGGTGGCGCCAGGCTGGATCCTGGACTGCGTCGAGGCCGCGGTCGAGAAGCCCTTCGACGAGGGGATTGCGCTCGAGAAGCAGCGCTTTTTCCAGGCGGCGATGAGCCCGCAGTCCGCCGCGCGCCGCTACTATTTCTTCGCCGAGCGCAACGCCCAGAAAGTCCCCGACGCGCCGGAAGAGACTAAGGCGCGGGAGGTGAAGCGGGTCGGCGTCGTCGGCGCCGGCGCCATGGGCGGCGGCATCGCCATGAACTTCGCCAACATCGGCGTGCCGGTGACCCTCGTCGAGATGAAGCAGGAGGCGCTGGATCACGGCCTGTCGGTGATCCGCGGCAACTATGAGCGCTCGCGCGGGGCCGGGCCCGAGGAGACCGAGAAGCGCATGGCCCTGCTGGCCGGCGCGCTGGACATGGCCGCGCTCGCCGACTGCGACCTCGTCATCGAGGCGGTGTTCGAGAACCTCGACGTGAAGAAGGACGTGTTCCGCAAGCTCGACCAGGCCTGCAAGCCCGAGGCGATCCTGGCCAGCAACACGTCGTTCCTGAACCTCGACGAGATCGCCGCGGCCACCGGCCGGCCGGGCCAGGTGATCGGCCTGCACTTCTTCTCGCCGGCCCAGGTGATGCCGCTGCTGGAAGTCGTCCGCGGCGAGGCGACCAGCGCCGAGACGCTGCTCACCGCGCTGGAGCTCGGCAAGCGCATCCGCAAGACCACGGTGGTCTCCCGCGTGGGGCCGGGCTTCATCGCCAACCGGGTGGCGAGCCCCAGGCTCGCGGAAACCAACACATTCCTGCTGGAGGGCCTGTCGCCGGCCCGGGTGGACAAGGTGATCTACGACTTCGGCTTCCCGATGGGGCCGTTCGCCACGCTCGACCTGGTCGGGCTGGACGTGATCCCCGACCCGCCGGGCCAGACCACCGTCCGCGCCGCCATGGTCGCGGCCGGCCGGCGCGGCCAGAAGGGCGGCGGCGGCTTCTACGACTATGACGACAAGCGCAACCCCGTCCCGTCCGCCGCCGCCGACCAGGTAATCGCGGCGTACCGACAGGCCCAGGGCGGCAAGACCCTGGAGGTCTCGGACGAGGAGATCCTGGAGCGCAGCCTCTATCTCGAGGCCAACGAGGGCGCCAAGGTGCTGGAGGAAGGGATCGCCCAGCGCGCCTCCGATATCGACGTCGCCATGATCAACGGCTTCGGCTGGCCGGTCGATCGCGGCGGGCCGATGTACTACGCCGACCAGCTCGGCCTGGAGAAGGTGGTCGCCAGGCTCCGCGAGTTCGAGGCCAGGTACGGACCGCAGTACAAGCCCGCGCCTCTGCTGGAGCGGCTGGCCGCCGAGGGCAAGAAGCTGACGGCGAAGGGCTAGCGGATCGCATTGCCCCTCACCCGCTCGCCCCCGCTTATTGCGGGGAAAAGCGGATGTCGGCGGTCCCGCCCTAGCCACGCCATCCAGCGTCACTACATATTTCCCGAAGGGCCACCTGCCGGGGATCCAAGTGTCGTTCGAGAACCTCTTTCAGCCGCTGGCGCTGGCGCGCGGGCCGCAATGGCGCAACCGTTTCGCGCTCGCCCCCCTGACCAACCAGCAGAGCCGTCCCGACGGCGTGCTGAGCAAGGAGGAGATCCACTGGCTCGCGCTGCGCGCCAAGGGCGGCTTCGGCCTGGTGATGACCGCCGCCGCCCATGTGCAGCCGGTCGGCCAGGGCTTTCCCGGCCAGCTCGGCGTGTTCGGCGACGAGCACCTGCCGGGCCTGACCAGGCTCGCCGACCAGTTGCGCGCCCACGGCGCGGTCTCCTCGGTCCAGCTGCATCACGCCGGCGCCCGCTCCCCCGCCGCCCTGGTCGGCCGGCCGGTCTCCGCCTCGGACGACGAGCAGAGCGGCGCCCGGGGCCTCGCTCTCGACGAAGTCCAGCGCCTGCGCGACGACTTCATCGCCGCGGCGCTCCGCGCGGAGAAGGCCGGCTTCGACGGCGTCGAGGTGCACGGCGCCCACGGCTACATCCTGACCCAGTTCCTCTCGCCCGAGGCCAATCGGCGCGACGACCGCTACGGCGGCGACCTGGAAGGCCGCACGCGCCTGCTGTTCGAGATCCTCGACGGGATCCGCGCGGGCGCCGGGCGGGACTTCCAGCTGGGCGTGCGGCTCTCCGTCGAGCGCTTCGGCGTGACCCTGATGGAGGCGCGCGAGACGGTCCGGCGGATCTTCGCGCACGACTGGATCGACTACCTCGACCTTTCGATGTGGGACGTCTTCAAGGAGACCCTCGAGCCGGAGCACCGCGACCGGCGGCTGCTCGACTGGTTCACCGACCTGGAGCGCGGCGAGGTGCGGCTGGGCGCCGCCGGCAAGCTGACCACGCCGGACCAGTGCCAAGCGGCCGTCGAGGCCGGCCTCGATTTCGTGACCCTCGGCCGCGCCGGCCTCCTGCACCACGACTATCCCGAACAGGTCCGCCTGGCCGGCGCCGGCTTCCGCGTCGTCGAGACCCCGGTCGCGCCGGAGCATCTCGTGCGCGAGGGCCTGAGCCCGGGGTTCGTCGAGTACATGAAGACCTTCAAGGGCTTCGTGCAGGAGGCGGCGGCGGAGTAGCTGGCGGCGGCGGGGTGACCGCCGTCGGCCCGCAACCGATCGCGTCGGCCGCAGGTTCCGAAAGCCCGCGAGGAGTGAAGCGTCCATGCCGGTCGCGCTGCGCAAGGTCGAGACCGTCTACCAGGGCTACATGACCCTTCTGGTGGCGACGCTGGCGAGCGACGACGGGACGACGTTCAAGCGCGAGATCGAGCACCACGGCCACGCCGCGGCGGTCCTGCCCTACGATCCGGTGCGCCGCACCGCCCTGATGGTCAGCCTGCCGCGCGCGCCGGTGATCTGGTCGGACGGCCCGCCGGAACTGCTGGAGGCGATCGCCGGCATGATCGACGGCGAGGATCCGCAGGCCTGCGTGCGCCGCGAGGCGCTGGAGGAGGCCGGCGTCGAGCTGCACGGGCTGGAGCCGGTCGGCGCCGCCTACGCCTCGCCCGGCGTCTCCAGCGAGCGGCTGCAGCTGTTCCTCGCGCCCTACGCGCTCGCCGACCGCACCGCCGCCGGCGGCGGCCTCGCCGACGAGCACGAGCTGATCACCGTCATGGAGGTCCCGCTGGACCAGCTGTGGGCCTGGGTCGAGGCGCAGCGCATCGAGGACCTGAAGACCCTGACCCTGGCCCTGGCGCTGAAGGTGCGCCGGCCGGAGCTGTTCAGGAGCTGAGCCATGCCCAAGGTCGATCCCAGGCGCTTCTACACCGGCTGGCTGCTGGACCCGGAGGACCGCGAGGCGCTGCTCGCGCGCTTCCCGCCCGCCTACGACGAGGTCGTCGCCCACCACGTCACCCAGAAGTTCGGCGACCTGGAAGCGGCCCCGCCGACCGAGACCGCCGGGGAGGTGGTGGGCGTCGCCGACGACGGCCGCGGCGTCCAGGCGCTGGTGGTGCGGATCGCAGGCTCCACCGACCGGCCGGACGGCTCGACCTATCACATCACCTGGTCGCTTGCGCCCGACCGCGAGGCGCGCGAGAGCAACGCGGTGATCGCCCGGCGCGGCTTCAGCTGGCTTTCTCAGCCCATTCCGATCCGTCTCCAGCCAAGACCGTTCGGAGGCGGATGATCGGAAACTGGCAGCAGATCTGCCAGGTGAGTGCTAATGCGCTGAATTTACGAAACATTTCCTGGAATCGGGCGTAGACTTCGCGGGTGCGGCGCCGATCCGCGCCGCGCATCTGGTGCAACAGACGCGAGGTTTGCTTGATGTCGGCGTCGCCTGAATTCCGGAAGATGCTGGCGGGCTACAGCCTGACCACCGCCGAGATCCTCTACCGGATGCCGGATCACCCGGCGATCCTGCAGAGCTACATCTGGCAGGAGTACGACCTGTTCCCCGAGTTCCCGGCGCTGAAGAAGTTCCTCGACTTCTGGAGCCGCACCCTGGAGGGCCCGCTCTTCAAGGTCAGCGTCGCCCATTCCAAGCTGATCAAGCCCGCGGAGCTGAGGGCGCTGGACGGCGAATTTCGATTGAATTGAGCGGGCGGCGCGGCCGAACGCCCCCTCCGTCTCGCTTCGCGAGCCACCTCCCCCGCTGCGCGGTGGAGGATCTAAAGCGCCAGGATGCTCCACCGCAAAGCGGGGGAGCTGTCGGCGAAGCCGACTGAGGGGGCGTTCGGGCCTCGACAACCTAACCCGACGCAGGCGTGATGGCCCCTTCGCTTCGCCGCACGAGGCCCGCTTGGCGTCCATCCGCTTCCGCCGTCTGCTCGCCGTCCTCGCCGTGGCCGGGCTCTGCGCCTGCCAGGGCGGCGCGCAGCGGCCGGCCTGTCCTGCCGGCAAGGTCTGCCTGGAGTACGGCGACGACTCCGAGCCCAACACCCTGGATCCCTCCAAGGCGCAGCTCGTCGCCGAGACGCTGGTGATCGGCGACCTGATGATGGGGCTGGCCACCGAGGCGGCGGACGGCGCGGTGCTGCCCGGCATGGCCGAGCGCTGGGAGACCAGCCCGGACGGCCTGACCTGGACCTTCCAACTGCGGCCGGCGCGCTGGTCCGACGGCGTTCCGGTGACGGCGGACGACTTCGTATTCGCCTACCGGCGGATCCTCGACCCCAAGACCGGATCGCCCTACGCCTACATGGTCGAGATCCTGAAGAACGGCGCGGCCGCCAACGCCGGCAAGGCGCCGCTCGAGGCCGTCGGCGCGCGCGCCTTAGGTCCGCACACCCTGGAGCTGAGGCTCGAGCATCCCGCGCCCTACCTGCCGCAGCTGCTCACCCACCAGAGCTTCTATCCGGTCCCGGCGCATGCGGTCGGCCGATATGGCGACGGCTGGGTCGCGCCCGGACGCTACGTCTCGAATGGCGCTTACCAGCTGGTCTCCTGGCGGCTGGGCGACAAGATCACGGTGGAGAAGAACCCGCAGTTCTTCGACGCGGCCCACGTCTGCGTCGACCGGATCAACTACTATCCGGCCGCGGACTATGTCGCCGCCGAGCGCCGGGTGGCCCGCGGCGAGCTGGACGCGACCACCATGTTCCAGTCGAACCGGCTGCAGCACATCCGCGAGACCCTGCCGGGCTATGCGCGCACGCACCTGTGGCTTTCCACCGGCTACATCACCTTCAACGGCCATGATCCGGGCCCCTTGCGCGACCGGCGCGTGCGCCGCGCCCTGTCGGAGGCGATCGACCGCCGTTTCATCACCGCCGAGCTGCTGCGCGCCGGCCAGACCCCGGCCTACGCCTTCGTGCCGCCAGGGACGGCCAACGCCCAGGCCGGGCCGCGGACGGCGTGGGCCGGCAAGTCCTTCGCCGCGCGCCAGGCCGAGGCCCGCGCCCTGCTCGCCCAGGCGGGCTACGGGCCGGACAATCCGCTGAAGCTGGAGCTGAAGACCGCGACGGCCACCGACAGCATGCTCCTGAGCCAGGCCGTGCAGGCCGACTGGCGGGCGATCGGGGTCGAGGCGAAGATCCTGCAGACCGAGAGCCAGATCCTGTTCGCCGACCTGAACGCGCGCAACTTCCAGGTGGGCTTCGTCAACTGGATCGCCGACTTCGACGATCCCCTGACCTTCCTGGGCCTCTTCCAGTCGACCACTGGCGCGCAGAACTACGGCGACTACGCCAACCCGGCGTACGACGCCCTGCTGGCCGCCGCCGACCAGGAGCCTGACGCGAAAAGGCGCGCGGCCCTGCTGGCGCGGGCGGAGCAGACCATGCTGAACGACGAGGCGGTGGCGCCGGTCTACTTCGGCGTCACCCGCAACCTGGTCAGCCCCAGGGTGACCGGCTGGGAAGGCAATATGGAGAACCGGCACCGCGCACGCTGGCTGTGCGTGCGCAGCCCGGAGCGGCCTTAGCGGTACTCGTAATGGCAATTCCGCTTGGCGCGCGACTTGGCGATTTCGTGGCCGGCGACGGCGCCGGCGCCGGCGCCGATCAGGGTGCCGGTGGTGTTGTGGCCGATCGCCTGGCCGACGAGGGCGCCGCCCACGCCGCCGATGATGGTGCCGTTGTTGGCGTTGCGCCGCACGGCGCTGGGCGTGTTGCAGACCAGAACGCGGTGCTTCGGATGGGCTTCTGCGGCCAGCGGCGCCGTCGCCATGGTGACGGCCGCGGCCGCCAGAACCGTCTTAACGAGAATGGTCTTGCGCAAGTAGGTCTCCTGGGTTGCTGCGACACGCCCAGGGCTTAACCCCTCGGCGGCGCTCACGGTTGCGCCGTCATGCCGTCGACCCGACGCACGCCCCCACGACGGAACCCAATACATAGTCAGGGCTTTTTTGCGGCGTCGGCCGGCTTCGGCCACACGGTCGGAGCCGGCGTCACATTGGAGATACGTCTGATGTCAATCCTCGCCTGGATCGTTCTGGGCCTGATCGCCGGCTTCATCGCCAGCAAGCTCGTGAACCGGAGCGGCGGCAGCCTCGTGCTGGACCTGCTCCTGGGCGTCGTCGGCGCCTTCGTCGGCGGCTTCCTGTTCACCCGCTTCGGCATGGCCGGCGTCTCCGGCCTCAACCTGTACAGCATCCTCGTCGCCATCATCGGCGCGGTGATCGTGCTCTTCATCTACCACGCCATTGTGGGCCGCCGCGCACTGTAGCGGCGACCCCGACATGGAACGCGTACCGAAGCCCCGCCCGGACTTCCGGGCGGGGCATTTCGCCGGAGCAATGCGATGACCGGGCAGCTGCGCTGCGTCGCGCCGGTGGGGGACAAGTGCGGCGAGGCGGCGACCTGGAGCCCCGGCGAGCAGGCGATCTACTGGTGCGACGTGAACCGCTTCCTGATCCACCGGATGGACGCCGAGGAGCGGGTGGCGAGCTGGTTCTTCGACGAGCCGGTGACCGCCCTTGCGCTCACCGAGGAGCCCGGGCTGTGGCTGGTGGCGCTGGCCTCGCGGCTGATCGTCTGGCGGCCGGCCGACGACAGCCGCCGCGACCACGGCTTCAAGCTCGCCGCCTGGCCGACCGCGCGCCTTAACGACGGCCGCGCCGCGCCCAACGGCGACGTCTGGATCGGCACGATGGCCAACAATGTCGGCCCCAACGGCGAGCCCGGCGAGGCGGCTTTCGGCCACGGCGTGCTGCACCGGATCCGGCCCGGCGGAAAGGTCAGCGAGGAGAAGCAGGCCCTAGGCATCGCCAACACCGTCTGCTGGTCGCCGGACCACCGGACCTTCTATTTCGGCGACACCCTGCGGAACACCATCTGGGCCTACGACTACGACGCGGCGAGCGGCGAGATCGCGGGTGAGCGGCCGTTCTTCGCCGGCTTCGAGCGCGGCGCGCCCGACGGCTCGTCGATCGATGCGCAGGGCCGGCTGTGGAACTGCCGCTTCGGCGGCGGCTGCGTGGTCTGCGTCGCCCCCGACGGCCGGATCGACCAGGTGCTGGAGATGCCGGCGCGCAACATCACCACCTGCGCCTTCGGCGGCGCGAACCTGAAGACGCTCTACATCACCACGGCGGCGATGAAGACCGCCGAGTCCGACCGGCTGGCGGGCTCGCTGTTCGCCTATGACGCGGGCGTCGCGGGCCTGGACAGCTTCAAGGCCAGGCTCTGAAGAAAGACGCCCCCTCCGCCGTCAGGCGAAGGGGGTTGCAGCACTCGAAGACGGACCCCGCGCAGGCGGGGAGGACCGCTTAGAAGCCGGTGACGCCGGTGAACAGCTTCTTGACCGGGGCCAGGTCGACGCCGGCAGCGTCGCGGGCCTTCAGCGTCGCGCCGCCGAAGGTGTAGCGGCCGCCGATGCGGAAGGTGTGCGACTTGACGTCGAGGTCGTGGGCGTCGGCGTAGTCGTAGCCCGCCAGGACGCTCCAGGGCGTGCCCGCGAACTGGTATTCGCCGCTGACGCCGACGGTCCAGGTGTCGGAGGAGCCGAGGTGCTTGGTGTCGACCTTCGACCAGCCGGCCTGGGCCTGCAGCTTGGCGTTGTCGGTGACGAAGTAACGGGCTTCGCCGCGGACGGCCCAAAGGTCGGCGCCGTCAAGGCCGTCGCCCCGGCCCCAGGCGCCCTGGCCGTAGAGGACGAAGTTCGGCGCAACTTCCGCCTGGCCTTCGACGCCCAGGCTCCAAACGTCGAGGCCGCGGGTGGTGTAAACGCCGGCGAAGCCGCCGACCAGGGCGTTGCCGAGCTTGCCGTTCAGGTGGCCGGTGAAGTCGTAGTCGACGGTGTCGCTCACGTCGCCGCCGGTGTCGCTCACCGCGACGCTCGCCAGGGCGTTCAGCGTGCCGATCTTGAACTGGGCCGCGCCGTCGACGGCGTAGTTGTCCAGCTTCGGGTTCGGGCCGACGACGTCGACGTCGGTGCGCGAGTAGGTCGCGCCGAGGTAGCCGCCGACCGACTGAGCCTGGGCCGAGGAAGCGACGAGAGCGACGGCCACGGCGGCCGCGGCGGTGGGGAGGAGAGACTTATACATTTGTTGTTTCCCGTTGAACGGAGGCGGCGCTCTATCCGCCGGGCGCCTTCAACGGCAACAGCGCAGCTTGAAAAACAGGCGCCCGAGCGACCGCCTGTGGCCGTCACGCAACAGTCACAAATCGCGCCTCAGGCGTGCGGACTTGCTTGTGAAGGGACCCCGTGCGGCCCCGCCCAGCTCACGCTCGCGGCGCGAGATCCGGCGGTGCGGTGCGGTCTTTGTGCGGCGCCTCGAGCTTCAGCGCCACGGCCGTCGAGTTCGGCCCAACCTCCCGGACAACCTCGACAATTACCGCCTCCGGCACGCCCAGCCGGCGCGACCAGAAGAGCACGCAGCTGCGGTCGTTGACGTCGATGGTGCGGCACGCCTCGAAGCTGCGCAGCTCGGGCTCGCATTCCGCTCGGTTGGTCTGATCGGCCATCCGCAACCGCCTCCTGTCATTTGACAAGGACAACGGGCCGTCGGCGATCAGCGTTCCCTGAGCCAGGGCCCCGATTGCGAAGGCCTCCGCCGCCTTTCCCTGGCCTCGGGCAGCCGCATCCCCTAGCATCGCGATAATGACGTTCACCGAGACCGCCCCTCTGCGTCGGAACAAGGGTTTCGAGGAAACGCATCGGGAGCTGATCGAGACGGCTGTGCGCCTCATCTCGGAGAAGGGCGCCGACGCCCTGTCGATCTCGGCGCTGGCGCGCGCCGCCGGCGTCAATCGGACCACGGTCTACTATCACTTCGAGAACCGCGAGGTGCTGATCGCGGCGGTCAAGACCTGGTCGTCGAAGCAGCTGGCCAAGGCCTTCCGCCCGGTCGCCCCGCAGGGCGAACGCATCGACTACATCACCCGCTTCGTCCTGGACAATCCGGAGCTGATCAAGATGTGGTTCGAGGACTTCATCTCGGCGGGCGACATCCGCGACCGTTATCCGGAGTGGGACGGCCTGGTGGCCAGCGTCGCCGAACGCCTCGCGGCCGAGGGCTGCGAGGCCGACTCCGAGGTCTACTGCGTGATGCTGCTGACCAGCGCCTTCATCGGCCCGCGGGTGTTCCGCAACAGCGTCCGGCCGGACGAGGACGCCGACACGATCGTGCGGCGCTTCCGCATCGAGCGGCAGCGCCTGCTGAAGCAGACCGGCCTGCTGGCCGACGAGACGATCTAGCTGCCCAACCCGCGCCGCGCCCAGGGCCAGGTTCTGCGCCGCGGGCGGTCGTCGACGAAGATGTCGTTGACCTCGCCGAGCTTGGTGATCAGCCGATAGCCCTTGCCGGCCAGGAAGGTGCGGACCGGCGCATCGTCCAGCCCGTTCTCCACGCAGATCACCTGCGGCCGGCGCCGGTCGAGATCGGCGGTCTCGAGCACCTGCAGGTCCATGCCCTCGGCGTCGACGCTGAGCACCGCGTAGCGCTCGGCGGCCCGGTGCTTGGCGAGCAGGAAGCTGAGCGGCGCGGTCGGCACCATCACCTCGCTCACCGCGTCGCTGGGGATGACCTCGCGCCGCAGGCTGGAGCGCATGGCCAGCAGGTCGTGGTCGGCGTCGAGGTTCACATAGAAGCTCGCCGTGCCCAGTTCGGTGGAGATCGCGTAGGGCTCGACGAAGACGTTCGGATTATCCCGGTGGTTGAGCGCGCAGCGGGCGGCGTAGAGCGGCATCGGCTCGACCAGCAGCAGCCGGAAGCCCGCCGCGGCGAAGTTGTACGAGTTCGACCACGAGACGCCGTCGTTGGCGCCGACGTCGACGAACAACGGCTCGCAGTCGCCGGGGATGAGGCCGG
This sequence comes from Phenylobacterium sp., assembly GCF_035276905.1. Classification (GTDB taxonomy): domain Bacteria; phylum Pseudomonadota; class Alphaproteobacteria; order Caulobacterales; family Caulobacteraceae; genus Phenylobacterium. Next base: position 1,516 of record NZ_DATELG010000268.1, on the reverse strand, counting down.
CGATGAACTCGTCCTCACCGTGTTGCGAACGCGACGCTGCAATCTTGACCATGGAGCTCCATCCGACGGTCCGGGCAGGAAGCCATAAGGCGCCCCGGCGGATCTGGCCACTGCTCGCGCGCCGTGCATCGGGCCGCGGCCACCGCCGTCAGTCGAACAGCCTAAGGTCGATCGCATCGCCCATCGCCCTGTAGCCCTGGGCGTTGGGATGCAGGTGGTCGCCGCAATCGTAGGCGGGGCGGAGCCTGCCGGGCGCCGCCGGATCGCGCGTCGCCGCGTCGAAGTCGATCACCGCGTCCGGCTCCCCCGAGGTACGGATCCACCGGTTCACCGCCTGCCGCTGCGCCTCCCTCGCGGGCGAGAAGTAGAAGGAGCCGGCGAACGGCGTGAGCGTGCCCATCACCGCCTTGATCCCGCGCGCTCGGGCGCGTGCGATCAGCTGCCGGTAGCCGGCGATCAGGTCGGCGGTCTCCAGCGGACGATCGTTCCCGCCGGCGCCGATGTCGTTGATCCCTTCAAGAATCACCACATGCGAGACGCCGTCGATCCGCGCCACGTCGCGGTCGAAGCGGACCAGGGCCGCATCGCCCCAGCTGGTGGCCAGCACGCGGTTGCCGGCGATGCCGGCGTTGACGACCGCCCGCGGCGCTCCGTCCGCGCGCGCGGCCAGGCGGCGATCCAGCGCTTCCGGCCAGCCGCGCGGCTGGTCCGGGCGGCTGCGGTTTCCGTCGGTGATCGAGTCGCCCAGGGCGACGATGATCCGCGGCGGCCGGCGGGTCAGCACGCTGGCGCCGCTGACCGGCGGCCGGCCGGCGACGCGCCTTTCGCCTGCTAGCTTGTCGGCCAAGGTCTGGTCGCCGTCAGCCGCGGCCATCGTCACCCCGCCCGAGGGCTGCAGCCGTACGCCCGCGGGCGCCCGGATGCTCGCCACCAGCGCCGCGCCGACGGCGACCGGCAGATCCACCGGGTCGCTGAGCACGGCCGCGCCCGGCGGGGCGACGATCGCACGCCGGCCGCCGAACGTCAGGACCTTCAGGGTCCCCGGCGCGGCGTCGAACCCGGCGCCCGCCGCCTTGCCGACGCTCGCCGCGGCGATCGCCAGCGCCTCGGCCCCGTCCTCGTTGGAGACGCGGATGCGGATCCTGGAACCGGCGACGGCGACGGCGAAGCGCGACCGCAGCGTGCCGGTGACCGGCGGCGGCGCGGCTGTGGCGACATCGTAGTCCGCCGGGCTCGACTGGAAGGCGTCGCGCCAGGCGCCGGCGGCGTCCGGCGCTGCGACCGCCGACGTCGCAAGCAGAGCCAGGGCGCAAGACGCCGCCCGCAGCCCGCGCGCGACCCCGTCGATCATTCCCACGGCCCTCTCCGTCAGGCGTCGCTGCACTCATAACGAGCGAACCGGCGGATCGTCTGTCGGAGAGGCTGACCGGCTCCTGCGGTCCTTGAATTCAGATCTTCTCTAAGGCTGAGCTGTCGGCGGAGAGGGTGGGATTCGAACCCACGGTACCCTTGCGAG
>NZ_DATELG010000267.1:0-3351 GCF_035276905.1 Phenylobacterium sp. | reverse complement strand
GGAGACGACCACCCGGTCCGACCAGCGGCGCGCCTGGCGGACCGCATGCGTGACGAGCGGCGCGCCGCGGAACGGCCTGAGCGCCTTGCCGCCGCCCATGCGTCGGCCCTCGCCGCCGGCGAGGACGGCGACGACCAGAGTCGGGCTGAGGGCGGGGACCAGCGTCATACCCTCCCCAATGGCCCGGCGCGCCGTGCGCTTCCAGCGCAAACCGCTGGGCAAAAAAAACGCCGGACCCACGGGCCCGGCTGGCAGTCAAAGGGAGGTAACGCCCAGGATGGGCAGGGCTGAGATAGGCGCCGCCGGCGCCTGTTCAATGGCCAAGCTGGAAAATTTCTGAAAAAAGTTGCGAAGCCGACCGATGAAGCTGGAAGTTGCACCCCTGGAGAACGCCTTCGTCCGCCTCGCGCCGCTCGGCGAGGCGCACCGCGAGCCCCTGCGCGCCGCCTGCGCCGCCGATACCGAGATCTGGGCCGCGCTCTATCCCTATTCGATGGCGGGCGAGCATTTCGATCCGCGCTTCAACCAGCTGCTGACCGACGCCGGGCGCGGCCAGACCATGCCTTTCGCCGTGCTGGCGCGGGGGAAGGTGGTCGGGCTCAGCTGTTTCCTGGCGGTCGATCCGATCAACGCCTCGGTCGAGATCGGCGGCACCTACTATCGGCCGGACGTGCGCGGCGGGGTGGTGAACCCGGCGGCCAAGCGGCTGCTGTTCGGCCACGCCTTCGCCTGCGGCGCGCGCCGGGTGCAGCTCAAGGTCGACGCGCTCAACGCCCGCTCCTGCGCCGCGGTCCTGAAGCTGGGCGCCGTGCAGGAGGGGATCTTGCGCCAGGACCGCGTCACCTGGACGGGGCGCGTGCGCGACACGGTCTGCTTCTCGGTGCTGGCGGACGAGTGGCCGAGGGTGCGGGAGGGGCTGGATCGGCGATTGGCGCGGTAACGCCCCTTACTTCCCCCTCCTCGCCCGAAAGAAGCTGCGCAGCATCTGCGCGCTCTCCTCGGCCAGCACGCCGCCCACCACCTGCGGCCGCCAGTGGCAGGTGGGTTGGGCGAAGAACTGGGGGCCGTGGACGACGGCGCCGCCCTTGGGGTCGTCCGCCCCATAGACCAGGGCGCCGATGCGCGCATGGCTGATCGCGCCGGCGCACATGGCGCAGGGCTCCAGCGTCACCGCCAGCCCCAGGCCTGTCAGCCGGTAGTTGCCGAGCTTCGCAGCCGCCGCCCGGATCGCCACAATCTCGGCGTGGGCGGTGGGATCCTGCGCGCCGATCGGCTGGTTGGCGCCGGTGGCGATGACCTCTCCGGTGGCCGGATCGAACACGACGGCGCCCACCGGGGTCTCTCCGGCCAAGGCGGCGGCTTGCGCCGCTTCGAGGGCGATGCGCATGGTGCGCTGAATATGGTCCACGATCCGCACCGAACCGGCCGGCCTGCTTCCGGTCAAGCCCAGAGCGCCCAGGTTGGCCCCGCCGAGCCCGGCGGCGACCGCATCGCCAAGGCCCTGGCGCGCGCCGGCGTGGGCTCGCGCCGCGACGTCGAGCAGATGATCGCCGCCGGCCGCGTGGCGCTGAACGGCCGCGTGCTGACGACGCCGGCGGTCAAGGTCGAGCCGGGCGACATCCTCACCGTCGACGGCCAGGTGGTGAACGAGGCCGAGCCCGCACGCCTGTTCCGCTACCACAAGCCGGTCGGGCTGGTGACGACCCACAAGGACCCGCAGGGCCGACCGACCGTGTTCGAGGCCCTGCCGGCGGGCCTGCCGCGGCTGATCTCGGTCGGGCGCCTCGACCTCAATTCCGAGGGTCTCCTGCTCCTGACCAACGACGGCGGCCTGGCGCGCGGGCTGGAGCTGCCGGCCACCGCCATCCAGCGCCGCTACCGCGCCCGCGCTCACGGCCGGATCACCCAGGAGCGGCTCGACAGGCTGAAGGACGGGATCACCGTCGAGGGCGTGCGCTATGGCGCGATCGACGCGAAGCTCGACAAGGCCAAGGAGGGGCCCCAGGGCTCCAACCTCTGGATCACCGTCACCCTGGCCGAGGGCAAGAACCGCGAGGTCCGCCGGGTGCTGGAGGCGCTGGGACTGAAGGTCAACCGGCTGATTCGCCTTTCCTACGGCCCCTTCGCGCTCGGCACGCTGCAGGTGGGCGAGATCGAGGAGGTCGGGCCCAGGGTGATCCGCGAGCAGCTGGCCGAGCACATCGCGCCGGAGAACCTGCCCAAGGGCGACCGCCCGCAGTTCCACCGCGCCCAGACGCCGACCCCCGGCCGTCGCGCCCGGCCAGCGTTGGCCGGCGACGCCCCGCAACGCCGTTCAGGTGAGGCCCGCGCCGCCGCCGAGCCTGCGAAAAAGAAGACCTACAAGGCCGGCTGGGCCAAGCCGAAGCCCAAGGCCCGCGCCCACCCGCCGAAAAAGCCCGGCGCGCCGAAGCGCGGACGGTGAGGCCGCAAGGACTTTGTCCACGAACCACGCGAACGAGTGGCCGGGTCTGCAATGCAATGGCCGTCAGGTCTTTGAACCCGTTCGTGTAGTTCGTGGACAAATTAAGCCGAACCAACGGAGCAGCAGTGCGCATCGTATCCGGAGAATTCCGCGGCAAGGCGCTGGTTGCGCCTCAAGGCCAGACGACGCGGCCGACGTCGGATCGGGCGCGGCAGGCGATCTTCAACATCCTGGAGCACGCCGCCTGGTCGCACGGCGTACGCGACCTCCGCGTCATCGACCTTTTCGCGGGCTCCGGCGCGCTAGGCTTCGAGGCGCTGTCGCGCGGCGCGGCCTTCTGCCTCTTCGTCGAGACCGATGAAGCCGCCCGCGGCGCGATCCGCGAGAACGTCGACGCCATGGGCCTGTTCGGCCGCACCCGCGTCCATCGCCGGGACGCCGCCCAGCTGGGAGATCGTCCGGGTGCGGACGGTCCCGCGTTCGATCTCGCCTTCCTCGATCCGCCCTATGGCAAGGGCCTGGGCGAGACGGCGCTGGCGAAGCTCGCCGCCGGCGGCTGGCTGGCGCCCGGCGCGGTGGTGGTCTTCGAGCGCGGCGCCGACGAGGCGCCGCTGGTCTCGCCCGGCTACCAGGAACTGGACGGGCGCGACTACGGGGCCGCGCGGGTCTGGTTCTTGCGCTATTCAGGGACATAGGGAAACGGCGTTTCCCTATGTCCCTTAAGATTGTCACGCAGACTTCGCAAAAGGTTCATCGAACCCGCCCGCGCGGATAACGGCGCGTTAGCTTAACATACGGCAAGTCCTGCACGTCTTGTTGGAGTGCGGGATGACGCTTCTTCTCGATATCGCGCCCTATGCTGAACCGGTGACCGCCGACGTCGCCGGGCGCGAGATCTATAAGCGGTT
>NZ_DATELG010000266.1:0-2141 GCF_035276905.1 Phenylobacterium sp. | reverse complement strand
CGGCACGCCGGAACCTGTGCCGCTGACGGAGGTGCAAGAGGCGCTCGCGCGCCTCGACAGCTCCAGCGGAGCCGAAGGAATCCGCGCGACATCCGCAGCCTGGCGCAGCCCTGCGGACGCCTTTCAGACCAACCACACCATGCCGAGAGGAGCGCAGCCATGAGGCGAATTGCGGTTACAGCTTTGGCCGATGGCTGGAAACTCACCGTCGACGACGTCGATAACGACATGATCTTTCGCAGCGGTCGCGACGCCGAACACGCCGCGCGACGATTGGCGGAGCGCCTGGCCCGCGCCGGCCTTTGGAGCGAAATCCGGTTGCACCTGAAAGATGGAAGCCTCGCAGCGCGGTTCCTCAGCCCTGCAGATCCCTCAAGTCCGGCTGTCGGGAAGCGCCACCCAGAAGCGCGTCAGTTCGATCGCGAACGTCGGTTGCCCGAACGACGGCGTCAGGAGTTTGAGGTCATCTCATAGAGCTTGGGCCGCGCGACTTGCGCGGGGAGCGGGAGTCCGGCCTGGCAAAATATGGATCGGACTCCCACGCGCGCCCCCGCAAAACGGACCGGAGTCGAGCATGGATCGCGTTTCCGACTATCGTAAAACGCCACGGCGTGCCGTGAGCTCGCTGCAAAGATGCCGCCGGCGCTGCGCGAACAACTCCTGGACATGGCGCGCCAATGGGAGCGCATCGCCGACGAACGGGAGACGGCGCTGACCACAGGCGCGTCCGTCCCCGATTTAAGGCTCAGCTGAGAAGATGCGGACGCCACCTTTCCTTTAACGGGTCCCGACGACGCGGCGGAGGGGGAGCGGCCGATCTCAACCACGAACGATCGCGCGAGGCAGCCGGATGGTGAGCCGGGCGCCTTCATGCCCTTCCCATTGCGCCGAAGCGGCGAGCTGGCTGATCAGGCCATTGATCAACCGCATGCCAGTCCCGCCATGCGGTGTCTCGGCAAAGCCCTTTCCGTTGTCCCAGAGCGTCAAGATCGGCGCGCCATCCTCGCCAGTCACCAGCTTGACCCCGACGATGCCACGACCGCCCTCAAAGGCGTACTTCATGCTGTTGGTCACGAACTCATTGACGATCATCCCCAGTGGCACCGCTGTCTCGGGTGCTACCCAGGCCCGCTCAAGCTCCATTCGAAGGTCTATGTGGACGGCGCCGTCGCTATGGAACTTCAGAAGAGCGCCACTGAGCTCGGCGAGGTAGGGCGCCAGATCCACTCGCTCCACTTCCCCAGCCGCGCAGAGCTTGTCGTGAACAAGCCGCAGCGTCTCGATCCGCTCGGCGATGCTCTGCAGCTCTGCCTTGGCCTCGACGGACTCCGTGCGGCGGCGCTGTGCATTTACGAGCGCGGTGATCATCTGCAGGTTGTTCTTCACCCGGTGTTGCAGCTCCCGCAGCAGCCGCTCCTTTTCAGCGACCAGGCCCTTGAGCCCCTGCATGGTTTGGAAACGGTCGACCGCCGCGGCGAGCAGGTTGGCGTACGTCTGAAGGAACGTGACGTCATCCCGCGTGAACCGCCGAGGCTCACGGCTGTCCACCTCCAACAGGCCGTAGGGCGGCTTGCCCTCGCCCCCGATGATGATGACGTTCACCATCGCCCTGACACCGTTGTCCTTCAGGAAGGCCGGGTAGGCGAACCGCGCCTCGGTGTCGATGTTCTCCGACACAACCGGCTCGTTCGTGTCGAGAGCAAATCCCTCGGACGAGCCGTCGGCCCTGACTGTGGCGCGACCAACGACACCGGGTCGCCAGCCCACGCCGGCACGCACCAGGAGGGTGCGGCCGTCGGGCTGCAGCTCCATAACCTTCGCCAGGTCAGTTCGCATGGCCTCGCCGACGAGACGGCAAGCTTCCGTGAGGATCTCAGCTAGATCATCCGCCCTCAGCGCGAGCACGCCGAACTTGGCCAGCGCGCGCTGCTGTTCCAGAAGCGTATGTCGTACCGAGGAGCTTGCGGGCATCTCCGATCTCGGCGCTTGGAGCTGCCGCACGAACGCCCTCATTGCTGTGACGTTCACTTCATGACGAAACAGGCAGTGGGGGACGGTCCCCAACGGTTGGACGGCGTAGGTCCAGTCTCTCCTCAGCGAGATTGGCGGGCGCGGCGCCGAAGGGACGCCGCGCTCCGCCC
>NZ_DATELG010000265.1:0-5961 GCF_035276905.1 Phenylobacterium sp. | reverse complement strand
TGGCGCGCCGGGCGGCCGGTGGCGCCGGCGGCGGTGGCGGACGGCCGCCGGACGCTTGCAGGCGACTTCGTGGTCGCCACCGGCGCGGACACCCCGGTCCGCCTGCGCGACGATCTGGCCGACGCGCCCGGCGCGGCCAGCCGGGAGCCCCTCTATCCCTACGGTGAGATCCGCCCGGAGCTGCGGGCGCTGTCCTTCGCCGGCGACCTCTACGAGGCGCAGGCCAGCGGCCTCGAGGCCAAGGCCGATCTCGACGCCGCCGGCGAGATCGGGGCCCCGGTGCTGGCGCGATACCGCGTGCGGTTCGACTTCGCGCGCGGCCGGCTGCAGCTGGCGCGGCCGTGAGCGGAGGAGGACGGGACACGCGCAGCCGAAACCGAAAAAGGCCCGCCGGATCGCTCCGGCGGGCCCCGATCGGATCTTCAGACCTTCAGCCTCAGTGCGCCACGTTGCGCCAGATGCGGCGGTAGCTGGCGTAGAGCAGGCCGGTGAAGATCAAGAGGTAGATCATCGCCCCGAGGCCGAACTGCTTGCGCTCCTCCATCTTGGGCTCGGCGGCCCAGGCGAGGAAGGCCGCGACGTCCTGGGCTTCCTGTTCGATGGTCGAGGGCTTGCCGTCGTCGAAGGTCACGCGGCCGTTGGTCAGCGGCGGCGGCATGGCGATGAAGCCGCCTTCCGGCGTCTTGTCCTTCGGCCCGGTCCAGAACGACGACAGGTCGCCCGGGAAATAGGGGTTGTAGTGCTTGCCCGCCGGCACGGTCAGGCCGGCCGGCGGCTCGTGGTAGCCGGTCAGCACCGAGTAGATATAGGCCGGGCCGCCTTCGCGGGCCTTGGCGATCACCGACAGGTCCGGCGGCAGGGCGCCGCCGTTCGACGCGCGCGCCGCCGGCTCGTTCGGGAACGGCGACGGGAAATGGTCGGCCGAGGTCGCCGGACGGTGGACGGCGTCACCCGTCTCGGAGTCGATGTCCGGGACCTGAATGTCCTTGGCCAGCGACTTCACGTAGGGATTGTCGTTCGGGTTCGGGTACTTCGGGTCGTAGAACGGCCCCCCGGGCTGGCCCAGGTTGCGGAAGTACACCAGGTTCATCGCGTGGCAGGCCGAGCAGACCTCGCGGTAGACCTTGTAGCCGCGCTGCAGCTGTTCCTTGTCGAACTTGCCGAACGGCCCCTCGAAGGACCAGTGGATGTCCTTCGGCTCCAGGTGGGTGGTCGCCGCCTGCGCCGAGCCCGCGATGAGGGCGAGCCCGAGCGCCGCGAGAGTCAGACCTTTACGCAGCATCTTGGGCTCAACCCTTCTTTTCAGGCGAGGCCACGGCGCCGGCCGGCGTGGTGGCGGGGTGCGACAGGACAGGGGCCGAGATCGATTCCGGCACCGGCAGCGGGGTTTCGGTGAGCCCGAGGATCGGCGTGATCACCAGGAAGTAGGCGAAGTAGTAGAGCGCCGCGACCCGCGACAGCCACACGTAGCTGTTCAGGTCCGAGCCGCCCAGGCTGAAGCTGGTCAGGCCGGGGATCACCGGATCGTCCGGCAGCTTGGCGCCGCAGAAGCCGAGCACGATGCAGGCCAGGACGAAGATGAAGAAGTAGAGCTTCGCCGTCGGCCGGTAGCGCATCGAGCGCACCTTGGAGGTGTCCAGCCAGGGCAGGACGAACAGCACGCCGATCGCGCCGAACATCCCGAGCACGCCGCCGAGCTTGTTCGGGACCGCGCGCAGGATCGCGTAGAACGGCAGGAAGTACCATTCGGGGACGATGTGCGCCGGGGTCACCAGCGGGTTGGCCGGGATGTAGTTGTCGGCGTGGCCCAGGACGTCCGGGTTGTAGAAGACGAACGAGGCGAAGAGAACCAGGAAGACCGCGATCGCGAAGCCGTCCTTCACCGTGTAGTACGGGTGGAACGGAACGGTGTCTTCCTTGGACTTCACGTTCACGCCGAGCGGGTTGTTGTTGCCAGGCACGTGCAGCGCCCAGATGTGCAGGACGACGACGCCTGCGATCATGAACGGCAGCAGGAAGTGCAGCGAGAAGAAGCGGTTCAGCGTGGGATCGTCCACCGCGAAGCCGCCCCACAGCCAGGTGGTGATGGCGTCGCCGACCACCGGGAGCGCGCCCAGGAGGTTGGTGATCACGACCGCGCCGTGGAAGCTCATCTGGCCCCAGGGCAGCACGTAGCCCATGAAAGCGGTGGCCATCATCAGGAGGTAGATGATGCAGCCCAGGATCCACAGCACCTCGCGCGGCGCCTTGTAGGAGCCGTAGTAGAGGTTGCGGAAGATGTGGATGTAGACCGCGATGAAGAACATCGAGGCGCCGTTGGCGTGCATGTAGCGGATCAGCCAGCCGTAGTTCACGTCGCGCATGATCCGCTCGACCGACGCGAAGGCGTGGTCGACGTGCGGCACGTAGTGCATGGCCAGCACGACGCCGGTGACGATCTGGAAGACCAGCATCATCGCCAGGATGCCGCCGAAGGTCCACCAGTAGTTCAGGTTCTTCGGGGTCGGGAAGTTGATCGCCGTGTCCATGGCGAACCGGACGACCGGCAGGCGCATGTCGAGCCAGCGTTCGAAGCCGGTCTTCGGCTCGTAGGTGGAATGTCCGCTCATGCCCGTCAGCCCACCTTGACCTTGGTGTCGGAAACGAAGGCGTAGTCCGGAACCACGAGGTTCTTGGGCGCGGGGCCCTTACGGATACGCCCGGAGGTGTCGTAGACCGAGCCGTGGCAGGGGCAAAACCAGCCGCCGTACTCGCCGCCGCCGAAGGTCGGCACGCACCCCAGGTGGGTGCAGGTGCCGATCAGGATCAGCCATTGGGCCTTGCCCGGCTTGTGCCGCTCGGCGTCGGTCTGGGGATCGCGCATGTCGGCGTGATCGTCCTTCACCGCCTCGGCGATTTCCTTCTCGGTGCGGTTGCGGACGAACAGCGGCTTGCCGCGCCATTTCACCGTCACCTGCTGGCCGCTGGCGACCTTGGTGAGGTCGAACTCGATGGAGGCGAGCGCCAAGGTGTCGCCGGCCGGATTCATCTGGTCGATGAACGGCCAGGCCAGCGCCCCCACGGCGCCGACCGCGGCCGCGCCCGCGGCGATGTGGATGAAGTCGCGACGGCTCGGGTCTTCGCCCGAGACGTGCGGGTCGGGTCTTTCGCCCACGACGGTGTCGGCCACCTAAAGCTACCCTTCGAATTCGAGCGCCCTCCGAAATCGGCGAAGAGGCGCCCAGGCTTGAACCCGACCAGGTGTCCGGCCGGGCAGGTTCTTTAAGGACAGGCCACGGGCAGTACAAACTCCCGGCGGCCGACCTTGCGAACGCGCGCAAGCCTTCCCGCCATGATTCGTCTTTACGCCCCGGCCTGTTCCGTGGCGGATCGCTTAGAATGCGCTTGGCCCTTTTTCAACCCGACATTCCGCAAAACCTTGGCGCTGCGCTACGGCTTGGCGCCTGTCTGGGCGTCCCCGTGGACGTGATCGAGCCCTGCGGCTTTCCGCTTTCCGACCGCGCCGCGCGCCGGGCGGCCCTGGATTACGCCCAAATGGCGGAGGTCGTTCGCCATCCGAGCTGGACACGGTTCATCGACGCGCCCGAGCGCGCCGGCGGCCGGCTGCTGCTGTTCACCACCCAGGGCGCCGAGCCCTTCCACAATTTTCACTATCGCCCGGACGACGTCTTGCTGTTCGGCCGCGAGAGCGCCGGCGTCCCGCCCGAGGTCCACGCCGGCGCCGACGCACGCCTCTACATCCCGCTGGTCGCCGGCGCGCGGTCGCTGAACGTGGTCAACGCCGCGGCGATGGCGCTCGGCGAAGCGCTGCGGCAGACGGGGGGGTTCAGGTAGTCCTCTCCGCATCGGCCCGGAGTTCTCACGGCCCTCCATCCAGGCTAAGCCCTCGCCGATGACCCAGCCCCCCGTCCTCGACGAGAAGAGCCTGCGCGCGCGGGCGTGGTTCGACAGCCTGCGCGACCGGATAGTCGCCGAGTTCGAGCGGCTGGAGGACGAGGCTCCGGCGGACCTCTACCCCGGCGAGCCCGGACGCTTCGAGCTGAAGCCCTGGGACCGGCCGGCCGGCGGCGGCGGGGTGATGGGCCTCCTGCACGGGCGGTTCTTCGAAAAGGTCGGCGTGCACATCAGCCTGGTGCACGGAAACTTCACGCCGGAGATGGCCGCCGCCATGCCGGGCGCCGACAAGGACCCGCGCTTCGTCGCTACCGGGATCAGCCTGATCGCCCACCTGGTCAATCCGCGGGTCCCCGCGGTCCACATGAACACCCGCTACCTGGCCACCACCCGGGACTGGTTCGGCGGCGGGGCGGATCTGACGCCGCTGGTGGACGAGCAGCGCAGCCAGGAGGCGGACGACGCGCGCCTGTTCCACGCGGCGATGAAGGCCGCCTGCGACAAGCACGATCCGGAATGGTACCCGCGCTACAAGGCCCGCTGCGACGAGTACTTCTTCCTGCCGCACCGGAACGAGCCGCGCGGCGTCGGCGGCATCTTTTACGACCACCACGATTCCGGCGACTGGGAGCGCGACTTCGCCTTCACGAAGGACGTCGGCGAGGCCTTCCTCGAGGCCTATCCGACGATCGCGCGCCACCGGATGGACGAGCCCTGGACCGAGGCCGACCGTGAGCAGCAGCTGGTCCGCCGCGGCCGTTACGTCGAGTTCAACCTGCTCTACGACAAGGGCACGATGTTCGGCCTGAAGACCGGCGGCAACATCGAGTCGATTCTCAGCTCAATGCCGCCGCTGGTCGCCTGGCCCTAAGCCTCGGGCGAGGGGTCCGGGAACGGCCCCGGCGGAATGTCCGGCGGGATCGGCGAGACCGGCAGCTCCGGCGGGATCGGCGGCGCGACCGGATCGGGGATCGGCGGTTCGCTGCTCGGCATCATCGCCTCCTGCGGCGCCTCAACCTCCGCTCTTCCCCGGTCCCCGCTTTCGCGCGGAAGAGCGGGTGTAGGGCTGGTTGGATTGCTTCCCCTCTAGAACGCCCGCTCGACGCTCCCGTTCAGCGCCCGCGGCCCGCGCTGTGCGCGTCGAGGAAGTTCCGGATCCAGCCGCCCACGCGCGCGCGATCGTCAGGCCCCTGGTAGCTGGCGACGGCGCGATCGGCCTCCTCCTCGCTCAGGCGTGATCCGCGGCGGTTCTCGATCAGCGCGATGGCGTAGGCCGGCTCGAACTCGGGATGCAGCTGGATCGAGATCGCCGGCTGGTCGCGGTAGGCGAGCGCGCCGAACGGGGTGAAGTCGCTGGCGGCCACCACCTCGGCGCCCGGCGGCGGCTCGACCACCTGGTCCTGATGCGAGCCCGGCAGGCGGATCTGCGGGACGGCGTCCATCCACGGCTCGCGGCGCACGACGTCGTAGGTCTGCTCCCCCAGGCCCCAGCCCTTGGGCGACTTGATCACCTGGCCGCCGAAGGCCTGGGCCATGACCTGGTGGCCGAAGCAGACTCCGACCAGCGCCGCACGTCCCTTGGCGGCGTTCAGGAACCCCATCAGCGCGCCGATCCAGGACGTCCCGTCATAGACCCCGCTGGACGAGCCGGTCACCAGCCAGGCCTGGCAGGCGTCGGGCGCGGACGGCAGCTGGCCCTCGTCGACGGCGAAGACCGAATAGTCGTAGGCGTCCTCGCCGAGCAGGCGGCGGAACATGTCCGGATAGGTCCCGAACCCGTCCACGCCTCTGGGCGGCGCGCCGGTCCTGAGGATGCCGAGCTTCATCCGATCAGTTCCTTCAGCTTGGCCAGCGCCTGGGCGCGGTCGGCGGTGAAGTCGCCCTCGATCCACCACGCCTCCAGCGCGCGCAGCGCCTCGCCGACCTTGGGCCCCTTGGGCAGGCCTGCGGCCGCCGCGTCGGCGCCGTTGATCGGCAGCCGGGGCGCCGTCCAGGCCTCGCCGATCGCCGCCAGCGCGCGCCAGCCGGCCGCGTCCACCGGGCTCGCCGCCGCCCAGTTCAGCTTCA
>NZ_DATELG010000264.1:0-2610 GCF_035276905.1 Phenylobacterium sp. | reverse complement strand
GGCATGGACGTGCTGGCGGTCCAGGCGGCGGCGGCCAAGGCCGCCGAGCACGCGCGCTCGGGGCAGGGGCCCTACATCCTCGAAATGAAGACCTACCGCTACCGCGGCCACTCGATGAGCGACCCGGCCAAGTACCGCACGCGCGAGGAGGTCGACGAGATCCGCAAGACCCGCGACCCGATCGACCACGTCGAGGAGCTGCTCGAGAAGAAGGGCTGGGCCGACGAGGCGGCGCTGAAGGCGATCGACGCCGAGGTGAAGCGCATCGTTTCCGACGCCGCCGAATTCGCCCGCACCTCGCCAGAGCCCGACCCGGCCGAGCTCTACACCGACGTCTACACGGAGGCGCGCGCGTGACCGAGGTATTGATGCCGGCGCTCTCGCCGACGATGCAGGAAGGCACGCTCGCCAAGTGGCATGTGAAGGTCGGCGATGCGGTGAAGTCCGGCGACGTGATCGCCGAGATCGAGACCGACAAGGCGACCATGGAGGTTGAGGCGGTGGACGAGGGCGTGATCGAGGCCCTGCTGGTGCCCGAGGGCGCCCAGGAGGTGAAGGTCAACACGCCGATCGCCAGGCTTTCGGGCGAGGAGGGGGAGGCGGCCGGGCCGCCGCCCGCACCGGCCCTGACCGCGGAGGCCCAGCAGGTCGACACCGTCTCCGACAAGCCGGTCGCCAAGGAGCCCTCCGGCGACGCCGAGAAGAAGGCGCCGTCCGAGGCCAGGGCCCGGCCGGAAGGCGAGGGGCCGGCGGCCGTGACGCCGCCGACGCCGCTGACGGACCCCGATCTGCCGGCCGGGACCAACCTGATCCGCCAGACCGTGCGCGACGCCCTGCGCGACGCCATGGCCGAGGAGATGCGCCGCGACGGCGACGTCTTCCTGATGGGCGAGGAAGTCGCCCAGTACCAGGGCGCCTACAAGGTCAGCCGCGACCTCCTGCAGGAGTTCGGCGACCGTCGCGTGATCGACACGCCGATCACCGAGTATGGATTCGCGGGCCTGGGCGTCGGGGCCGCCATGGCGGGCCTGAAGCCGATCGTCGAATTCATGACCTGGAACTTCGCCATGCAGGCGATCGACCACATCATCAACTCGGCGGCCAAAACCCTCTACATGTCCGGCGGCCAGCTGAAGACCTCGGTGGTCTTCCGTGGTCCCAACGGCGCGGCCGCGCGCGTGGCCGCCCAGCACAGCCAGGACTATGCGCCCTGGTACGCCCACGTGCCCGGGCTCAAGGTGATCGCGCCCTATGACGCCGCCGACGCCAAGGGCCTCTTGAAAGCCGCCATCCGCGACCCCAACCCGGTCGTCTTCCTCGAGCACGAGATGCTTTACGGCCATGAGTTCGAGGTGCCGGAAGGGATCGACTGGGTGCTGCCCATCGGCAAGGCCAAGGTGCGCCGCGAGGGGACCGACGTCACCATCGTCGCCTATTCCCGCATGGTCGGCTTCGCCCTCGAGGCCGCCGAGCACCTGGCCAAGGAGGGGGTCGCGGCGGAGGTCGTCGACCTGCGGACGATCCGCCCGCTCGACCATGTGACCGTCGTCGAGAGCGTCAAGAAGACGAACCGCCTGGTCACGGTCGAGGAGGGCTGGAGCCCGATGGGCGTCGGCGCCGAGGTCGCGGCCCGCGTCGTCGAGCACGCCTTCGATTACCTGGACGCCCCGCCCGCGCGGGTCAGCCAGCGTGACGTGCCCTTGCCCTATGCGGCCAACCTGGAAGCGCTGTCGCTGCCCTCGGTCGAACGGATCGTCGAGGCGGTGAAGGCGGTGAGCTACAAGAAGTGAGCGCGGACGCCTTCACCTGGCGCGCAGGCGGCTGTCATTGCGGCGGTGTCCGCTTCGAGGTCGCCTTGCCCGCCGAGGTGGAGGCGCAGACCTGCAACTGCTCGATGTGCGCCAAGACCGGCTTCGTGCACATCATCGTGCCCGAAAGCCGGTTCCGGCTGACCAAGGGCGCCGAGCGGCTCAGCGAGTACAGCTTCAACACGCGCGTCGCGAAGCACATGTTTTGCGCCGAGTGCGGCGTGAAGAGCTTCTACCGTCCGCGTTCGAACCCCGACGGCTGGAGCGTCAACGCCCGCTGCCTCGACAGCCTGGAAGGCGTGGCCCTGCGGGTCGAGGCCTTCGACGGCCAGAACTGGGAAGCCAACGCCGCAAGCCTCTCCCACCTTTCCAGGGAGCCAGCATGAGCGGGGCGCCCATGCCTTTGACGACCGGCTGCTTGGCGCAAGACCCGCGCCGAAACCCGACCAAAGCCTGAGAAAGAATCCATGACGATCGACGTCCTGATGCCCGCGCTGTCGCCCACCATGCAGGAAGGCACGCTCGCCAAATGGCACGTGAAGGTCGGCGACACGGTGAAGTCCGGCGACGTGATCGCCGAAATCGAGACCGACAAGGCGACGATGGAGGTCGAGGCGGTGGACGAGGGCAAGGTGGCCGCCATCCTGGTCGACGAGGGCGCGCAGAACGTGAAGGTCAACACGCCGATCGCGACGCTCAATGGCGACAGCAACGCCGCCGCGCCCGCGCCGCAAGCCGCTGCGCCGGAACCGAAGCAGGAAGCCGCGCCGCAACGCGCCGAGACGCCCGCTGCGCCGGAACC
>NZ_DATELG010000263.1:0-4522 GCF_035276905.1 Phenylobacterium sp. | reverse complement strand
CCGGCTCGCCCCTCGACCTCCACCAGGCACAGGCGGCACGAGCCGAACGCCTCCAGGTTGTCGGTGGCGCAGAGCTTGGGGATCGATGTGCCGATCGTCTGGGCGGCCCTGAGGATGGAGGTGCCGGCGGGAACCGTGACGGCCTGGCCGTCGATGGTCAGGGCGACGTCCTCCTGGGCGCCGGAGGCCGGGGTTCCGTAATCGAGGTCGCGCAGGGAAGCCATGGCGCCTTGTCCTTACTCGGCGGCCGCGGACCTGTGGGCCGGGCCGAAATCTTCCGGGAAATGGGTGAACGCGCTCGTCACGGGGTAGGGGGTGAAACCGCCCAGAGCGCAAAGCGAACCCAATTTCATCGTCTCGCAAAGCTCTTCCAGGAGGCCGAGGTTCGCCTCCCGCCGCTCGCCGGCGGCGATGCGGTCGATCACCTCGACGCCGCGGGTCGAGCCCAGGCGGCAGGGCGTGCACTTGCCGCAGCTCTCGATGGCGCAGAACTCCATGGCGAAGCGCGCCTGCTGCAGCAGGTTGACGGTGTCGTTGAACACCACCACCCCGCCGTGGCCGATCAGACCGCCGCGGGCGGCGAAGGCTTCGTAGTCGAAGGCGGTGTCGAACAGGCTGCGCGGGAAGTAAGCCCCCAGCGGCCCGCCGACCTGCACCGCCCGGATCGGCCGGCCCGACAGGGTCCCGCCGCCGATGTCCTCGACCAGCTCGCCCAGGCTGACGCCGAAGGCCGTCTCGAACAGTCCGCCGTTCCGGATGTCGCCGGCCAGCTGGATCGGCATGGTGCCGCGCGACCGGCCGACGCCGAAATCGCGGTAGGCCTCGGCGCCTTCGGCCAGGATGAACGGCACGGCCGCCAGCGTCAGCACGTTGTTGATCAGGGTAGGGGCCCCGAACAGGCCCCGGTGCGCCGGCAAGGGCGGCTTGGCCCGCACCTGGCCGCGCTTGCCCTCGATGGATTCGAGGAGCGCGGTCTCCTCGCCGCAGACATAGGCGCCCGCCCCGACGCGGACCTCCAGGTCGAAGCGGACGGCCGAGCCGGCGACGCGCTCGCCGAGCAGGCCGGCGGCGTAGGCGGCGTCGATCGCGACCTGCATGGCGCGGACGGCGAAGGGGTACTCCGAGCGGATGTAGATGTAGCCCTTCTCCGCCCCGGTCGCCAAACCCGCGACGACCATGCCCTCGATCAGCAGGAACGGGTCGCCTTCCATCAGCATGCGGTCGGCGAAGGTCCCGCTGTCGCCCTCGTCGGCGTTGCAGACCACGAACTTGCGAGGAGCCTGGGCGAGCCGCACCGTGTCCCACTTGATCCCGGCCGGGAAGCCGGCGCCGCCGCGGCCGCGCAGGCCCGACTGCTTCACCGCCTCGACGACGCCCTCCGGCCCGAGCGCCAGGGCGCGCTCCAGCCCGCGCCAGCCGCCGTTGGCGCGGTAGGCCTCGAGCGAGGCCGGATCGATCAGGCCGCAGCGCGCGAACGTCAGCCGTGTCTGGCGCTTGAAGAACGGCAGGTCTTCGGGCCGGCCGACGTAGGACGGATGGCGGTCGGCGCCCTCGGACAGAGCGGCCGTTAGAAGGCTCGGCGCCAGCGCCTCGTCGATCCGGGCGTAGCCGATCCGGCCCGCCGGCGTATCAACCTCCACCAGGGGCTCCAGCTCGAACGCCCCGCGCGAACCGGTGCGGACGATCTCGATGCGCAATCCCAGACGGTCGGCTTCGTCTCGCAGAGCCTGGGCGACACGATCCGCCCCGACCGCCACCGCGGCCATGTCCTTCGGCACATAGAACCGCAGGCTCATCGTGAGAGCTCGCTGACCAGGCGCGCCAGGGCTGGGCGGTCGAGGCGACCGACCGGACGGCCGTCGACCAGGGCCGCCGGCCCGCTTGCGCAGAGGCCCAGGCAGTAGACCGGTTCGAGGCTCACCCGACCGTCCGGCGACGTCTCGCCCATCGCCACCCCCAACCGAGCTTCCAACTCGGTGGTGGAGGCGCGGCCGCCCCGCGCCTGGCAGGCCTCGGCCTGGCAAAGCTTCACCACGTGGCGGCCCGCCGGCTCGCGACGGAAGTCATGGTAGAAGCTGAGCGCGCCGTGCACCTCGGCCCGCGTCAGGTTGAGGCGCTGGGCGACGGCCGGAACCGCCGTCTCGGGGACGAACCCGAGGGCGTCCTGAATGTCGTGCAGGATCGGGATCAGCGCGCCCTCGCGACCGTCATGGCGGGCCAGGATTTCGCCGATGAGTTCGAGGGTCGACACGGTATGCTCCGATCCTGCGCACGTCAGGCGAGCTGCTCGGCGTGCCAGTGAAGATGCTCCGCCATGAATGTCGAGATGAAATAGTAGGAATGATCATAGGCGGCGCGACGGCGCAGCGTCAGCGGCTGTCCGCTCGCCTCGCAAGCCGCCTCGAGCAACTCGGGCTTGAGCTCGCGCTCGAGGAAGGGATCGGCCTCGCCGACGTCGACCAGCAGCGGCGGCAGCCGACCGCCGGCCGCGATCAAGCTGGCGGCGTCGTGCTGGCGCCAGAGGCTTTCGTCCGGACCGAGGTAGGCGGCGAAGGCCTTGCGGCCCCAAGGGACCTGGCTCGGCGCGCAGATCGGGGCGACGGCCGAGACGGAACGCCAGCGTCCGGGATGGCGCAGGGCGAGGGTCAAGGCCCCATGCCCGCCCATGGAGTGACCGAAGATCCCCAGCCGACTGGGGTCGGCCGGGAAGTGCTCGGCGATCAGGGAGGAGAGCTCGCCGATGTAGCTTTCCATGCGGAAATGGGCCGACCAGGGCGCCTGGAGCGCGTCGAGGTAGAACCCCGCGCCCTGGCCCAGGTCGTAGGCTTCGTCGTCCGGGACGTCCGCGCCGCGCGGGCTGGTGTCCGGACAGACCACGATCAGACCGAGCTCGGCGGCGGTGCGCCGAAACTCGCCCTTCTCGGTGACGTTGGCGTGGGTGCAGGTGAGGCCCGAGAGGTAGGTCACGACCGGGCGTGGTTCCTGCTCCGCCTGTGGGGGAACGAAGACGGAGAAGGTCATCTCCGTCCCCGTGGCCGCCGAGGCGTGGCGATAGACGCCTTGCACGCCGCCGAAGCTGCGGCTGGTCGAAACCGTCTCCAGGGCCATCTTGAACCTAGGCCGCGGTGAAGGTGTAGGCGCAGACCTTGTTGCCGGCCGGATCGCGCAGATAGGCGGCGTAGGCGCCCGGCAGGTGCCCACGCGGACCGGCCGCGCCTTCGTCCGTGCCGCCGGCCGCCAGGCCCGCCTTGTGGAAGGCGTCGACCTCGGCCGGGCTGGCCGCGGCGAAGCCGACGGTCACGCCGTTGCTGGACGGAGCCCCGCCGTTGCCCGGACGCAGCACCAGAAAGGCCGGCTTGTCCCGGCCGTAGAGCACGGCGCTGTCGCCGAACGGGCCGAGGTTCTTCACGCCCAGCGCCCCCAGGGCCGCGTCATAGAACTTCGTCGAGGCCGCCAGGTCGCTGGCCCCCAGGCAGGTGTGCGAAAAGACGCCGTCACCCGAAATCACCGCCATCTCAATTCTCCATGCTTGTGGTTGCTTCAGTAGACCACGACGCTGCGGATGCTTTCGCCGCGGTGCATCAGGTCGAACGCCTCGTTGATCTGCTCCAGCGGGAAGCGGTGGGTGATCATCGGGTCGATCTCGATCTTGCCGTCCATGTACCAGTCGACGACCTTGGGGGTGTCGGTGCGGCCTCTGGCGCCGCCGAAGGCGGTGCCCTTCCACACCCGGCCGGTGACCAGCTGGAACGGCCTGGTCGCGATCTCCTTGCCGGCCTCGGCCACGCCGATGATGATCGACTCGCCCCAGCCGCGGTGGCAGGCCTCCAGCGCCTGGCGCATGACCACGGTGTTGCCGGTGGCGTCGAAGGTGTAGTCGGCCCCGCCGCCGGTCAGCTCCACGAGGTGGGCGACGACGTCGCCGGAGATCTCCTTCGGGTTGACGAAGTGGGTCATGCCGAACTTGCGGCCCCACTCCTCGCGCGCGGGGTTGATGTCGACGCCGACGATCATCGCCGCGCCGACCAGCTTCAGCCCCTGGATGACGTTGAGGCCGATGCCGCCCAGGCCGAACACCACGCAGTTCGCGCCCGGCTCGACCTTGGCGGTGTTGACCACCGCGCCGACCCCCGTGGTCACCCCGCAGCCGACGTAGCAGGCGGTGTCGAAGGGCGCGTCCTCGCGGATCTTGGCCACCGCGATCTCCGGCAGCACGGTGTAGTTCGAGAACGTCGAGCAGCCCATGTAGTGGAAGATCGGCTGGCCCTTGTAGGAGAACCGGCTGGTCCCGTCGGGCATCAGGCCCTTGCCCTGGGTCGCGCGGATCGCCGTGCAAAGGTTGGTCTTGCGCGACAGGCAGCTTTTGCACTGCCGGCATTCCGGCGTGTAGAGCGGGATCACGTGATCGCCGGGCTTCACGCTCGTCACGCCCGGGCCGACCTCGACCACCACGCCGGCGCCTTCGTGGCCGAGGATCGAGGGGAAGATCCCCTCGGAATCGAAGCCGTCCAGGGTATAGGCG
>NZ_DATELG010000262.1:0-3491 GCF_035276905.1 Phenylobacterium sp. | reverse complement strand
GGCGCGGTCGCGGCCGGCCTCGCCGCGATCCTGGTGCTGCAGCCCCAGCCCGACACGGCCTGGATCTCCCACCCGACCATCTATGAAGCCCCCCCGGGCCAGACCCGCCAGCTCCGGCTGGCGGACGGCACCCAGGTGCATCTGAACGCCGGCTCGCACATCGCCGTGCACGTCGACCGGGCCAGCCGGCGCGTGCAGATGGCCGACGCCGAGGCGGTCTTCGATGTCGCCCACGACCCGCGCCGTCCGTTCCTCATCCGGGTCGGCGACCAGGAGGTCCGGGTGGTCGGCACCCAATTCAACCTGCGCCGTCGCGATCGCCGGGTCGTGCTCACCGTCCGCCGCGGCGTGGTCGAGGTGCGGCCGCTGGGCGATGCGTCGGCGGCCCCGACCCGCGTCACCGTGGGCCAGCAGCTGGTGCATGTCGACGGCGCATCGAGCTCCCTGGTCCGCGCGGCGGACGCCGAAGAGGCCTTCGGCTGGACCTCCGGCCGTCTGATCTACCGCAACGCGCCGCTGGGCGAGGTCGCCGCCGACCTGCAGCGGCGCTATGCGCGGCCGGTGCGGGTGGCCGACGCCGAGACCGCCCAGATCCGCTTCAGCGGCGTCCTGACGCTGGACGACGAGGCCGCGGTGCTGCGCCGGCTCGGCGCGTTTGCGCCGGTCGACGCACGGCCCGCCGACGACGGGACGGTGATCCTGCAGAAACGCGACTGATCGCGCCTGATCGCCAATCCGGGCCTCAAGACATAGGCCGATCGGCGAGCGCATGATCCAATCGCCGGCGAAGCCGGGAGGTCGCGATGATCAAGACGGTCTACTTCATGAAGCGCAAGCCGGGCCTCAGCCGGTCCGAGTTCAGGACCTATTACGAGGACGTCCACCGCAAGATGGGCGAGAAGGTGCTCGGCACCCTCGCCGCCCGCTACGTCCGCCACTACCTCGACCCGGTCCGCGTGCCGGAGGGGACGCCGGCCTATGACGTCGTCACCGAGATCTGGTTCACCAACCGCGAGCTCTATGAGCGCGGGATGGAGGAGCTCGCCCAAGACGACTTCATCGCCGACCTCATGCGGCTGTTCGATATGGACGGAGCCGCGCAGTACCTGTTCGAGGACTCGGAGTCGGACCTGTCCGACGACTGATCGTTGCTACGCCAGCTCACGCACCGGCGTCGTCGGCTCGATCAGTTTGTAGAGCGTCGTCCGCTGGCGCAGCGTCCGGCCGGCGGATTCCGCAGCGGCGCGCAGCTCGGCGACGCTGACCTCCTGGCCGTGCTCGGCGCCGGCCGCGCGGCTGATGCTTTCGTTCATCAGCACCCCGCCCAGGTCGTTGCAGCCGGCGTTGAGGCAGGCCGCCGCGCCCTCGAGGCCCAGCTTCACCCAGGAACACTGGATGGAGTCGATCGCCCGGTAGAGCGCCAGGCGGGCGACCGCGTGCATCAGCACGCACTCGCGCCAGGTCGGGCCGCGCCGCGCCTTGCCCTTCAGGTAGAGCGGCGACTGCATGTGCACGAAGGGCAGCGGCACGAATTCGGTGAAGCCGCCGGTGTCGAGCTGCAGGCGACGGACGGCCAGGAGGTGGCGCGCCCAGTGCTCGGGCCGGTCGAGATGGCCGAACATGATGGTGGCGGTGGTCGGCAGGCCGACCTCATGGGCGTCGCGCACGACGTCCAGCCATTCCCGGGTGTTCAGCTTGTCCGGGCAGATCTCGGCGCGGACCTCGTCGTCGAGGATCTCCGCGGCGGTGCCCGGCAGCGAGCCCAGGCCGGCGTCCTTCAACCGCAGCAGATAGTCGCGCACGCCCATGCCCAGGGTCGCCGCGCCCGAACTCACCTCCAGCGGCGAGAAGGCGTGGACGTGCAGGTCGGGGACCGCGCGCTTCACCGCCTGCAGAATCCCCAGATAGGTCTCGCCGGTGTAGCTCGGGTGGATGCCGCCCTGCAGGCAGACCTCGGTCGCGCCGTTGGCCACCGCCTCGACGGCGCGCTGAGCCACCTCCTCGTCCGGTAGGGCATAGGGCCTGTCGCGGGTTCCGGCCTTGGTCGAGGTCTTGGAGAAGGCGCAGAATCCACAACTGTAGGTGCAGATGTTGGTGTAGTTGATGTTGCGGTTCACCGCGTAGGAGACGACGTCGCCCCGCGCCTCGGCGCGCAGCGCATCGGCCGCGCGCACCACCGCCTGGGCGTGCGCCCCGCGGGCGGCGAAGAGGGCGGTGATCTCGCCCTCGTCCAGTTCCGCGCCCGCGGCCGCGCGAGCGAGGATCCGGTCCACCGATACGCCCGGCCCGATCGCCGGCGGCCCCAGGGGCGCTTTCACCGAGCCCGGCGGGTGCGAGACCGAGCCGGGGCACCAGGCGTGGTCGCGGGCGAGCCCCTCGGTGTCGCTCAGCTTCAGCACGGGCGCGCGCATCTTGGCGTCCAGCCACTCGGCGCGGGCGTGCACATAGCGGGGGTAGACGGTGAGCCGCTCTACCAGCGGGCGGCCGGCGCGGGCGCAGACCTCGGCGAGTTGCTCTATGTGCGGCCAGGGCGCCTCAGGATTCACATGGTCGATAGTGACCGGCGAGATCCCGCCCCAGTCGTCGATGCCGGCGTCGAGCAGGGCCTGCAACCGCCCCTCGTTCAGGTTCGGCGGCGCCTGCACCGCAACCTCGTCGGGCAGCATGATCCGGGCCCAGGCGATAACGCGGTAGAGGTCGGCCTCCGACGGCTCCCGCGCCGCCGCCATCCTGGTGTCGTCCTTGGCGCGGAAGTTCTGGACGATGACTTCCTGCAGGTGGCCGTGACGGCGGTGCAGGTCGCGCAGCGCGAAGAGGGCGTCGATGCGCTCGGCCTCTGTCTCGCCGATGCCGACCAGGACGCCGCTGGTGACGGGAACGCGCGCAGCGCCGGCGGCGTCCAGCGAGGCTAGGCGCACCGCCGGGACCTTGTCCGGCGAGCCGAAGTGCGGGCCGCCCTTCTGGCATAGCCGGTCCGAGGCGCTCTCCAGCATCAGGCCGCAGGAGGCCGAGACGGCGCGCAGGCGCTGGTAGTCCTCAGCGGCCAGCACCCCGGCGTTGATGTGCGGCAAAAGGCCGGTCTCGGTCAGCACCAGGCGCGCGCAGTGCTCGACGTAGTCGACGGTGCGCGCAAAGCCGAGGGCGGCGAGCGCCTCGCGCGCGGCGGCGTAGCGGCGCTCGGGGGCGTCGCCCAGGGTGAACAGCGCCTCCTTGCAGCCCATCGCCTTGCCCTTGGCCGCGATGTCGAGGACCTGCTCGGGCGAGAGGTAGGCCTGGGCCAGGGCCCGCGGCGCCTTGGCGAAGGTGCAGTAGTGGCAGACGTCGGCGCAGAGCTGCGTCAGGGGGATGAAGACCTTGCGCGAATAGGTGGTGCGCGCGGGCCCGCGGGCGTCGCGGCGCGCGCGGGCCTCGGCCAGCAGTCTCTGGGTCGGCGCGGCCAGCAGGCGGCTCTTCAACTGATCGTCGTCGATGCTCATCGTAACGCTCCGCCC
>NZ_DATELG010000261.1:0-3218 GCF_035276905.1 Phenylobacterium sp. | reverse complement strand
CCCGGCCGCCGCCGCCAGCGACAGCCGCCAGGGATCGATGCGCTCGCCCCGCCGCAGCAGCGCCGCGCCGGCCGCGAAGTCGCCCCCGGCGGGGCGGATGTTGGCGAAGGCCTTGGCCGCCGGGACGCGGACCCGGTCGCCGTCGCGCTCGGCGTCCTCCTGGATGACGACCGTGTCGCAGCCGTCCGGCACGGCGGCCCCGGTGAAGATCCGCACCGCCTCGCCGGCGCCGACCAGGCCCGGATAGCCGCGCCCCGCGGCGCTCTCGCCGACGATCGCGAGCTCGCCCGGAGCATCGGCGGTGCGCAGCGCCCAGCCGTCCATCGCCGAGGCCCGGAACGGCGGCTGATCGCGCACCGCGGCCACGTCCTCGGCCAGCACCCGGCCGATCGCGGCGGCGACGGGCACAGTCTCGGCGGCCAGGGCGGCGACCTCGGCCAGCATCCGCGCGCGGGCGTCTTCGACGGTGAGGAGCTTCATGGGTTTGTTCAACCTCGCAAGATCCTCCCCCTGAGGGGAGCATCTGTTCACCCCGCCTTCCAGTCCCCCGACTTCCCGCCGGTCTTCTCGACCAGCCGCACCGCCTCGATGACCATGCCCTTCTCGGCGGCCTTCAGCATGTCATAGAGCGTCAGGCAGGTGACCGAGACGGCGGTCAGGGCCTCCATCTCCACGCCGGTGGGGCCGGCGGTTTTCACCCGGGCGGAAACGGAGAGCCCGCCTTCGGCCGGCTCGACCCGGACCTCGACCTTCGACAGCGCCAGCGGATGGCACATCGGAATCAGCTCGGCGGTCTTCTTCGCCGCCATCACCCCGGCGATCTCGGCCACGGCGCGGACGTCGCCCTTCCTGCCCTCGCCGGAGAGGGCCAGCGTGAGCGTGTCCGGCGCCATGCGCAGGAACCCTTCGGCCACCGCCTCGCGGACGGTGGCGGCCTTGCCGGAGACGTCGACCATGCGCGCGCGGCCGGTCTCGTCGATGTGGGTCAGGCGGCTCAATGTTCCAGCAACCGCGGCATCAGCTCGACCATGTTGCAGGGGCCGTGGCGGCTGTCGAGCTGCGGCCCGATGACCTTGTCCCAGCCGTCCTTCACCGCCCCATTCGAGCCCGGCAGGCAGAAGACGAAGGTTCCGCCGATGATCCCGGCCAGCGCCCGCGACTGTAATGTCGAGAGCCCGACCGATTGATAACTCACAAGGTGGAAGACCACCGAGAAGCCGTCGAGCTCCTTGTCGAACAGCGGCCGCAGCGCCTCGGGCGTCACGTCGCGGCCGGTGACGCCAGTGCCGCCGGTGGTGACGATCGCCTCCACCCCGGCGTCGATCCAGGCGCGCACTTCCATGCGGATTCGTTCGACGTCGTCGCGCACGATGGCGCGGCTGACCAACGCGTGCCCCGCCTCCTGGATGCGGCCGGCCAGGATGTCGCCGGACGTGTCGTTCGAGGCGTCGCGGCTGTCGGAGACGGTCAGCACCGCCATGCGGACGGACTTGCGCGGCTTGGCTTCATCGATCCGGCCGCCGGGGGCCAACGTCGGGGCGCTCATGGCAAGCTCCTGGGAATGACAGGCGGGCCTTTTACCGCGACCCCGCGGCGGAAGCCTACTCCCAGCGGGCGATGTCGGCATGATCGCGGGCGTGCGGCTCGATCCAGCGCGCGCCGGCCGGGCCGTGCTCCTTCTTCCAGAAGGGGGCGCGGCTCTTCAGATAGTCCATCAGATAGTCGCAGGCCTCGAAGGCCTCGCGGCGGTGGCTGGCGGCGGTGGCGACGAAGACGATCGGCTCGCCCGGCGCGATCTTGCCGACGCGGTGCAGGATCATCAGGTCCGCGAGGCCGAAGCGCTGGCGCGCGCGCTCGGCGATCTCGCCGATCGCCGCCTCGGTGAAACCCGGATAGGCCTCCAGCTCCAGGACGGTGGCGGCGCCGGCTTCGGCGCGGGCGATACCGGTGAAGCTCGCCACCGCGCCCACCTCTGAACGGCCCTGACAGAAGTCCGAGAGCAGGGCGCCGGGGTCAAAGCGGTCTTCGGTCAGCCGGATCATCCGCCGCTCATCGGTGGCAGGAAGGCGACCTCGGTCGCCGCCGAGAGGGCGGCGTCACCGCGGACGATGGCCTGGTCGAGCGCCACCTGCACGCCGGGCGCGGCCAGCGCCTCGCCCAGCGCCGGATCCTCAGCGCCCAGGGCGCGACGCAGGTCTTCCAGGCTGACCGCGGCCAGCTCGCGCTCGCGCCAGCCGGCGAGGTCGCGCAAGGGGCCGAAGAGGAGCACGCGCGCCATGGTTCAGCCGCCGGTGGTCGACATGTGGCGGGCGACCGAGGGCGCCTCGCCGCGGCCGATGTGGAAGTCGTGGCCCTTCGGCTTGGCCGAAACGCCGTCGCGGATCGCGCGCGCCAGCTGGGCGTCCGAGCCGCCGGCGCGCAGCACGCCGCGCAGGTCGGTGGCGTCCTCCTGGCCCAGACAGGTGTGCAAGGTCCCGGTGCAGGTCAGCCGCACGCGGTTGCAGGCCTCGCAGAAATTGTGGCTGAGCGGGGTGATGAAGCCCAGCCGCCCGCCGGTCTCGGCGACCTGGACGTAGCGCGCCGGCCCGCCGGTGGAGAGCGCAAGGTCGGTCAGGGTCCAGAAGCTCTCCAGCTCGCGCCGTACCTTCGCCAGCGACAGGTACTGGTCGGTGCGGTCGGCCTCGATCTCGCCCATCGGCATGGTCTCGATCAGGGTGACGTCCAGGCCCCGGCCGTGCGCCCAGGCGATCAGCTCGGGCAGCTCGCCGGCGTTGTCGTGCGCCAGCGCCACGACGTTGATCTTGACGTTCAGGCCCGCGGCCCGGGCCGCCTCGATCCCGCTGAGCACCTTGGCCACCTCGCCGCCGCGGGTCAGCCGCTTGAAGAGCTCGGGGTTCAGGGTGTCGAGCGAGACGTTGATGCGACGCACGCCCGCGTCCGCCAGCTCGCGGGCGAACTCCGAGAGCCGTGTGCCGTTGGTGGTGAGGGTCAGTTCCTCCAGCGCCCCGGAGGCGAGGTGGCGGCCGAGCGAGCGGATCAGGTCCATCAGGCCCTTGCGCACCAGCGGCTCGCCGCCCGTGATGCGCAGCTTGCGGGTCCCCAGGGCCACGAAGGCGCTCGCCACCCGGTCGAGCTCTTCCAGGGTGAGCAGCTCGGCCCGCGGCAGGAAGACCATGTGCTCGGCCATGCAGTAGACGCAGCGCAGGTCGCAGCGGTCG
>NZ_DATELG010000260.1:0-2613 GCF_035276905.1 Phenylobacterium sp. | reverse complement strand
CACCCCGGCAAAATCTGCCGGCTTCGTTAACGAAAGTAGCCAATCGTTAACCATGATCCGCCGACCCTTGAGCCGCGTCCGCGAGGGCGATTCCGTCGGGCGGTTTAAAAGGTTGATGTCATGAACGGCGCCGAGGTTCTGGATGTCGGCCGCGACGCCATCTGGCTCACCATCCAGCTGTCGGCCCCGGTGCTGATCGTGGGCCTGGTGGTGGGGGTGGCGATCGGCCTTTTGCAGGCGCTGACCCAGGTGCAGGAGCAGACCCTGGTGTTCGCGCCGAAGATCGTCGCGGTGTTCGTCTCGCTGCTGATCTTCCTGCCGCTGATGGGCGCGCTGATGAGCGGCTTCATGCGCAACATCGCCGCCCGCATCGCCGGCATGTAGCCCGGCGCCAGCATGGAGCACTACGCCACCGCCCAGCAGGTCTTCGCGGGCGCCCTGCTCTTCGCCCGGCTGGGCGCGATCGTCATGCTGATCCCCGGCATCGGCGAGAGCTTCATCCCGGCGCGGATCCGGCTGTCCATGGCCTTCGTCATGACGCTTGCCCTCTATCCGGTGCTGACCGTGGGCGCGCCCGCCGAGCCCGCCACCGTCGCCGAGCTCGCCGGCGCGGTGACCAAGGAGGCGATGATCGGGCTGATGATCGGCGGGATCCTGCGGCTGTTCATGAACGTGCTGGCGGTCACCGGCGAGATCGTCTCCATCCAGACGACGCTGTCCTTCGCCCAGACCGCCAACCCGACCCAGGCGACCCCCTCGACCACGCTGGGCACCTTCCTGGGTCTCATGGCGCTGGTGCTGATCATGACCACCAATCTGCACCACATGTTCATCGCCGCGATCGTGCGGTCCTATTCCCTCTTCCCGTTCCGCAAGGTCGTGCCGGTCGCCGACGCGGCCCAGCTGGCGGTCCAGACCATGGGCAAGTCCTTCGCGCTCGGCCTGCAGCTGGCGGCGCCGGTGATGGTCTTCGCCTTCATCTTCAACATCGCCACCGGCCTGGTGAACCGGGTGATGCCGCAATTCCAGGTGTTCTTCGTCGCCTCGCCGCTGCTGGTGCTGACCAGCCTGTCGATTTTCGCGCTCAGCCTCGGCGTCATCGGCCTGGTCTTCATCGACCGCTTCCGCGAACTCCTGAGCGTGTTCGCTTAGACCGCCATGGCCGACGAGCACGACGCCGCATCGCGCACAGAGGAGGCGACGCCCCGCCGGCTCGAACAGGCGCGCGAGAAGGGCGACGTTCCCAAGACTCCGGAACTGCCGCAGCTCGCCTCGCTGGCGGCCAGCGTCTCGGTGCTGCTGATCGCCGGCGGCTGGATCAGCCGCAACCTGGCCGGCGCCCTCTTGCCGTTCCTCGCCCATCCGCAGGACATCCAGCTGGCGGGCGGCGGCGGGACGGCGGTGGCGCGCCACGTGCTGGAAGCGGCCCTGCCGGTGATCCTGATGGTGCTGCTCGCCGCCGGCTTCGCCGGCGTGGCCGGCAACCTCTTCCAGACCGGGCTGATGTTCACGCCCGACAAGCTGAAGCCCGACTTCAGCAAGCTCTCGCCGATGCAGGGGCTGAAGCGGGTCTTCGGCCTCGACGGCCTGATCCAGTTCGCCAAGTCGCTGGTGAAGGTGGCGATCACCGCCATCCTCGCCTGGTGGATCGTGAGGCCGCACCTGAGCGAGATGGAGCGGCTGGCCACCCTGGAGCCCGCGGCCATCCTGCCGTTCCTGATCGACATCCTGCGCCGGCTGGTGTTCGCGGTGCTGGCCCTGCTGATGGTCATCACCGGGGCGGACTGGTTCATCCAGAAGCAGCGCTTCATGGCGCGCATGCGGATGAGCAAGGAGGAGCTGAAGGAGGAGTTCAAAAACACCGAAGGCGACCCGCACGTGAAGGCGCGCCAGAAGCAGATCCGCGCCGAACGCGCCAAGCGGCGGATGATGCAGGCCGTGCCCAAGGCCACGGTGGTGGTGATGAACCCGACCCACTACGCCGTGGCGCTGAAGTATGTGCAGGGCGAGGACGACGCCCCGATCTGCGTCGCCAAGGGCATGGACGCGGTCGCCTTGAAGATCCGCGACGTCGCCAAGGAAGCCAATGTGCCGGTCATCGAGGACCCGCCGCTGGCGCGCGCCCTCTACGCCGCGGTCGAGATCGACGACGTCATCCCGCCCGCCCACTATGAAGCCGTGGCCAAGATCATCGGCTTCATCCTGAGGCAGAGCCGCCGTCGTGCGACGGCGCGCCCGCTGTGAGACAATAGCCATGACCGAATCGCTGGGCCGGCAGGGCGGCCCCGGATTTTCGCAGGGGGGCGGCGCAAGCGCGACGATGGCCGGGCCGCAGTCCAGCAGGGGCGAGCGCCGCAAGCTCGACGTGCTCACCGGGGCTGCGGTGGGCTTCTTCCTGCTGGCCGTCGGCTTCACCGCCTGGGTGGCGCTGCACTCCAGCCAGAACCTGCTGGCGACCCTGATGCTGCTGGCGGGCCTCACCGGCGTCACCTGCCTGGGGCTGATCGTCATGCGCGGCGCGCCCGAGCACGCCGCCGATCCGGAGCTTTCGCCCGAGCGGCTGATCGAGGCGCTGGACGGGGCCGCGGCCCTGGTCGCCGCCGACGGCCGGCT
>NZ_DATELG010000259.1:0-23971 GCF_035276905.1 Phenylobacterium sp. | reverse complement strand
GGGTCGGCGGTGTGGGAGGCGCAGGCGGCGTGGGAGGCGTCGGCGGCGTGGGCGGTGTCGGAGGCGTGGGCGGCGTCGGGGGTGTCGGCGGCGCGGGCGGCGTCGGCGGCGCAAATCGCGGCAACGTCGCCGCCAACCGGGGCAACGTCAACCGCGGCAACGTCAACGTCGGCAACGGCAACAACATCAACATCGACAACGACGGCGGCTGGGGCGGCTGGAACGACTATCCGGTCGGCGCCGGCCTGGCCATCGGCACGGCGGCGGCGGTCACCGCGGCGGCCTGGGGCTCGGTCTACTACTCGCTGCCGCACGGCTGTTCGCCCTATCCCTACGCCGGCTATTCCTACTACTCGTGCGGCGGGGCCTATTACGAGCCGCGCTACGAGGGCGACACGGTCGTCTATGTGACGGTCCCGGACCCGGCGAGCGGCGGCACGACCACCACCACCACGACGCCGAACTAGTCTCTAGGCGCCGGTCGTTCGACAGCCCATCTCCGCGCGCCGTTTCGTGCGATAAGCGAGGCCATGCGGGGATTGGCGATTCTGGCGCTGGCGGCGGCCGGCGCGGGCTGGGGCGTGGGGTTTCCGCTGGGCAAGCTGGCGCTGGCCGAGATGCCGGCGTCGCAGATGGTGCTGTTGCGGTTCGCGCTCGCCGCCGTCCTCGCCGCGCCCTTCGCGCTGGCGAGCCGCGAGGCGCGGGCGCTCTTCCGCTCTTGGCCGGCGCTCGCCGCGGGCGCCTTCTACGGCCTGGGCTTTCTGATGCAGTTCGAGGGGCTGGCGCGGGTGCGCATCACGCTTGCCGCCCTGCTGGTCGGCGCCATGCCGGCGCTGATCGCCGTCTGCGCCCGGCTGATGGGCGAGCGGCTCAACCGCCTGGTCTGGGCCGGCGTGGCGCTGGCCACCGCCGGGGCGGCGCTGATCGCCGGGCGGCCGGAGGGAGCGGGCTCGCCGCTCGGGATCGCGCTCTCGGTCGGCTCGTTGTTCGTCTTCCTGGGCTGGCTGATCGCGCTCAAGCGCGCGCCCGCGGGACCGACGCCGCTGGCGGTTCCGGCGGTGACCATCGTGGTCGCGGCGCTGACGATCCTGCCCGTGGCGCTGGTGCTGCACGGGCCGCCGAAGCTGGACGTGAGCCCGCTGGCCTGGGCCGGCGTCGCGGGCCAGGGGCTGTTCTCGACCCTTCTCGCCACCGCCGCCTGGCAGTACGGCGCGACCCGCGTCGGCAGCGCCACCGCCGGCGTCTTCATCAACATCGAGCCGTTGCTCGGCGCGACCCTGGGCGTGCTCCTGTTCGGCGACCGGCTGACGCTGGGCCTGGCGGCCGGCGGGGCGATGATCCTGATCGGCAGCCTGGTGGTGGTGCTGGGCGAGCGGGCCGCGGGCGCCGCCGGCCTCGCCCACGACGCGCCGGCGACGCCGGCGTGAAGTCTCCTATCCCAGCAGCTCGGTCGCGCGGTTGTTCAGCTTCTTGACCAGGGCCGGCGCGCCGCCGGTCTTCAGGGTCGAGGCGTACTCCGAGCGCTGGCCGAGCAGCGAGCTGACGGTGCTGTTGTAGTAGACGTCGATGATCTTCCAGGTCCCGCCCACCTGGCGCATGCGATAGGTCAGATCGGTCTTGTCCGAGCCGCCGATCAGGTGCGATCTCACCAGCTTGTCGGAACCGCGCGTCACGACCTCCGGGTCGATGGTGAACCGCTGGTTGTTGTAGCCGTCGAAGTTGTGGGCGTAGGTCGCCGCGGTCATCCGCCTGAAGGCGGCGACGAGGGTGGCCTGGTCAGCCGGCGAAATCGTGGTCCAGGTCGAGCCGACGGCGAAGCGCGTCATGGTCGGCAGGTCGAAGTGCTGGGCGATCGCCGGGTCCAGCTTCTGGAAGCGGCCCTTTGGCCCCAGTTGCTTGGCCTGCTTCATCGTCTCGAGCAGGGTGTTGTTGAAGTCCTGGATCTGGGCCGCCGCAGGATCGGCGGCCTGGGCCTGGGTGAGCGTCGGCACGCCGGCGAGGAAGATCGCCAGTGCGGCGCAGGCTGCGGTCGGGCGCATGGGTTCAGGCGGCTCCAGCGAGAGATGGTCTGGAAAATGCGAAGCACGAAGCCCCGGTTCAAGTCCCCGCCGTTCAGGGCGGAGGGGCAGGGCCGGCGGCGGGCGCAGCCGGCGCCGAGGGCTCGGACGGAGCCGCAGACGGCGTTTGCGGCGGCGTTTGCGTCGAGGGGACGGACGGCTCCGGTTCGGACTGGATGTCCGGAAGCTCCGGCAGGTTCTGCGGCGCGGCGCGGGTTCCGGGCTCGCTCTCGATCTCCGGCGTCTCGAAGTCGGGCAGGCTGACGGCGGCGGCGCCATGGATCGCCGCCTCCCGGCTCTGCTGATAGAAGGAGCGCAAGGTGGCGTAGGGATCGGTGGAGGTCTCGCGGACGGTCTCCAGCGCCTGCCGGGCCTCGTAGCGCTTGTCGATCCCGTTCTCCAGGGTGGTGATGACGGCGACTTCCGTCCGACCGGAGTAGTTCAGCCAGGTGTACGGGTTGAGGACGATGTTCACGACGCCGCCGACCGTGTCGCGCACGTCGCTCGGCCCCAGCAGCGGCAGGAACATATAGGGCCCCGGATCGGCCCCCCAGCGGCCGAGGGTCGTGCCGAAGTCGTTGTCGTGGTGCGGCAGGCCGGTCCGCTTCGCCACGTCCAGGACTCCGCCGACGCCCACGGTGGAGTTGATGGTGAAGCGTCCCACCGTGCCGGCCGCCGTCTTGGGCCGGCCCTGCAGCAGATCGTTCACGGCGATCCCCGGCTCGCCGAGGTTGCGGGCGAAGTTGCGCAGACCCTTGCGCAGCGGCTTGGGCAGATGGCCGTAGGCCTTGGCGACCGGGGAGAGGACGAATCGGTCGATCACCTGGTGGAAGGCGTAGAACTTGCGGTTGACCGGCTCCCACGGATCCCAGGGCTCGACCTGGGCGCGGCTCGGCCCCGCCGACGCCGCGAGTGCGAAGGCCGATACGAGCACAAGCTGAACTGGACGACGGCTGCCCCGCATGCGCCCCCTCGTGATCTCCGCTGCGCGGCCGACAACCCCCGACGCGTCGCGGCCGCATCAAAACAACAGCCGCGGCGGTCAGCCAACTACAAATCGGTATAGGTTCCTATCTTCGGTTGGACCAGGGGGCAGGGCGAGGCCGGCGCCGTGCGGCCGCTACGGCCGCTCCGTCTTGGGCACGGCGGCGATCTCGGTCGGGGTCAGCTTGCGCATCGAGGTCGCGATCAGCGGCTGGCGGAAGCCCCTGTGGTCCGACAGCGCCAGGTCGAGATCCAGCGCCGAACAGATCCAGTTCGAGCCGCGCACCCGGTTGATCAGGAACCGGTCCGGGCCCTTGCTGACGTGGCTGCCGGGCGTCAGGTCGACGCGATAGATGTCGCGGTTGTTAATCCGCAGCAGCAGGGCGTCGCCGTTGTTGGTCGTCGACCATCCCTCCCAGGTGTTGCTGGCGAAGCAGCCGCTGCCCTTGTGCGGCGGCTGGGCCTTGTCGGTGGCGGCGTGGGCGAGCGTGGCGAGCGTCATGGCCGCGACGGCTGCGGCCAGAGCCGTGACTTGTGTCCGCATGGACATCCTCCAGGAGGCGTTTCGATCGTAAAACGCGCGGGGGCGCGAAAGCCGTCGCGCCGTCGGATCGAGGGCGAAAATCTTGAGCCCGTTCCGAGGTCTTGTCATGCATCGGCGGCCGCTCATCGCCCTTGCCGCGGCAGCGGCGCCGTTGTCACAAAGGCTCGGTAGTCGCCGCCCAGCGCCGGAATGCGGCGGCTGGCGCGTGCAAGGGGGGCGCTAGCGTTTGCGGGAGGGTGAAGGCGTAATGGACGACCGGTCGGCTCGGCTGAGCCTCAGGCGTGACGCGAAAGTCTCTGCGAGGCGGCCGTGGATCATCGTCCTTGTTCTGGTGCTCCTGGGGCTGGCGGTCTGGGGCGCCTGGGCGCTGGCGCACAGCGCCAAGAGCGGCGGCGGCGGCGCGCCGGGCGCCTTCGGGCGTCGCGGCGGACGTCCGCCGACGACGGTCGGCGTCGCCCAGGCCAGCCTCGCCAACATGCCCGTGACCCTGGACGCGCTCGGCACGGTGACGCCGGTGGCCACGGTGACGGTGCGGCCGCAGGTCGGCGGCGTCGTCACCCAGATCCTGTTCCGCGAGGGCCAGATGGTGAAGAAGGGCCAGACGCTGGCGGTCATCGACCCGCGGCCGCTGCAGATGGCGCTCTTGCAGGCGCAGGGCGCCCTGACCCGCGACGCGGCGCAGCTGGCCAACGCCAGGCTGCAGCTGAAGCGCTACCAGACCCTGCTGGCCCAGGACTCCATCGCCCGCCAAGACGTCGACACCCAGGCCGCGACGGTCAAGCAGCTGGAAGGCACGGTGATGACCGACCGCGCCGCGGTCGGTACGGCCAAGCTCAATCTGGAATGGTCGCGCGTCGCCGCGCCATTCGACGGGCGCGTCGGACTGCGCATCGCCGACGTCGGTAACCTCGTCGCCGCCAACGACGCCAACGGCATCGTCGTCGAGACCCAGGTCGCGCCGATCGACGTCCAGTTCACGGTCCCACAGGACCAGGCGCCGGAAGTGGCGGCGCGCGCAAAGGGCGGCGCCCTGGCCGTGGTCGCGCTTGACAGCACGCGGACCAAGACGCTGGCCAGCGGGACCTTCACCACCCTCGACAATCAGGTCGACCCGACCACCGGCACGGTGCGCGGCAAGGCCCGCTTCGGCAACGCCGACGGGAGCCTGTTCCCCAACCAGTTCGTCAATGTCCGGGTGACGCTGAACACCCTGAACGACGTCGTGGTCACGCCGCTGTCCGCGCTCCGGACCGGCCCGAACGGCGACTTCGTCTGGATCGTGAAGCCGGACCAGACGGTGACTATGCGCCCGGTGAAGCGCGGCCAGACCACGCCCACCCAGGTGGTGATCCTCTCCGGCCTCTCGGTCGGCGAGAAGGTGGTGACCGAGGGCGGCGACCGGCTGACCGAGGGCGGCAAGATCATGCTGCCCGGCCAGATGCGGGCCCACGGCGGCAAGGGCGGCCATCGCAGGGGCGGCGGCTCCGAAGCGGCCGCGCCTGCAGGCGCCGGCGGCCGACCCAGCGCCCAGGTCGAAGCGCCGGGCGGCTTCACGCCCTCGCCGGAGATGCAGGCTGCCCGCCAGGCGGTGCGCCAGGCCTGCGGCGCAGACCTGCAGAAACTTTGCGCCGGCGCCGAGGGTCGCGAGGCGATGATGTGCCTGCGCCAGAACGCCGATCAGGTCAGCGCGGCTTGCAAGGCGGCGCTCGCCAAGCTGCCGCATCGCGCCCCCGGCGGCGGCCAAGGCGGCGGCGCGGGCTGATGTCCGAGGTCCACGACACCCGGCCGCCGGAGCAGCCTCCGGTCGATCCCGCGTCGCCCCTTTCAGATATGGGCGGCGGCGGACCGTCGCGGCCGTTCATCCTGCGGCCGATCGCGACCTCGCTCCTGATGGTGGCGATCGTGCTGGCCGGCCTGGTGGGCCTGCGGCTGCTGCCGCTCTCGGCCCTGCCGCAGGTCGACTATCCGACGATCCAGGTCCAGACCCTCTATCCGGGGGCCAGCCCCGACGTGATGGCGCAGACCGTCACCGCCCCGCTGGAACGGCAGTTCGGGCAGATGTCGGGCCTTTCGCGGATGAGCGCGGTGAGCTCGGCCGGCGCCTCGGTGCTCACCCTGCAGTTCGACCTGACGGTGAACCTCGACGTCGCCGAGCAGGAGGTCCAGGCGGCGATCAACGCCTCCAACGCCCTCCTGCCCGCGGACCTGCCCGCGCCGCCGGTCTACGCCAAGGTGAACCCGGCCGATGCGCCGATCCTGACGCTGGCGGTCACGTCCGACGCCATGCCGCTCACCGAGGTGCAGAACCTCGTCAACACCAACCTCGCCCAGAAGATCAGCCAGACGCCGGGCGTGGGCCTGGTGACGCTCAGCGGCGGCCAGCGTCCGGCGGTGCGAATCCAGGTCGACACCCAGGCGCTCGCCTCGCGCGGGCTCGGCATGGCCACGGTGCGCACGGCGATCGCCAACGCCAACGCCAACGCCGCCAAGGGCAGCATCGACGGGCCGGTGCGAGCCTACGCCATCAACGCCAACGACCAGCTGCTGACGGCCGAGGACTACAAGAGCCTGATCGTGGGCTACAAGAACGGCGCGCCGATCCGGCTGTCCGACGTCAGCCACGTCGTCGACTCCGCCGAGAACGTGCGCCTGGCCGCCTGGGCGAACATGACGCCGGCGATCGTCGTCAACGTCCAGCGCCAGCCCGGCGCGAACGTGATCGCCACCGTCGACACCATCAAGAAGCGCCTGCCGATGCTCACCGCCGGCCTGCCGGCCTCGGTGAAGGTGACGGTGCTCGCCGACCGCACCAACGGCATCCGCGCCAGCGTGCATCATGTCGAGCTGGAGCTGTTCCTGGCGGTCGCCCTGGTGGTGGCGGTGATCTTTCTCTTCCTGCACAGCCTTCGGGCCACGGCGATCGCCAGCCTCGCCGTGCCGGTCTCGCTGATCGGCGCCCTGGGGGTCACCTATCTGCTGGGCTACAGCCTGAACAACCTCAGCCTGATGGCGCTGACCATCGCGACCGGCTTCGTCGTCGACGACGCCATCGTCATGCTGGAGAACATCTCGCGCCATGTGGAGGAGGGGGAGGATCCGTTCCGGGCGGCGCTGAAGGGCGCCAAGCAGATCGGCTTCACCATCATCTCGCTGACGGTCTCGCTGATCGCGGTGCTGATCCCGCTGCTGTTCATGCAGGAGGTCGTGGGCCGGCTGTTCCGCGAGTTCGCCGTGACGCTGGCGATCACCATCCTGATCTCGGCGGTGGTGTCCCTGACGCTGACGCCGATGCTGGCGGCGCGCTGGCTGAGGGCCGGCGACGAGGTTCCGCGCTACGCCGTGGGCCGCCGGGCCCAGGCGTTGTTCGACGGGCTTCTGCAGCGTTACGAGCGCGGGCTCGACTGGGTGCTCGACCGTCAGCGGACGACCCTGCTGGTGGCGCTGGGCACCGTGGCGCTGACCGTGCTGCTCTACGTCTTCATGCCCAAGGGCCTGTTCCCGACCCAGGACACCGGCCAGCTGCAGGCGCGCATCGAGGCGTCCAGGGACATCTCCTTCTCGGCGATGAGCGACCTGCAGCAGCGGGTCGTCGCGGAGATCCTGAAGGATCCGGCGGTCGAGAACCTGAGCTCGATCGTCGGCGTCGACGCCTCGGCCAACAGCATGCTCAACACCGGCCAGATGCTGGTCAACCTGAAGCCGGGCCACGGCTCGCAGGACGCGGTGATCCGCCGGCTGCGCGAGCGGGCGGCGCAGATCCCCGGCGCGACCCTCTACCTGCAGCCGACCCAGGACCTGACCATCGACGCCGAGACCGGGCCCACCCAGTACCGGATGTCGCTGGAAGGGGCGAACACCCAGACCGTGCAGGAGTGGGCCGCCAGGCTGGCCGCCAAGCTGGCCACCGTGAAGGAGCTGCGCAACGTCTCGACCGACGCCAACGCCCAAGCGCCGGCGCTGTTCGTCGACATCGATCGCGACACCGCCGGCCGGCTGGGGATCACGGCCTCGACCGTGAACGACGCGCTCTACTCCGCCTACGGCCAGCGGATCGTCTCGACCATCTTCACCGAGACCAACCAGTATCGGGTGATCCTCGAGGCCGCGGAGGGCCTGTCGTCGACGCCGCAGGGCCTGGCCCAGCTGCAGGTGGCGACCTCGTCGGGCGAGACCACGCCGCTGTCGGCGATCGCCACCATCCGCGAGGCGCCCGCGCCGCTGCAGGTCACCCACGTCGCCCAGTTCCCCGCCGCGACCCTCAACTTCGACACCGCGCCGGGGGTGGCGCTGGGGACCGCCGTCGCGGCCGCGCGCAAGGCCGCCAAGGAGATCGGCCTGCCGAGCTCGGTGACGCTCAACATGCTGGGCGCGGCCGGCGCCTACGAGACTTCGCTCGGCAACACGCTGTGGCTGATCCTGGCGGCGGTGGTCTGCGTCTACATCGTGCTGGGCGTGCTCTACGAGAGCTACATCCACCCGCTGACCATCCTGTCGACCCTGCCCTCGGCAGGGGTCGGCGCCCTGCTGGCGCTATGGATCACCGGCCATGAGCTCGGCGTGATCGCCATCATCGGCCTGATCCTCCTGATCGGCATCGTGAAGAAGAACGCGATCATGATGATCGACTTCGCGATCGACGCCGAACGCAACCAGGGCAAGACCCCGCGCGAGGCGATCCACCAGGCGGCGATGCTGCGCTTCCGGCCGATCCTGATGACCACCATGGCCGCCCTGTTCGCCGCGGTGCCGCTGATGATCGGCTTCGGCGAGGGGGCCGAGCTGCGCCGGCCGCTGGGCGTGGCCATCTTCGGCGGCCTGATCCTCAGCCAGCTGCTGACGGTCTTCACCACGCCGGTGATCTACCTGGCCTTCGACCGGCTGGCGCCCAGCAGGCGCCAGGCCGGGGCCGCGGCGGGCGAGCCGAACCCGGAACCTGGGCCGGAACCTGGGCCGGAGCCCGCGACATGAACCTGTCGGCGCCCTTCATCCGCCGGCCGATCGCCACCATCCTGCTGACCGCGGGGCTCGCGCTGGCGGGGATCGCGGCCTTCTTCGTGCTGCCCGTGGCGCCGCTGCCGAACGTCGACTTCCCGGCCATCTCGGTCAGCGCCAACCTCGCCGGGGTCAGTCCGCAGACCATGGCCACCAGCGTCGCAACGCCGCTTGAGCGGCGCCTGGCGGTGATCTCCGGCGTCAACGAAATCACCTCGCAGAGCTCGACCGGGGCGACCCAGATCAGCCTGCAGTTCGACCTAGCCAAGAACATCGACGTCGCCGCCCGCGAGGTGCAGGCGGCGATCAACGCCGCGCGCGTCGACCTGCCGGCGACGCTCCGCCAGAACCCGACCTACCGCAAGCGCAGCGCCGCGGCGCAGCCGGTCATCATCCTGGCGCTGACGTCGAAGACGCGCACGCCGGGCCAGATCTACGACGCCGCCAGCAACATCCTGCAGCAGCGACTGAGCCAGCTGGACGGGGTGGGCGAGGTCGAGATCGGCGGCTCGTCGCTGCCGGCGGTGCGGGTCGAGCTGCAGCCCTTCGCGCTGAATTCCTACGGCCTTTCCGGCGAGGACGTGCGCGGCGCGGTCCAGGCCGCCGCCGCCAACCGGCCGAAGGGGGCGATGTACGACGCCGGCCGCCGGCTGCAGATCTACACCCCGCCGCCGGGCCACCGGGCGGCGGACTATCGCGACCTGTTGATCGCCTGGCGCAACGGCGCGCCGGTGCGCCTGCGCGACGTGGCCAAGGTCACGGACGGGGTGCAGGACTCCCGCACGCTCGGCCTCTTCAACGGCAATCCGGCGATCGTGGTGCTGGTCACCCAGCAGGCCGGCGCCAACGTCATCCGCACGGTCGACCTGGTGCGCGCCGAGCTGCCCGAGCTGCGCGACGAGCTGCCCGCCGACATCGAGCTGCAGGTCGCCTCCGACGCCACCACCTCGATCCGCGCCTCGCTGCACGAGATCGAGACGACGCTCTTGATCTCGATCGTGCTGGTGGTGCTGGTGGTCTCGGCCTTCCTTCGCAGTGGACGCGCCACCATCATTCCCGCGGTGGCCACGGTGGTCTCGCTGCTCGGCACCTTCGGGGCGATGTATCTGCTGGGCTTCTCGCTCAACAACCTCAGCCTGATGGCCCTGACCGTCGCGACCGGCTTCGTGGTCGACGACGCCATCGTCGTGCTGGAGAACACCAGCCGCCACATCGAGGCCGGCATGGACCGCTTCAAGGCCGCGCTTCTCGGCGCGCGCGAGGTGGGCTTCACCGTCCTGTCGATCAGCGTCAGCCTGGTGGCGGTGTTCATCCCGCTCTTGTTCATGGGCGGCCTGGTCGGGCGGCTGTTCCGCGAGTTCGCCGTCACCCTGTCGGCGGCGGTGATGATCTCGCTGGTCATCTCGCTGACCACCACGCCGATGATGTGCGCCTGGCTGCTGAAGCGCCACGAGGGGCCGCGCCGACCGCCCGGCCGCATCGCCCGCGCGTTCGACACGGCCTGGCGGCGGATCCTCCGCGGCTACGAGCACAGCCTGGACTGGGCGCTGGCCAACAAGCCGCTGATCATGCTGATCCTCTTCGTCGTGGTGGGGCTGAACGTCTACCTCTACGCCGCAGCCCCCAAGGGCTTCTTCCCGCAGCAGGACAGCCGCCGGCTGAACGGGGGGATGCGCGCCGACCAGAGCATCTCCGCCCAGGCCATGGGCCAGAAGCTCCGGCAGATCGAGGCGATCGTCCGGCGCGACCCGGCGGTCGACACCGTCGTCGGCTTCGTCGGCGGATCGCGGGCAGGGGGCGGGTTCATGGCGGTGACGCTCAAGCCGCCGGCCGAACGCGGCGGGGTGAAGGGCCAGGAGGTGATCGCGCGGCTGCGGCCGCAGCTGTCGCGCGTCACCGGCGTCTCGCTGTTCCTCAATCCGCAGCAGGACGTCCGCTTCGGCGGGCGGATGAGCAACGCCACCTACCAGTACACGCTGAAGTCGGACAACGACGCCGACCTCACCAACTGGACCATCAAGCTCGCCAACGCGCTGAAGTCGAACCCGGCCCTGACCGACATCGACAACGACGTGCAGGACAACGGCGTCCAGGCCTTCGTCAACATCGACCGCGACACCGCCGCCCGGATGGGACTGACGCCGCTGGCGGTCGACAACGCCCTCTACGACAGCTTCGGCCAGCGCCAGATCGCCACCATCTACGAGGACGTCAACCAGTATAGCGTGGTGATGGAGAACGCCCCGTCCTTCGGCCTCGGGCCCGAGGACATCGCCGCCGTCCGCGTGCCGAGCCCCGGGGTCGCGGTCGCCGCCACGCCGACGATCCAGCCGCCGCCGCAGTCGCCGTTCCGGGCGATCGCCCACGGTACGCCGCCGCCCGCGGCCAGCGGCGCCATCGCCAGCGCCTTTCCGGCGATCAGCTCGCCGTTCCAGCCGAGCTCGGCCGCGAGCAGCGGCGGACCTTCGAGCAGCGCCAGCACGACCTCGAGCACGACTGCCGCGACGGGCACGAACGCGACCACCAGCCTGGCCGCCAACCAGGCTTCCAGCGCGATCGGCGGCGGCGGGGCGTCCGCCGCGGTGACCGCCAATCCGGGCCAGCGCGATTCCGCCGCCGGCACGGGGATCAGCACCGCGCCCAGCACCATGGCGCCGCTGCCGACGCTGGCCACCTTCAGCCAGCAGGCGAGCCCGGCCAGCGTCAATCACCAGGACGCCCAGCTCGCCGCGACGATCTCCTTCAACCTGCAGCCCGGCTATTCGCTGAGCGACGCCCAGAGCGCCTTCGCCGACGCCGAGGCTCAGATCGCCATGCCGACCAACGTCCGCGGCAGCTTCCAGGGCACGGCGCGCAGCTTCCAGGAAGGGCTCAGCCAGGAGCCGCTGCTGATCCTGGCGGCGCTGGTCGTCATCTACATCGTGCTGGGCATCCTCTACGAGAGCCTGATCCATCCGATCACCGTGCTCTCCACCCTGCCGTCCGCCGGCGTGGGCGCGGTGGTCGCCCTGCTGATCTTCAAGATGGAGTTCTCGATCATCGCCCTGATCGGGGTCTTCCTGCTGATCGGCATCGTTAAGAAGAACGCCATCCTGATCATCGACTTCGCCCTGGAGGCCGAGCGCACGCGGGGACTCAGCCCCGACGAGGCCGTGCGCGAGGCCTGCATGCTGCGCTTCCGGCCGATCCTGATGACCACGCTGGCCGCCGGCCTCGGCGCCCTGCCGCTGGCGATCGGCTTCGGCGAGGGCTCGGAGCTGCGCCAGCCGCTGGGCGTGGCGATCATCGGCGGCCTGATCGCCAGCCAGCTCCTGACCCTGCTCACCACGCCGGTGGTCTATGTCTATCTCGATCGCCTGCGGCCGCGCCGCCGCGACGAGCGCTTCCTGAGCCGCCACGGCGGGGCCGAGCCCTCGCCCGCGCCGGCCAACGGGTGACCTGAATGCTCAATCGTCATCTCCAGAGACTGATCTGCGGCGCGGCGGCCGTGGCCCTCGCCGGCTGCGCCGTGGGACCGGACTACAAGCGCCCGAGCGCGCCGGTCGCCACGGCTTACAAGGAGCAGACTCCGCCACAGGGCTGGAACACCGCCCAGCCCGCCGACCTCGCGCCGCGCGGCGACTGGTGGAGCGTGTTCGACGACCCGGCGCTGGCGGCGCTGGAAGCCCGTGTCGCCATCAACAACCAGAACGTGGTCGCCGCCGAGGCCGCCTATCGCCAGGCCGAGGCGACGGTGCGCGAGCAGCGCGCGGCGCTGTTCCCGGCCATCGACCTTGGCGCCGGCGCCACCCGCTCCGGCGGCGGCCGCGGCTCCAGCGGCACGGTCATCACCTCGGGCGGCGGCTCGGTCGTCACCGGAATCAGCGGGCGCTCGCAGAACACCTACCGCGCCAGCGCCACCGCCAGCTGGGAGCCCGACGTCTGGGGCCGCATCCGCCGCACGATCGAGGGCGCGCGAGGCCAGGCGCAGGCCAGCGAGGCCGACCTCGCCGCAGCGACGCTCTCGGCGCAGGGCTCGCTGGCGTCCGACTACTTCGGCCTGCGCTCGACCGACGCCCAGATCGCGCTCTTGACCGAGGTGGTCGACGGCTACAGGCGCAGCCTGCAGATCACCCAGAACCGGTTCAACGCGGGGGTCGCGCCGCACAGCGACGTGCTGCAGGCGCAGAGCCAGCTGACCAGCGCCCAGGGCGACCTCACCGACCTCGCCAACACCCGCGCCGCCTTCGAACACGCCATCGCCGTGCTGGTCGGCGAGACGCCGTCGAGCTTCGGCATACCGGCCGATCCGAACTGGAAGGCCGGAATTCCGAAGATCCCCGCGGGCCTGCCGTCGGCCCTGCTGCAGCGGCGGCCCGACATCGCCGGCGCCGAGCGCCGCGCGGCGGCGGCCAGCGCCCAGATCGGCGTGCAGAAGGCGGGCTATTTCCCGAGCCTGACGCTCACCGGCTCCTACGGCTTCTCGGCGACGGAGCTCGGCAGCCTGTTCGACGCCCCGGCCAGCGTCTGGTCCTTCGGCGGCTCGCTCGCCCAGACGCTGTTCGACGCCGGCGCCACCCACGCCCGCGTGAAGGAGGCCCGCGCGGCCTACGACCAGGCGGTGGCGCAGTATCGGCAGACGGTGCTGGCGGCCTTTCAGGACGTCGAGGACCAGCTCGCCGCCCAGCGCGTGCTGGCCGACGAGCAGGTGTTCCGCGCCCAGTCGGCCGAGGCGGCCCAGCTCGCCTCCACCATGGTGCTCAACCAGTACAAGGCCGGCCAGGTGGACTACACCTCCGTGGTCACCGCCCAGGCCACCGCGCTCAACGCCCGGCGCACCCTGGTGCAGTCGACCGCCTCGCGCCAGACCACGGCGGTGGCCCTGGTGCAGGCGCTCGGCGGCGGCTGGACCGCGCCGTTCTAGTCCCGCCGCCTTGGGCGTCGGACCGTTTGCGTGTAAGCCGCCGCCGGTGACGCCCGCAATCTTCTTCCACGCCGACGGCTTCGTCCTCGACGGCCCCAAGCTGATGGGGCGCCAGTCCGCCGGCCACAGCTTCCTGCGCGCTGCGGTGCGCGGGCATGCGGGCCGGCCGATCCATGCGCTGACGCCGTTCCGCGAGCAGGCCGACACGTTCCGCAACCTCGTGCTGCAGATGGACCCGCAGGCGCAGCCGCGCTGGATCCCGGCCCCGCGCCTGGGCGCCGTCGCCGAGCAAGGTCTGCTCTTTCGGGCCGACGGCGCAATCGTCATCCACGCGCGTGAGCGGCTGCGCATCGGCCCCGGCCGGTACAGCATCTGCGGCGTGACCCACACGCTCTCCACCCACGCGCCGGCGGAGCACGCCGCCGACATGGTCGCGGGCCCGGTCATGCCGTGGGACGCCTTGATCTGCACCTCGACAGCCGCGCGCACCTTTGTCGAGGGCGTGCTGGCGGCCCAGGAGGATCTGCTCGCCTGGCGCTTCGGTCAGCGGCTCGTAGCGCCCCGCCCGCAGCTGCCGGTCATCCCGCTGGGCGTCCACTGCGAGGACTTCGCGACCAGCGCCGACGAGCGCGCCCGCTCGCGTGCGGCGCTGGCGCTGGCCGACGACGAGGTGGGCGTCCTGTTCGCTGGCCGCCTGACCTTCAACGGCAAGGCCCATCCCTTCCAGATGTTCGCCGCCCTGGAGCGCGTGGCGCAGGCGACCGGCCGCAAGCTGGCGCTGGTCCTCGCCGGCCAGTTCCCGGCGCCGCAGGTCGAGGAGGCCTATCGCAGCGCGATGGCCCGATGGGCGCCGAGCATCAGGGCGATCCTCGTCCCCGGCGCGGACGCCCAGGCCTTCGCCCGCGTCTGGCGCGCGGCGGACCTCTTCGTCTCGCTGTCGGACAATATCCAGGAGACCTTCGGCATCACCCCGGTCGAGGCCATGGCCGCGGGCCTGCCGGTGCTGGTCAGCGACTGGGACGGCTACAAGGATACGGTGCGCGACGGCGTCGACGGTTTCCGCGTGCCGACGTGGGCGCCGCCGCCCGGCGCCGGCGGCTACATGGCGCTCGACTACGAGACCGGGGCCAACAACTACGACTACTTCCTGTCGCGGACGAGCACCACGACCTCGGTCGAGCCGCGGGCCCTGACCGGGCGGCTGACCGCGCTGGTCGAGAACGCCGACCTGCGCCGGCGCCAGGGCGAGGCCGGCCGCCAGCGCGCGCTTGCCGAGTTCGACTGGGCGGTGGTCTACGGGCGCTACCAGGCGCTGTGGGAGGAACTGGGCGAGATCCGCGCCCGGTCCGCCGAGGATCCGGAGCTGCGGCTGGCCGCCGCGCCGCGTCAGGCGCCCACCCGGCTCG
Organism: Phenylobacterium sp.; assembly: GCF_035276905.1. GTDB lineage: Bacteria > Pseudomonadota > Alphaproteobacteria > Caulobacterales > Caulobacteraceae > Phenylobacterium. The sequence goes on along the minus strand of NZ_DATELG010000259.1, from coordinate 9,085 downwards.
ATCCATTCACCGCCTTCGCCCACTATCCGACGCGCCACCTGGGCCTGGCTGCGCGGGCGCGCGCGGCGCCGGGCGCGAGCGTCGCGGCCTATGAGGCGATGACGGGGCATCCGATGTTCATGCACTGGCGCGAGAGCCCGGACGTGGTCGCCCGCACGCTCGAGGCCTGCGCAGGCGAAGGGCTCGGCGTCGCGGAGCTCGCTGCGCGGCTGGGAGAGCCCGCCAGGACCGTCGTCGAGCGGCTGAGCCGCCTTGCCAAGATGGAGCTGGTCATGCTCGAGCCGGGCGCGGCGCAAGGGGCCGGAGGCTGAGATGGCGGCGCGACTTTCGATCTTCCATCCGCCCGGGCAGTTGGGCCTCAAGGCCAACCCGTTCGGCAAGGACGTGGCCAACCTGCAGCTCTACCGGGCGCTGGCGCAGCACGGCGGCTTCGAGCAGCTCGACCTGATGACGTTCGGCTCGACCACCGAGGCCGAGGCGCGCGCCGCCCTGCTCGGCGAGGCGCCTTCGCCGGTGCGGGTGACGGTGGCCGCCGGCCTCGACCCGGCGGTTCCCGCCGCCTCGGGGGCCGTGCTGCGCGGGCAGCCCTACCTGAACGAGCTGGCCTGGGTGCGGCGCCAGAGCCGCGGGGATCGCGCCTACAGCCTGATCGGCATGTCCCACACCCTGGCGCCGCCGACGATCCGCGACATGATCGCCACCACCCTGACCTCGCCGGTGCAGCCGTGGGACGCGGTGATCTGCACCTCGCCCTCCGTGCGCGATGCGCTCGCGCGGATGCTGGAGGAGTACGGCGACTTCCTGGGCGAGCGCACGCACGGGATCCGGCCGCCGCAGCCGCAGCTGCCGGTGGTGCCGCTGGGCGTTGACGGCGAGGCGCTGGCGGCCAAGGCCGACCGGCCGGGCGCGCGCGCCGCGATGCGCGCCGAGCTGGGCCTCTCCGAGGACGACGTCCTGGTGCTGTGGCTCGGGCGGCTCTCCTACTTCGAGAAGGCCTTCCCGCAGCCGATGTTCAAGGCCGTGCAGCAGGCCCGGCAGGCGACCGGGACCAGGGTCGCCTTCGTGATGGCCGGCTGGTTCCCGGGCGAGGCCGACCGAGGCGCCTACCAGCAGGCCGCCGCGGCCTACGCGCCGGATGTCGACGTCCGCTTCGTCGACGGCAACGACCCGCAGCGGGTGGCCTCCCTGTGGGCGGCGAGCGACATCTTCCTGTCGCTGGTCGACAACGTCCAGGAGACCTTCGGCCTGACGCCGCTGGAGGCGATGGCGGCCGGCCGGCCGGTGGTCGCCAGCGACTGGGACGGCTACCGCTTCACGATCCGCGACGGCGTCGAAGGCTTCCTGGTCCCGACCCTGATCGGCCCGGCCGGCGGGCTGGGGACGGCGATGAGCCTCGGCCACATCTTCGAGGCCCAGAGCTACCAGAGCTACGTCGGCAACCTCGCCCAGCACACCGCGGTGAACATCGGCCGCGCGGCCAACGCGATCGCCCGGCTGATCGCCAGTCCCGACCTTCGACGGCGGATGGGCGAGGCGGGCCGCGAACGCGTGCGCCAGACCTTCGACTGGAAGGTGGTGGCCCGGCAGATGAACGCCCTGGTGGACGACCTGGCGCGACGCCGCGCGGCGGCGAACAATCCCGCGACCCGGCATCGCGGGCACCCGGTGAAGGGCGACCCGTTCCGTGACTTCGCCGGCTTCGCCACCAGCGTGCTGAGCCCGGAGACGCCGCTGTCGGCCACGCCGGGCGCGACCGCCGAGCAGGTGCGGGCCGCAGGCGCGATCCAGCTGGACGCGGTCTTCTCCGGCTGGCGCGCCGACCTTTCCGAGTGCGCCCGGGCCTTCGAACTGGTCGCGAGCGGCCAGGCGCGCTCGGTGCGCGACGTCGTGGCGGCCTTTCCGCCCCACCGCCAGCGGGCCGTCGAACTGGGCCTGCTGTGGCTGGCGAAGCACGGCTTTCTCGACTGGCCGAGCTGACGCGTGCATCCAACACAGTGACGCCACGTTCTGGTGACGAGCCTCGCCGCTTGAGGCTTGTCTCCGGGGAGAGATTCGAATGCGCCGAACCCTGATCGTCGCGGGCCTGGTCGCCGTCCTAGGCGCCCCATCGATCGCCAGCGCGCGGACATACTGCGAACAGCGGGCGCACGACCGCCGGGTCACCGGCACGGTGCTGGGCGGCGTCGGCGGCGCCCTGATCGGCGGCGCCCTGGGCGACACCAAGGGCGCGGTGATCGGCGGGGTCGGCGGCGCCGTGGTCGGCAACCAGCTGGCGCGGACCAAATGCTACAGCCCGCCCCGGCAGGCCAGCTATCACCGCAGCGCGCGCTATGGCCGCACGACCTCCGCGCCGGCCGCCAAGGGCTATAACGCGAGCTACGCCGCGCCGCGCGGCTGCGCTTACGAGACCCAGCGCTACTACGACGAGCGCGGACAGGTGGTCTATACGCCCACCAAGGTGTGCAGGTAGCGGCATGCGCGCCTCCCCGCTGATCGCCGGCGCCGCCGCAGCCGCCCTCGGCCTCGCCGGCTGCAACAAGCCGGCCGGCTCGCAGATCTGCACGCCTTTCGCCGCGGCGACGCCCGCGGCCGTCCAGGCGCCCGCGCCCGGCGCGTTGCAGCCGGCCGCGGTCGCGACCGATCCCGCCAGCGTCCTGGACGACTGCCTGCACCGCTGGGGCTACACGCTGGCGGCCTCGTCCGACCGCGCGCAGGAAGTGGCGATGGCGGTGGTCGCGGCCTGTTCGCCGGCGCTCACCCGCTGGAACCAGCAGATGATCGGAACCGGAGCCCAGGGCGCGGCGCAGGGGCAGGCTCCGGCCGAGCCGGCGCCCAGCCTGCTGACCGGCCAGAACACCACGCCGATCGCCGAGCACTACAACTATGCCCAGGGCCGGGCGCTGTTCTACGTCGTTCAGGGACGCGCCGGAAAATGCGCGCCGCCGCCGGCGGCGACGAAGGCGCGTTAGGCGGCGGCGGGGCGCCTGCGACGCCAGGTCCCGCTGCGAGGGTGGACCCGATCCGCGCCGCGTGCTCAATGGCGACATGCGTGTCACCGGCGTCGCGAGGGCGCCACTGCTCAAGCTGCTATCGACGGTCGTCTTCGGCGTCCGTCACGCGGTCCTGGAGCATCCCAGGATCGGCGCGGTGCTGCGCGTCATCGGGCGGCCGGCGATCCGGCTCCTGATGCAGATGGAAAAGCCCGCGGCGCCGCCGCCGCCGCCGTTCGTCCGCGAGCCGGTGCTGCGGCTGCCGCTCGACTACGAGCTCGGACCGCAGCCGAGGAGCCTGTCGACCGCGATTCTGCTGCACGCCGGCCACGTCGAGGGGCTGTCCGAGATCGCCGGCTTCCTGCGGCGGATCCCGTTCCCCGCCGACCTGATCGTGACCACCGACAGCGCCGACAAGCGCGCGGCGATCGAGGACGCGTTTGGGCGCTGGCCGGGCGGAAACTTCGAGATCCGCCTCACGCCGAATCGCGGCGGCGACGTCGCCCCGCAGCTGATCGCCTGCCGTGACGCCTACGACAGCCACGAGCTGATCCTGATCCTGCACACCAGGACCTGGGCCCAATCCGACGAGCTGGCTGGCTGGCGCGAGTTTTTGCTGCGCAACCTGATCGGCTCGCCGGCCCTCATGCGCGGGGTGATGGAAGCCTTCCTGCAGCTGCCCAGGCTGGGGGTGCTGGCGCCGCGGACCTTCCAGAAGGTGCGCAGGCGCCTCGTCTGGGGCGACAGCTACGAGATCTGCCGCGGCCTCGCCGCGCGCCTCGGCTTCAACATCTATCCCGACAGCCCCGTCGACTGCCCGGCCGGCTTCATGTTCTGGGCGCGCAGCGCGGCCCTCAAGCCGCTGCTCGACCTGGAGCTCGGCTGGGAGGACTTCGCGCCGGAGGACGGCCAGGAGGACGGCGCCCTGGCCCACGGGCTGGAGCGGCTGGTGTTCCAGGCCTGCGAGCTGAGCGGCCACCGCTGGGTCCGCGCGGGGCCGGAACAGGACGCCGCCGAGCCCGAAAGCTTCTACCGCGCCTGCAACGCCCGACTGCTCGGTCGGGCGCTGACCGATTGCGGCCGCACCCTGTTGCTGCCTGGCCGACCGCCGCACCCGACCTATGGCGCCGACGCCAAGGGCCTGTTCTCCGGTCCCGACCCGAAGGGCGCGTTCCGCGCGCTGTGCCGCGCCGAGCTGGAGGCCTTCCTGGCGAGCGGCGAGCGCCTGGTCCTACCGACCTCCGACACGCCGGTGGTCTCCATCATCATGGTGCTGTTCAACCAGGCCGAGCTGACCTTCGAGTGCCTGCGCTCGCTGACTCAGGCGCTCGACCTGCCGACCGAGATCATCCTCGTCGACAACGCCTCGACCGACCTCACGGCCGAGCTGCTCGACCGGGTCGACGGCGTCTGCCTGCGGCGCAACGCCCAGAACCTGCACTTCCTGCGCGGGGTCAACGAGGCCGCGGCCCTGGCGCGCGGCCGCTGGCTGCTGCTGCTCAACAACGACACGCGGCTGGAGGCGGGCTCGATCGCCGCCGCCGCCGGGCGGCTCGAGGCCGAGCCGGACCTCGGCGCCGTCGGCGGCCGCATCATCCTGCTGGACGGTTCGTTGCAGGAGGCCGGCAGCATCATCTGGAGCGACGGCAGCTGCCAGGGCTATGGCCGCGGCCGCGATCCCTGGGCGCCCGAGTTCCAGTTCCGGCGCGACGTGGACTACTGCTCGGGCGCCTTCCTGATGCTGCCGCGCGCCCTGTTCGAGGCGCTGGGCCGCTTCGACATGGCCTTCGCCCCGGCCTACTACGAAGAGACCGACCTGTGCATGCGGATCCGCCGCGAGGGCCTGCGGATCGGCTACGAGCCCAAGGTGCGGCTGTCGCACTTCGAGTTCGGCTCCGCCTCGAGCTCGCAGTCGGCGCTGGACCTGCAGGCCGCGCACCACAGGATCTTCCGCGCGCGGCATGCCGAGGCCCTGAAGGCCGACCACTCCGCGCCGGGCTCGTCGCCGCTCCTGGCCCGCATGCGCCAGGCGCGCCGCGGCCGGCTGCTGATCGTCGACGACCAGGTGCCCTATCCGGAGCTCGGCTCCGGCTATCCGCGGGCCCTGGACCTGGTGCGCGCCGTCTCGGCCGCCGGCTGGTTCGTCACCTTCTACCCCGCCGCCTATCCCGACGCGGACTTCGCCTCCGCCTACAAGATCCTGCCGCCCGACTTGGAGGTCGCCGCCGAGCTCGGGCGCGACGGCCTGACCGGCTTCATGCGCGAGCGCGCCGGCTACTACGACGCGGCCATCGTCAGCCGGCCGCACAACATGGAGGTCTTCCGCGCCTCGCTGGCGGAGGTCCCCGGCTTTATCGACATGAGCCGCGTGGTCTATGACGCCGAGGCGATCTTCGCCCTGCGCGACGAGGCGCGCGTGAAGGTGCAGCAGCGCACCTCGGCGAGCGCCAAGGGGGCGCTGGCGGAGGAGCTGGCGCTCGGCCAAGGGCCGGCGGTGATCCTGGCGGTGAACGAGCTCGAGGCGGCCAACTTCCGCCTGGCCGGCGCCCGCGACGTCCGGGTGCTGGGCCATGCGCTGGAGGCGCGGCCGACCGACACGCCGTTCGAGGCGCGCCGCGACCTGCTGTTCGTCGGCGCCATGGACGAGGACGATTCGCCCAACGCCGATTCGCTCGAGTTCTTCGTGCGCGAGGTCATGCCCTGGCTCGACTCGCTGATCGGCTCGGACTGGCTGCTGCGGGTGGTGGGGCGCAACGGCGCGGCGCGGGTGCGCGCGCTGGCCGGCCCGCGCGTCCAGCTGCTGGGCCGGATCGAGGACATCCAGCACCTCTACGCCAAGAGCCGGGTGTTCATCGCGCCCACCCGCTACGCCGCCGGCATTCCGATGAAGGTGCACGAGGCGGCGGCCCGCGGCCTGCCGTCGGCGGTCACCTCGCTGCTGGCGCGGCAGCTCGGCTGGCGGGACGGCGAGGCGGTGACGGTGGGCGATTCGCCCGAGGAGTTCGCGCTCGCCTGCCAGCGGCTGTACGAGGACGCCGCGACCTGGCGCACGGTGCGCGCCGGCGCGCTTTCCCGCGTCGCCAGCGAATGCACGCCGGCCGCGTTCACCGCCACGGTCGCGGCCGCCCTGGAGACGGCGGCGGGGCGTCAGGCGGCCAGCAGCTCGTCGAGCTTGCGGATGTCGGTGACCGGCGAGGCGACGCCGCCGTCCAGGCGCATGACCTTGTTGCAGTAGAGCCGCAGCAGGTCATGGTCGTGGGAGGCGAGCACCAGGATGCCCGCCCGCTCGACCAGCTTCAGCAGCCGGGCGTGGGCGAGGTGCTGGAACTCCGCGTCGCCGACGGCGATCCACTCGTCCATCAAGAGAACGTCGGCCTCGACCGCGGTGGCCGCGGCGAAGGCCAGGCGCGCCTGCATGCCGGCCGAATAGGTCTTCACCGGCATGGCCAGGAACGGGCCGAGGCCGGTGAATTCGGCGATCTCGTCGAGCTTGGCCTCGATCTCGCGCGAGCTTAAGCCGGCGATGCGGCCGCGCAGGCGGATGTTGTCGAAGCCGGTCGCCGAGGAGTCGATTCCGAGGCTGAGGTCCAGCAGGGCGGCGATGCGGCCCTGCACCTCCACCTGGCCCTCGTCGGGCTCATAGGCGCCGGAGAGCGCGCGCAGGAGGGTGGTCTTGCCCGAGCCGTTGTGGCCGACGAGGCCCAGCCGGTCGCCGGCCTTCAGCTCCAGGTTCAGCCCGCTCAGCGCCGTCACCTCGGCGACGCCGGCGTGCGAGGCCAGCCGCCCGCCCACCGCCACGGCGGCCAGCCGCTTCTTCAGCGACTTGGCGTCGACGCCGTAGACCGGAAACCTGAGCGTCAGGTCGCGACAGGAGATCGAGACCGGGGCCGCGCTCGTCACGGGCTTCAGGGGGACCTTCAGGGCGGCTTTCATAGGTAATGCACGATCCGGCGCCGGGTCACGGCGAACAGGCTGAAGGCCAGGCCCCAGCCGACCACGGCCATGAGCGCCAGTATGGAATAGGTGTGGGGCGCGATCGGCGTCCCCATCATCGGGGCGCGGACCGCTTCCAGCATGTGATAGAAGGGGTTGAAGTCCAGCACGACGTGCTTGGCGCCCCGCAAACGCTCGGCCGGCCAGAACACCGGGGTGATGAACATCGCGAACTGCATGACCGAGTTCACCACCTGGGGGATGTCGCGAAAGCGCGCCGAGACGATGCCGACCAGCATGCTGATCCAGGCGGCGTTGGCGACCAGGAACACCAGGCCCACGAACCCGCCGACGAGGTTCATCTTCCGCCAGTAGCCGTAGATCAAGAGGACGGCGATCACGATCACCAGGTGGTGGGCGAGGTTGATCAGGTTGCGCAGCACCGTGCGCCAGACGAAGGTGAACATCGGCAGGTTGGTCTGCGACAGCATGTTCTTGGCCGCGGTGAAGGTGTCGCAGCCCTCGTTGATGATGGTGCTGATCGTGCCGAAGAAGACCAGGCCCAGCGCCACCAGCGGCAGGAAGTCCGCCAGCGAGATGCCGAACAGCTTGGCGTAGACCACCCCGATGCCGAGCACCATCAGGCCCATCGACAGGGTGATCCAGAACGGACCGAGGATCGAGCCGCGGTAGCGGGACACCACGTCGTGCCAGGCCAGCGACCAGGCCAGCCCCAGCCGGTGGGCCGAGTTGGTCAGGTCCCGGAAAGCCATGCTGAACTCGAACAGCGCCCCGCGCCGCCCGGTCCGCAACATGTGGGTCGCCGTATCCATCTGCTCTCCAAAAGCCGCCCGCTGGTATCAGGTCGGCCCATGCCCGCGCAAGGGACGCCGGGGCGCCCCGGCCAGCCTTTGCTGCGGTGCGAAAGTGGCTTGAGCGTGGCGGGGCGGACTTGTTCGGCGCAGCACGAACCGTGCTAGCTAGCGAGGCTCGCGGCGCCTCGGCCGCTCAGGAGATCGGAGCTCCCGGCGTGCCGCACGTGACCGTGGCGATCCCGGCCTACAAGCCCGCGCACCTGGGCCAGGCGATCGCCAGCGTGCTGGCGCAGACCTTCACCGACTTCGAGCTGCTGATCTCCGACGACTGTCCGAACGGCGCGGCCCGCGAGGTGGTGGCGCGGTTCGGCGATCCGCGGATCCGGCTGATCCAGGGGCCGCGTCAGGGCCTGGTCGCCAATAGCGTCCACCTCTGGGAGAACGCGGCGGCCGACGTGCTGAAGTTCGTCTACGACGACGACTTCCTGATGCCGTTCGCCGTGGCGGACCTCCTCGGATTGCTCGAGCAGAACCCTCACGTCGCCTTCGTCTTCTGCGCCCGCCAGGTGGTCGACGCCGACGGGCGGATCCTGCCGTCCAACGCCACCATTCCGCCCGGCCCGCCGACGCTCTTCTCCAGCGAGGTGCTGGTCGAAGCCCTGGTCGGCGAGATCGCCAATCCGGTGGGCGAGCCGACCAGCATCCTGTTCCGCCGCTCGACCTTCGATGGGCCGCAGTGCCTGAGCCGCTACTGCGGCGCGCCGGTGCGGCACAACATCGACGTCGCCTTCTATCTGAACGCCGCCGAACGCGGCCCCTGCGTCGGCACGCCGGCCGTCGGCGCGGCCTTCCGGCGCCACCCGCAGCAGGCCTCGTCGCTGACCGGCGCGGGGAGCTTCGCCTATGGCGTGGCGGAGTGGGAGCTGTTCCTGCGCGGCGCCGTCAGCCGCGGAATGGCTGCGCCGGCGGCGGCGCTGCGCGGACTGGAGCGGCTGGAGCTGCATTACCGGAACCACCGGGGGCGGTTTCCGGAGCTGGAGGGACTGCTGGGGGGGCTGCCAGGGCTGCGGGAAAGGCTTCAGAACGGCGCGCGTCATCTGCTGGACGAGGCGTTCCTGCAGCGTTTGGCCGGGGTCGAGGCGGCCATCGGCCGGCCTCGCGCGCCGGTATAAGGACATGCGTCCCGTGGCGGCCTAGCAACCGAGGCCGAAGAAGGCTACCAGCGCGACGAAGACCGAAAGGGAGAGGGGATCGAGTATCGATCCTCCAGGATCATGCGTCTGGGTGACCAAGTGAGGGGAATTGTCAGAGCGAGGGCGCCTCTGCGCCTCGGACTGGCGGGCGGCG
>NZ_DATELG010000258.1:0-17632 GCF_035276905.1 Phenylobacterium sp. | reverse complement strand
GCCGCCCGGCCTCTACGTCGACGGCCTGTTCGGCGCGGGCCTGGCGCGCCCGCTGGACGGCCTCGCCGCCGCCGCCGCCCAGCACCTGGCGGCGACGCCGGAGAAGGTGGTCGCGGTCGACATCCCCAGCGGCCTGCCGGGCGACACCGGCCTTCCCCTCGGCCCCAGCGTCGCGGCCGCGCTCACCGTCACCTTCCACGCCAAGAAGCCGGCGCACGTGCTGGAGCCCGGCCGCGGCCGCTGCGGCGAGGTCGTCGTCGCCGACATCGGCTTAGGCGCGACGCGCTGCGAGCTCTTCGAGAACGGGCCGGAGCTTTGGCTGCCGCGCTTTCCCTGGCCCGAGGCGACCGCCCACAAGCACGAGCGCGGCCGGCTCATCGTCGTCAGCGGCGACGCCTGGAGCACCGGGGCGGCCCGGCTCGCCGCCCGCGGCGGCTTGCGGATCGGCGCGGGCCTGGTGACGATCTTCTCGCCGCGCGAGGCGCTGGCGGTGAACGCCGCCCACCTGGAGGCGGTGATGCTGCGCGGCTTCGACACCGACCTGGAGCTGGAGGAAGGGGCCGAGCATGTCGACGCCGCGGTGATCGGCCCTGCAGCGGGGATCACTGAGACGACGCTCCTGAACGTGCTGGCGCTCGCCCGCACGGGGGCTGCGCTGGTGATCGACGCCGACGCCATCACCATCTTCCGCGACGACCCGGAGGAGCTGTTCTCGGTGCTCGACCGCGACGATGTGCTGACCCCGCATCCGGGCGAGTTCGAGCGGCTGTTCAAGAACCTGCTGGCGGCCACGCCCGAGCGGATCACCGCCGCGCGCAAGGCCGCCCAGCGCGCCGGCGCCGTGGTCCTGCTGAAGGGCCCCGACACCGTCATCGCGGCGCCCGACGGCCGCGCGGCGGTCAACGTCAACGGCGCGCCCTGGCTCGCCACCGCCGGCTCCGGCGACGTGCTGGCCGGCTTCATCGGCGGCCTGATCGCCCAGGGCATGGAGAGCTTCGAAGCCGCCTGTGCGGCGGCCTGGATCCACGCCGAGGCGGGGGAGGGATACGGCCCGGGCCTGATCTCCGAGGACCTGCCGGGGCTGGCGCCCGGGGTGCTGCGCAGGCTGTGGGAGGAGCGGTAGGTCCATCTGTTCCTCTCCCGCGACGCGGGAGAGGGGGACCATCCGCCGAAGAGCGGATGGTGGAGAGGGCAAGCCGCGGGCAGGGCGGTCGCCACCTCGAAAGCATCAGATATCGCAGCTGAACCGCTCAGGCGGCCGCTTGCCCTCTCCACCCCGCGCTCTACGCTTCGCTCGGCGCGCGGTCTCCCTCTCCCGCGACGCGGGAGAGGAAAGAAAAACGGCGCGGGATCGCTCCCGCGCCGTGATCTTGAACCGTCGAGGTCGGCTTACGCTTGCGCGTAGTCGCCTTCGATCTGGCCGGCTCCGCCTTCGAGCAGGTCCTGGGCGGCCTCTTCGGCGGCCAGGCGTTCTTCTTCGAACTGGCTGGAGATGACGTTCTCGCCGCGCGCCTGACGATCGGCTTCGTCCTGGCTGCGGGCCACGTTGACCGTCACGGTGACGGCCACTTCCGGGTGCAGGCGGACCTTCACCTCGTGCATGCCGATCGCCTTGATCGGCTTGTCCATGGCGACCATCGCGCGTTCGACCTTGCCGCCCTCGGCGTTGATCGCGTCGGCGACGTCGCGGCCGGAGACCGAGCCGTAGAGCTGGCCGCTCTCGCCCGCCTGACGGATCAGGACGTAGGACGTGCCGTCGAGCTTCTCGCCGGCGCGGCCCGCGGCTTCCTTGGCCTTGGCGTTGCGGGCCTCGATCTCGGCGCGCTGGGCTTCGAAGACCTTCAGGTTCGCGTTGTTGGCGCGCAGCGCCTTGTTGCGCGGCAGGAGGAAGTTGCGCGCGTAGCCGTCCTTCACGGTGACCACGTCGCCCAGCGAGCCCCAGCCTTCGAGGCGTTCGAGCAGAATGACTTTCATATGCCTGTCTCCCTTACTTCACGACGTAGGGGAGCAGCGCCAGGAAGCGGGCGCGCTTGATGGCCTTGGCCAGCTCGCGCTGCTTCTTGGCGGAGACCGCGGTGATGCGCGAGGGCACGATCTTGCCGCGCTCGGAGACGTAGCGCTGCAGGAGCTTGACGTCCTTGTAGTCGATCTTCGGCGCGTTGGCGCCGGAGAACGGGCACACCTTGCGGCGACGGAAGAACGGGCGACGGGCGCCGCCGGAAGCGGCGGGGGCCGGAGCGGCCGAGGCTTCTTCAGACATTTAGCGAACCTCCCTTTCGGAGGGCTGGAAGCTGTCGTCGCGCGGGCGATCGCGGTCGCGATCGCGGCGGGCGAGGATGGGGGAGAGCTCGAGGTCGAGTTCCTCGACGCGGACGGTCAGGTAGCGCAGCACGTCTTCGTTGATCGACAGCTGGCGCTCCATCTCCTTCACCGCCTCGGCGGGGGCGTCGATGGCGAGCAGCGAGTAGTGACCCTTGCGGTTCTTCTTGATCCGGTAGGTCAGGTTGCGCAGACCCCAGTACTCGATCTTGGCGACGGCGCCGCCGCCTTGCTCGATGAGCGCCTTCAGCTGGTCGTTGAGCGCTTCGGCCTGTTGCGGCGAGATGTCCTGCCGCGAGATGACCACGTGTTCGTAGAGAGCCATAGTTTCCTTCTTCCGGTCTGGAGGGCGGCGCGTCCGGCGGCGGAAGGTCCGCCGGAAACGATGGCTCTCAGCGCGGCGGTCGGGGGGGTCCCGACCCATTCGCGTTCCGCGTGAGACCGCCTTCCGTGAAGAGGCGCGCGTTTACGGGAAAAACCTTGGCGGAGCAAGGAATTTCGGGGGCGTACCGGCGCTTGTTACGGATGCTTGGCGCGCCAGGCCTTCACCGCGTCCAGCGTCTTGGCCACGTGGTCGTTCGGTTTCAGGTCGGAGTAGGCGAACAGCACCTTGCCGTCTGGCGCGATGACGTAGGAGGTCCGCGCCGAAAGGCCGGCCGGCATGGTCATGCCCGCCATCTTCAGTGGGGCGTCGTACTGCCTGGCGATCTTGGCGCCCGGATCGGCGGCGACCGGGAACTTGCCGCCGCAGTGCTCGGTCTCCTTCGAAAAATCGGCCAGTTCGCTCACCTTGCCGGCGGTGACGCCGATCACCGTGGCCTTCTGCGCCTTGAACTGGTCGATGGCCTCGGAGAACAGGTGCGCCTCGACGTTGCAGCCGGCGGTGTGCGCCGAGGGGAAGAAGTAGACCACCACCGGCCCCTGCTTCAGGGCGTCGGCCAGGTGATAGTTGAAGGGCTTGCCGGCGAGATAGGCCTGGGCCTGGAAGTCGGGCGCCCTGGCCCCCGGCTGCAGCTCCGCCCAGGCGGGGGCGGCGACGGCGAGGGCCGCGACGGCGGCCGCAGCGAGGAGACGTTTCATGGCGATCCTTCCGATCATGACGAGTTTCCAGCTGATTTCCCGCGTCTTGCGGCTGGTCGTCAAATTTCCTAACCCTCGCCGCTTCGGATTCGACGGCGCGGAGACCGCCTCATGAGCCTTGCCTTTCTCTTCCCCGGCCAGGGCAGCCAGGCCGTCGGCATGGGCCAGGACCTGGCCGAGGCCTTCGCCGTCGCCCGCGAGGTCTTCCAGGAGGTCGACGACGCGCTCGGCCAGAACCTGTCGCGCCTGCTGCGCGAGGGGCCGGAGGACCAGCTGACCCTGACCGAGAACGCCCAGCCCGCGCTGATGGCGGTGAGCGTGGCGGTCATGCGGGTGCTGGAGAGCGAGTTCGGCGTCGGCGTCGACAAGGCCGCCTTCGTCGCAGGTCACAGTCTGGGTGAATATTCGGCCCTGGCCGCGGCCGGTTCGATCAGCCTGGCCGAGACCGCCCGCCTGCTGAAGCTTCGCGGCCAGGCGATGCAGCGCGCCGTGCCGGTGGGCGCCGGCGCCATGGCCTCGCTGATCGGGCCGAAGACCGACGTGGCGCTGGCCGAAGAGGCCGCCGCCGCCGGCGCCGAGCTCGGCGTCTGCGTCGTGGCCAACGACAACAACGCCGGCAACGTCGTGATCTCCGGCGCCAAGGCCGCGGTCGACCGGGCGATCGAGAGGGCCAAGGAACTGGGCGCGCGGGCGATACCGCTGAACGTGTCGGCCCCCTTCCACTGCCCGCTGATGCAGCCGGCGGCCGACGAGATGGCGGAGGCCCTGGCCGCCGCCTCGATCGCAGCTCCGCGCGCGCCGGTGGTCGCCAATGTCACCGCCCGGCCGGCGCACGACCCTGAAGAGATCCGCCGCCTGCTGGTCGAGCAGGTGACCGGCCGCGTCCGCTGGCGCGAGAGCGTGCAGTGGATGGCGGGGGAGGGCGGCGTGACCCGCTTCGCCGAGGCCGGCGCCGGCAAGGTGCTGAGCGGCATGGTCAAGCGGCTCGCCCCCGACGCCGAGGCGCTGCCGCTGAACGCGCCGGCCGACCTCGAAGCCTTCGCCCGAACCCTCTGAACAAGACTCTACAAGGAGCCGCCATGTTCGACCTGACCGGCAAGACCGCCCTCGTCACCGGCGCCACCGGCGGCATCGGCGCCGAGATCGCCCGCGCCCTGCACGCCCAGGGCGCGCGCGTGGTGCTCTCGGGCACCCGCGAGGCGGTGCTGCAGGATCTCGCCGGCCAGCTCGGGGAGCGGACCTGCGCGGTCGCCGCCAACCTCTCCGACCCCGCGGCCGTCGACGGCCTGATCGAGGCGGCCGAGGGCGCGGCCGGCGCCCCGATCGACATCCTGGTGGCCAACGCCGGCATCACCAAGGACGGGCTCCTGCTGCGGATGAAGGACGAGGACTGGCGCCAGGTGATCGAGGTCAACCTGGAGAGCTATTTCCGCCTGTCGCGCGCGGCCATGCGCGGCATGATGAAGCGCCGCTTCGGCCGGATCATCGGCATCACCTCGGTGGTCGGCGTCACCGGCAACCCGGGGCAGGCCAACTACGCCGCCTCCAAGGCGGGGATGATCGGCTTCTCCAAGGCGCTCGCCCAGGAGGTCGCCAGCCGGGGAATCACCGTGAATTGCGTGGCTCCCGGATTCATCGAGAGTCCGATGACCGACGCGCTCAACGAGCAGCAGAAAACCCAGATCCTTTCGACCATTCCGTCGGGGCGGCTGGGGGCCGGGAGCGACGTCGCCGCGGCCTGCGTCTACCTCGCCAGCGCCGAGGCGGGCTACGTCACCGGACAGACCCTGCACGTCAACGGCGGGATGGCCATGATCTGAACGCTATCTGGCGCTCGCCTCGCTCAGAGGAACATGCTACCCGGCGGCCGAAACCGCGAAATCACCGCGACAGTTGACTTCGCCGTCATCGTCGCCGATGCAACTGCACTACCAAGCCTTGAGGGACCTACCGAATGTCCGACGTTCTAGAACGCGTCCGTAAGATCGTCATCGAGCACCTCGACGCCGATCCGGAGAAGGTCACCGAAAAGGCCAGCTTCATCGACGACCTGGGCGCCGACAGCCTCGACAACGTCGAGCTGGTCATGGCCTTCGAGGAGGAGTTCGACATCGAAATCCCCGACGACGCCGCCGAGCACATCCAGACCGTCGGCGACGCCGTGAAGTTCATCCAGGAGCGCCTGGGCGCTTAAGCAAGCGCACTGATTCGCTTAAGCTTTTGGCCGCCGCGACGCTGGGTTTCGATCCCTGGCCGCGGCGGCTTTCGTTTGAGGTCCGCGCATGCGTCGTGTCGTCGTCACTGGAATTGGTCTGGTCACGCCCCTCGGGCAGGGGACCGAGCATGCCTGGCAGGAGATCCTGGCCGGCAAGTCCGGAGCCGGGAACATCACCGCCTTCGACGCCACCGACTACGCCTGCAAGGTCGCCTGCGAGGTGCCCCGGGTCGACGGCCGCGGCGGCGGCGGGCCCGACGTGGCGGGCTCGTTCGATCCCGATCAGACCATGTCGGCCAAGGACCGCCGGCGGGTCGACGACTTCATCCTCTACGCCATCGCCGCGGCCGACGAGGCGGTGCGCGATTCCGGCTGGGCGCCGCAGGACGACGAGGGCCGCGAGCGGACCGGCGTGATGATCGGCTCCGGCATCGGCGGCCTCGGCCCCATCGCCGAGACCGCCATCGAGCTGGCCGAGAAGGGCCCGCGCCGGGTGTCGCCCTTCTTCATCCCCTCGGCCCTGATCAACCTGGCCAGCGGCCAGGTCTCGATCCGCCACGGCTTCAAGGGACCGAACCACTCGGTGGTCACCGCCTGCGCCACCGGCGCCCACGCGATCGGCGACGCGGCCCGGATCATCAGGTACGGCGACGCCGACGTGATGATCGCCGGCGGGGCGGAATCCGCTGTGGTGAAGGTCGGCATCGCCGGCTTCATCGCCTGCCGCGCGCTGTCCACCGGCTTCAACGACGAGCCGCAGAAGGCCAGCCGGCCGTACGACAAGGACCGCGACGGCTTCGTCATGGGCGAGGGCGCCGGCGTCCTGGTGCTGGAGGAGTACGAACACGCCAAGGCGCGCGGGGCGAAGATCTACGCCGAGGTGGCGGGCTACGGCATGGCCGGCGACGCCTACCACATCACCGCGCCCGCCGAGGACGGCGACGGCGGCTTCCGCGCCATGCGCGCGGCGATCAGGGACGCCGGCATCCAGGCCGGCGACATCGACTACATCAACGCCCACGGCACCTCGACGCCGCTCGGCGACGAGATCGAGCTGGGCGCGGTCGAGCGGCTGCTCGGCAACGCCGCGGCCAAGCTGACGATGAGCTCGACCAAGTCGGCCACCGGCCACCTGCTGGGCGCCGCCGGGGCGATCGAAGCGGCCTTCACCTGCCTGGCGATCCGCGACCAGATCGCACCGCCCACCATCAACCTCGACAATCCCTCGGTCGAGACCGAGATCGACCTCGTGCCCTACAAGGCCAAGCCGATGAAGATCGAGGTGGCCATGTCCAACTCCTTCGGCTTCGGCGGCACCAACGCCTCCGTGGTCTTCAAGAAGGTCGCGTGACGGCCAAGCGTCGCCCCCGCAAGCGCGCCGCGGCGAAGAAGCCGCGGGGCCGCCGCGGGCCACGCCTCGCCCTGTTGGGTCTGCTCTTCGCGGCGCTCGTCGGCGGCGCCTGGGCGGTCTGGAGCTACATCGGGCCCGGCCCGGCGGCCAAGACGCCCGTGACCGATGTCTGGCTGAAGCGCGGCGCCGGCGTGACCGGCGTCGCCGACGAGCTGGCCGCGGCGGGCGTGATCCGCTCCAAGCCGCTGTTCGTCGTCGCCGCCAAGCTCGGCGGCGGCTCGCTGAAGGCCGGCGAGTACGAGTTCCCCTCCGGCGCCTCCATGGCCCGTATCCTCGCCGACATCCGCGCCGGGCGCGTCGTGCGCCACCTGCTCACGGTGCCCGAGGGCTGGACCAGCGAGATGGCCGCCGATGCGGTCGCGCGCGACATCGTCCTGACCGGCGTCGCGGCGCCGCCGGCGGAAGGCGCGCTGCTGCCCGAGACCTACGAGGTGCGCCGTGGCGAGAACCGCGCAACGGTGCTCAAACGGATGACGGACGCGCAGGACAAGCTGCTCGACAAGCTCTGGCCGCAGCGCCAGGCCGGCTTGCCGTTCGCGACGCGCATGGAGGCGGTGACCCTGGCTTCGATCGTCGAAAAGGAGACGGCGCTGCCGGCCGAGCGGCCGCGGATCGCGGCGGTCTACATCAACCGGCTGCGCGCCGGCATGCGGCTGGAGAGCGACCCGACCACCATCTATGGCATCTCGGGCGGCCGGCCGCTGGGCCGGGGCATCACCCGCAGCGAGCTGGCGGCCAAGACGCCCTACAACACCTACCAGATGACCGGGCTGCCGCCGACGCCGATCGCCAACCCGGGGCGCGCGGCGATCGAGGCGGTGCTCAACCCGCCGAAGACCACCGAGCTGTTTTTCGTCGCCAACGGCCAGGGCGGGCATGTCTTCGCCTCCAGCTTCGCCGAGCATCAGAAGAACGTCGCCCGCTGGCGCGAGCTCGAGCGTCAACGACTGAACGGGCAGGGGAGAACGGGCTGATGGCGATCTCGGGCATGACCGGCTTCGGCCGCACGGAGGGCGCATCGGGCGCCTGGAGCTGGGCGGTGGAGGCCCGCTCGGTCAATGGCCGCAACCTCGAGGTGCGGTTCCGTGGGCCGCCGGGCTTCGAAGGGCTGGAGCGCGCCGCGCGCGAGGGGGCCCAGGCCCGCTTCCAGCGCGGCCAGCTGACCATCGGCCTGCAGGCCAGGCGCGCCGAGGCCGCCGCCGCGGTGCAGGTGAACGTCGAGCAGCTCGAGCGCTACCTCGCCGCCGGCGCGCCCTATGTGGCGACCGGCATGGCCGCGGCGCCGCGCCTCGACGGTCTCCTGGCGCTGCGCGGCGTCATCGAGGCCGCCGACATGCTGGAGGACCCCGAAGCCCAGGCCGCGCTCGAGGCCGCCATGGCCGCCTCGATCACTGCGGCGCTGGACGCCCTGCTGGCCGCGCGCCGGGAGGAGGGCGGGGCGCTAGCAGGCGTCCTGGGCGGGCTGGTCGAGCGCATCGCCCAGCTGGTCGGCCAGGCGCAGGACCTGGCCGCCGGCCAGCCCGCGGCGATCAAGGAGCGGTTCCAGCGGCGCATGACCGAGCTCGCCGGCGAGGCGGTGAGCGAGGACCGCATCGTCCAGGAGGCGGCCGCGCTCGCGGTCAAGGCCGACGTGCGAGAGGAGCTCGACCGGCTGGGCGGCCACATCGAGGCCGCGCGCGGGCTTCTGGGCTCCGACGGCGCGGTGGGCCGCCGGCTCGACTTCCTGACCCAGGAGTTCATGCGCGAGGCCAACACCCTCTGCTCGAAGTCGGCGCTCTCCGCCTTGACCGCCGTCGGCCTCGATCTCAAAGCGGTGATCGAGCAGTTCCGCGAGCAGGTCCAGAATGTGGAGTAGGACGCAAGGATGAGCGTTCACCTCGAACAACCGCGCAAGCGCCGGGGCCTGCTGCTGATCGTCTCCTCGCCTTCGGGCGCGGGGAAGACCTCGCTGTCGCGCCGGCTCGTGGCCGACCATGCCGACCTGATGCTGTCGATCTCGGCGACCACGCGGCCGCCGCGGCCGGGTGAGGAGCACGGCCGCGAATACTTCTTCGTCTCGCCGGACCAGTTCGAGGAGATGGCCGGCGACGACCAGTTCCTGGAGTGGGCGAACGTCCACGGCAACCGCTACGGCACCCCGCGCCAGCCGGTGACGGAGGCCCTGGACGCGGGCAAGGACGTGCTGTTCGACATCGACTGGCAGGGCGCCGAGCAGGTCGCGGGCAAGCTGCCGGAGGACTGCGTGCGGGTGTTCATCCTGCCGCCGTCGATGCACGAGCTTTCCCGGCGCCTGCACGCCCGCGCCCAGGACAGCCAGAAGGTGATCGAAGGCCGGCTGGAACGGGCCTATGGCGAGATCGCCCAGTGGCGCGCCTACGATTACGTCATCGTCAACGTCGACTACGACCACGCCTATGCCGACCTCGCCCACATCTACCACGCCGAGCGCCTGAAGCGCGACCGCCAGACCTGGGCCGAACCGTTCGTCGAGGGGTTGCTGGCGGAGAAGGTGTAGGCGGCGTCGCCCCCGCAATAATTGTCCACGAACCACACGAACCACACGAACGGGTCGAGGGGCCTGACGCGGTGGACGTCAGGTCTTGGAACCTCACCGGCACAGTCTCAACCGCACCTGTTCGTGTGGTTCGTGTGGTTCGTGCACGATCAATTTTCCAGGCTGCACCTCCCGCGTGCGGCGCGACTCACGGCGAAATGGCCAGCCTCGGCGCTACGGCGGCGGCGTGTCGCGCTGGCGCGGCGCGGCTGTTGGGGTAGTCAGCTTCATCAGACCAGGGAGGGGCCTCGCATGCGCATCCATTTCACCGGGATCGCCGGCGCCGGCATGAGCGCGGCGGCCCTGATGATGCGCGACGCCGGACATGAGGTCTCCGGCTCGGACGAGGACGTCTTCCCGCCGATGTCGACCTATGTCGAGGGCCTGGGCTTTCCGTTCAGCCGCCGGTTCGACGCCGCCAACCTGCCGGACGGCCTCGACCTCTTGGTGCTGGGCGCCAGCGCCAAGCTGGGCGGCGAGGACAACCCCGAGGTCGCCGAGGCGCGCCGCCGGGGCGTGCGCATCACCACCTTTCCGGAGCTGGTCGGCGAAGCCACGGAAACCCGCCGCAACACCGTCGTGGCCGGCTCCTTCGGCAAGTCCACCTGCACCGCGCTGATGGCGCACATCCTGCGCGAGGCTGGGGTCGACGCCGGCTGGATGATCGGCGCGATCTCGCCGTCGCTGCCGGCGACCGGCCACTGGGGCTCGGCGCCGCAGGTGGTGCTGGAGGGCGACGAGTACATCGTGGGGCCGGCGGACCGCCGCTCGAAGTTCGTGCTCTACCATCCGCGCGACGTGCTCCTGACCTCGCTGGTGCACGACCACGTCAACGTCTTCCCGACCTTCGAGGACTATGAGGCGCCGTTCCGCGAGCTGCTGCGGCTGATCCCGCGCGACGGGCTGCTGGTGGCGCGCGACCATCCGGCGATCCGCGCGATCGCGGCGGAGACCAAGGCGCGCGTCGTCTGGTACGACACCCTGGCCGCGGACGGCTGGCGGGCCGAGAAGGTGGTCTACGGCGAGACCTCCCGCTTCACCCTGGTCGCGCCCGACGGCGGCAAGCTGGCGCTCGCCACCAGCCTGCTCGGCGAGCACAACATCGAGAACATCATCGGCGTGGCGGCTTACCTGCTGGAGCGCGGCCTCGTCGGCGAGCAGGCGCTGGCCCAGGCCGTCGCCAGCTTCGGCGGCATCCGCCGGCGGCTCGACCGGCTGACGACGACCAGCCGGGCGCCGGTGATCGAGGGCTTCGGCTCGTCCTACGAGAAGGCGCGCTCGGCCATCGAGGCCATGCTGCTGCACTATCCCGCCCGGCCGCTGGTCGTGGTCTTCGAGCCGCACACCTTCTCCTGGCGCAGCCGCGACGCCCTTTCCTGGTACGACACGGTGTTCGCCGGCGCCGCACGGGTGCTGATCGCCCCGCCGCCCAGCCATGGCGCCGGCAGCCACAACCAGTCGACCTTCGAGGAGATCCTGGACCGCGTGGCGGCCACCGGGATCCCGGTCGCAGGCGTGCGCTCCGCCGACGAGGCGATCGGCCGCCTCAGCGGCCTGCGCGGCGACGAGGTGGTGCTGCTGCTCTCCTCCGGCCCGCTGCTGGGCCTGCCCGAGGCCCTGCCGCCGGTCTTCGATGAGCTCTACGCTGCGCGGGAGGCTGCGGCGTAGGCGCCTCTAATAAAGTTCCAGCTCCTTGATCCCCGCCAGCCGGGCGACCGCGCCGGCGTGCAGGGCGCCGCGGACCAGCCAGCGGCGGCCGCTGACGGGGAACAGCGCCATGACGGCCGCCCCGACGAAGCAGGCGGCGCTCTTGATGCTGGCGAGCACGAGCTGGATCAGCCGGCCCGGCAGGGCGCGGCGCAGCTGGCGGCGGCCGTGGCTCTGGCCGCTGCGGAACGCCCGGCGGAGCAGCCAGCCGAGCTTGGCGCGCGAGGCCGGCACCGGCTCGAACACTCGCGCCGCCGGAGCCTCGCCGATAACCCCGCCGGCGTCCGTCAGGCGGTAGAAGAAATCGTCGTCCTCGCCGCCCATCCGGCCGAGCGACAGGTCGAAGCGCAGGCCCGCGCGGCGCACGATGTCCATGCGGATCAGCACGTTGCAGCTGTAGCCCTTCAGAATCCGGCCGCCGACCCTCACGGGGCGGAAGGAGTGGAAGTCGCCCGAGGCGATCCACCTCGGCGTTTGCGGCGGGTAGACCGCGGTCACCGGACCGAGCACGGCGGCGCAGTCCTGGGCGCGGGCGGCGGCCAGCAGGCTGGCGATCCAGTCCGGCGCGGCGACCTGGTCGTCGTCGATCAGCGCCAGGTAATCGCCCCTGACCGCGTCCAGCACCGCATTGCGCGCCAGTGAGATGTTGCGGGCCGGGGCGTGGACGTACGCCAGGTCCAGCCGGTGGATCGCCGCGGCGGTGCGCACGCGGGCCTCGGCGGCGGGGGTGGGCTCGTTGTCGGCGACGATCACGTGCAGGCGCACATCCGGCGGCAGCTGCTGCGCGCCCAGCGAGGCCAGGGTCTCGGCCACGGACTCGCGCTGGTAGGTGCAGACCCCGACGTCGATCCGCACCACGTCGCCCATCGCCGCTCACCCCGCTAAGCCGCTACGTCCGCAGCCTGAACCCCTGCGCCCTGGTCAAGGTTCCTGAACCGGTCAGGCGGCGAGACGCGGGGCGCTGGATTCGAGCACCCGAATGATCTCGCCCTCGTGCTCGTTCCATAGAATCGAGACGCCCGCGGCCCGGCCGGCGTGCTCGCCCAGCGCCGCCTCGACCTCGGCGTCGTGCAGCCGGCGCGAGCTGAGGCGCAGCAGCGAGCGGCCGCAGCCCTGGTCCTGCACCTCGTCGTGGTAGCGCAGGACCGCGTCGACGATCGCGCCCGGCAGCGGGGCGGGGCCTGGGCGGGCGAGGCGCGAGGGGGCGAAGGCGCGGTTGGAAGAGAAGCGGCGGCGCATCGGGGATCTCCGTTGCAGATCGGGTCGGTTTCGGTTCTGATCCCTGGGTGCGACAGAAACGGACGTACTGCTGATGCGACACGAGAAGGCCGGCCGCCTGCTGGAACTCGCCCGGCTGTTGGCGAGCACCGCCGAGGGGCTCACCCTGGACGAGATGGCCGAGCGGCTGGGCGTCGGCCGGCGCACCGCCGAGCGGATGCGCGACGCCGTGCGCGAGGTGTTCCCGCAGCTGGAGGAGGTCGACGATCCGCCGACCCGCCGGTTCCGCATCCCGGCCGGCCTCGACGGCCTTTTCCAGGCGCCGACCGCCGAGGAGCTGGCGGCGGTGAACGCCGCGGCGGAGATGCTGGCGGCGCAGGGGGCCCATGCCCGCGCCGGCGCGCTGCGCAGCCTGGAGCAGAAGGTGCTGTCGGCGACCCGGGCCGCGGCGCGCCGCCGGCTCGCGCCGGACCTCGAGGCGCTGCTGCAGGCCGAGACCATCGCCGTCAACGCCGGTCCCCGGCCTTTTGAGGATGAAGAGGTGCTGGCGACGATCCGCGAGGCGCTGAAGTCGATGTCGCGCTTGCGCTTCCGCTACGAGGGCGGCTCCACGCCGGGGCGGGTGCGCGAGGTCACGCCCTTCGGCCTGCTGTTCGGGCGCGCCAACTACCTGGTGGCCCAGGAGGACGCCGACGGCGGCCCCCGCAACTGGCGGCTCGACCGGATCCACGACGTCGGGGTGCTGGAGGCCGCCGCGGTGCGGCCCGACGGCTTTTCGCTGCAGGACTACGCCGACGAGAGCTTCGGCATCTATCACGATGCGGTCCAGGACGTGGTGCTGGAGATCACGCCGGAGGGGGCGGAGGACGCCCTGCGCTGGCGCTTCCACTCCAACCAGCGGGTCGAGCCGAAGGACGACGGCGCGGTGATGGTGCGCTTCCGCGCCAGCGGCATGCGCGAGCTCGCCTGGCATCTGTTCACCTGGGGCGACAAGGTGAGGGTCGTGGCCCCGGAGATCCTGCGGCGGACCCTGCTCGTGGAGATCGAGACCGCGCGCCGCTGTCATGCGTCCGGATCTGACGTAGGGGCGGCCTAGGCGTTCTCGTAGTGAACGAGGAGATCCCCATGACCATCTGCGCCGACTACGCCGAGCTCTTCGAGACCGAGATCCGCCCGCGCCGTCGCGCCGCCAGCCGCCTGCGCCGCGCCGCCGCCTATGGGCTGTGGATCGGCCTTTTCCTGATCCGCCCGCGGCTGGCGCTGCAGATCCTGCGCGAGCGCGGAGGCTGACGCCGGCAGGGCGTTCAGCCTTGCCCATCCACCCCGACGCGTGATCGGTGGTCGGCCATGAGCGCCGAGATCGTCACCATCGCCTCGCCGGAGCTGACGGCGCAGATCGATCCCTTCGGCGCGGAGCTCTGGGCGTTGCGCGACGCAGACGGGCGCGACCTCCTATGGGAGGGCGATCCGGCCTGGTGGAGCGGCCGCGCCCCGCTGCTCTTTCCGATCATCTGCCGGCTGCCCGAGGACCGCTTCGTCCATGACGGCCGGACGTTCGATCTGGCCAAGCACGGCTTCGCCCGCAGACGGGCCTTCGAGCTGGTGAGCCAGGCGTCCGACCGCGCTCGCTTCCGTCTCGCGGCCGATGCCGAGACCCGCAAGGCCTACCCGTTCGACTTCGTGCTGGAGGCCGAGTTCGCCCTCGCCGGGCCGCAGCTGACCATGACCGCCGAGGTGCAGAACCGGGGGCGGGAGCCGATGCCGATGGCGTTCGGCTTCCACCCGGCGTTCCGCTGGCCGCTGCCGGGCGGCGCCGCGCGCGAGGCTCATGCGATCGCGTTCGCCGAGGCCGAGTCGGGACCGCTTCGCCGGCTGACCGCCGAGGGTCTGCTGGACGCCGCACCGCGGGCGAACCCCGTCGACGGCCGCCGGCTGGCGCTGCGCGACCAGCTCTTCGTCGAGGATGCGATGATCTTTGAGGCTCCGGCCAGCCGCGCCCTGCGATTCGGCGCCGACGGCGGACGCTGGCTGTCGATCGCCTGGGCGGGCCTGGCGCACCTGGGCGTCTGGACCAAACCCGGCGCACCCTACGTCTGCATCGAGCCGTGGGGCAGCCTGCCGGCCGAGGCGCAGGCGTCGGGTCCGTTGGCCGAGATGTCCGACCTGGCGGTGCTGGGGCCGGGCGAGCGCCAGGCGTTCAGCATGTCTGTTCGCCTCGACTGAGTTTTATCGTTCGTTAACCAAGCTTGGCTGTTAACGCCTCGTAAACCCTGTGGCATGGTTCGTGCGAGCCGGCCTCTGACCGCGTCGGCGACGTCCCGAAGCGGGCTTAAGGAGGGCGCATGCTGCAGAAGCTGAAATCGATCGCCGCCCGCCGGTCGGAGCTTTCCGTCCGCAGCGTCTCGCTCTGCGCCTTGCGCCTGGCTCCGTGGGTCGTCTTCGGCCCGATCACCGGCGTGATGAGCGAGGCCGCGGTCGCGGCGTTCCGCAACCGCCGCCCGGTGCTGGCAGGGCTCTGCGTGCTGGCGAACGTCGGCATCCTGGTCGCCATGCCGGTGCTGACCGCCGCCATCCTGGCCTACAGCGCCGGCCACCGGGCCTGACGAGCGGCCGCAGCGAACAAAGACGGCCCCGCGAGAGGGTTGTGCGCGGGGCCGAAGTCACACTCCTGAGCCGCGAATGGACGGAGGTGTGTCGCGGCCGAAACAAGGGTGGTCGAACGCTGTTACGAATTCACTAAGCTCAGCCGTAGGGGTGCGGCGACGCCCCCAAACTGAGTATGCGATCGTGTCATGGGAAGGTTGGAGGCCTGACCGGGAATCGAACCCGGGTGCACGGATTTGCAGTCCGCTGCGTCACCACTCCGCCATCAGGCCGCCGGAGGGGCGGATCGCTAACAGAAGCGAGGGGCCTCGGCAATCGCCTCTTCGCGAACCGGCTGATTGCCTAAGGCCACGGCGCAGACCTATAAGCCGGCCAGAGGAACTTCCCGAGGACACGATGGCCGACTTCGCCGCCGCCCGCCTGAACATGGTGGAAAGCCAGGTGCGCACCAATGACGTCACCGACGTGCGAATCCAGGACGCCATGCGGACGATCCCGCGCGAGAACTTCATGCCCGAGGGCAAGGCCTATCTCGCCTACGCGGACCTGGAGGCCGAGCACGCGCCGGGCCGCTGGCTGCTCAAGCCGCGCGACGTCTCCAAGCTGATCCAGGCGCTGCGGCCGATGCCGGGCGAGCGCTGCCTGGCGATCAACGCGCCCTACGCCGCGGCGGTGATCGAGACGATGGGCGTGGCGGTGGAGCGGCTGGACGGCGCGGACCTGACCTCGGTGGCCCCGGACGCCTACGACCTCGTCGTCGTTGAAGGCGCCGTCGGCCGTGCGCCGGACGCCTGGCTGAAGGGGCTGGCGATGGGCGGCCGGCTGGGCGTCGTCGAGCGCGACGGAATCGTCGGCCAGGCGGTGCTCTATGTCCGCTCCGACGACGGAATCGGCCGGCGCGACCTGTTCGACGCCTTTCCGCCGGTTCTGGCCGGCTTCGAAACCCGTCCGGGATTTGCATTTTAGGGGTGACCTAAACGCATCCCTCAAGCTTTATGTGAAGGTTAAGGTCCGCGTTAGTAGTATCGGGATCGCTAATGCCTCATAGGCTGCGCATGCGTTTGTTAACCACGAGCCTTTGTCTCCTTGCCGCTGTGGCGGCGGCCGCTCCGGCGGGCGCCGAGACCTTGGCCGACGCCGTCGCCGAGGCTTACCGGACCAATCCGAACATCGAGGCCCAGCGCGCCACCCAGCGGGCGACCGACGAGGAGTACGTCCAGGCCCGGACCGGCTGGCGGCCGACGCTGACCCTGCAGGCGACCGGCACCTACCAGGAGATCCGCACCCCGGCCGCTGCGCTAAGCCACTTTCAACGGTTCCAGACGATCGAGCGCGGGAACACCGGTCAGGCCATCCTGTCCTTCAACCAGCCGATCTGGACCGGCGGCCGCACCGCGGCGTCGGTGACGGCGGCTAACGCCGACGTGCTGCAGGGGCGGGAGAACCTACGCCGGCTCGAGGCCCAGCTCATGCAGGCGGTGATCCAGGCCTACGCCGACGTGCTGCGCGACCAGCAGGCGGTCGTCATCCACGAGGCGAACGTCAAGGTCCTGGGGGCCCAGCTCGACGAATCGCGCGCGCGGTTCGACGTGGGCGAGGTCACCCGCACGGACGTGGCCCTGTCCCAGACCCGCCTGGCCGGCGCGCAGGCCTCGCTGCAGAGCTCGCAGGCGCAGCTGGCCATCAGCCGGGCCAGCTACGCCGCCCTGGTGGGCCACAACCCGGGCGAACTTGAGCCGGTCCCGTCGCTGGCCTACCTGATGCCCGGCAATGTCGACGACGCCTTCACCATCGCCGAGCAGAACAGCCCGGTGTTGCGCGGCCAGCAATTCGCCGAACAGGCGAGCCGGGCGCGCGTCGCCGCCGCCCGCGCCGAGCGGATGCCCGACGTCGCCTTCCAGAGCACGATGAGCTTCAACGGCCAGCTCGATCCCTGGATCCGGAGCCAGTACGATACGGAGACCTCGGCCGCCCTCACGGTGACCGTGCCGCTGTTCACCGGCGGCCTCACCAGCTCGCGGATCCGCGCGGCTATCGAGCGCAACAATGCCGACAAGATCACCATCGAGACGCAGCGCCGCTCGGTGTTGCAGACCATCACCCAGGGCTGGAACCAGCTGATCGCCGCCCGCGCCAACGTCGCGTCGACCGACCAGCAGGTGCGCGCCGCCAACATCGCCGCCGAGGGCACGCACGAGGAGGAGCAGGTCGGCCTGCGCTCGACGCTGGACGTGCTGAACGCCGAACAGGAGCTGCGCGCCGCCCAGCTCAGCCAGACCTCCGCCGTGCACGACGAATATGTCGCGACCGCCAACGTGCTGGCCGCCATGGGCCGGCTCGAGGCGCGCAACCTGGTCCCCAGCGAGCCGCAGTACGACCCCAAGGCCAACTACCGCCGGCTGCGGATCACCTGGGGCTGGGTGCCGTGGGAGGAGCCGATCGGCCTGCTCGACGGTGCGGTCGCCTATCCGCCGATCCCGAAGGCCCACGAGATGGGCCGGGAGCCGGCGATCGGCCCGGGGCT
>NZ_DATELG010000257.1:0-2518 GCF_035276905.1 Phenylobacterium sp. | reverse complement strand
GACGTCCACCACCCGCTTGGGCTCGGCGATCAGCTTGCGCAGCCGCGCAAGGCCGCGCTGGTGGCCGCCGATCAGCCGGTCCACCCGCGCGTGCAGGCCGAAGAACGGGTCGTTGTGCGCCGGCAGCACCAGGACGTCGTCGGGCGTCAGGGTCTTGATGCGCGCCAGCGAGGTCAGCCAGTCGTGCAGCGGATCGGCGTCCGGCTCGGTCGGGAAGACCGCGACGTTGGAGGAGATCTTCGGCAGCACCTGGTCGCCGGAGATCAGCAGCTTCAGCTCCGGGCAATAGAGGCAGGCGTGCTCCGGACTGTGCCCGGAGCCTGTCACCACGCGCCACAGCCGCCCGCCCAGGGTCAGCTCATCGCCGTCGCGCAGGCGATGGAAGCTGTCCGGCAGGACGTGGATCGCCCGGCCGAAGAAGCCGAAGCGGGCGCGGTAGGTTTCCAGCGCCTCAGCGTCCCAGCCGGCGGCGCGGTAGAAGCGCACCCCGTCTTCCGGCGCCTCGCGGCCGGTGTCGGCGGCGAGGCTGCGGCAGGTCAGGAACTCCAGGCGGGTGATCCACAGCCGGCAGCCGTACTCGCGGGTCAGCCAGCCGGCCATGCCGATGTGGTCCGGGTGCATGTGGGTGACGAACACCCGCGTCGCCGAACGGCCCCCCAAGGCGTTGCGGAACGCCTCGCGCCAGGCCTGCAAGGTCTCGGCGCCGCCGATGCCGGTGTCGACGATGGCCCAGCCGTCGTCCTCGGCGATCGCCCAGACGTTGATGAAGCCGAGCGGCCCGCCCAGCGGCATGCGCAGCCATTTCACGCCCGGCGCGACTTCGATCGCCGCGCTCGGCGTCGGCCCCTCGGCGAAGGGATAGCGGAGCCCGGCGGCCGGCTCCGTGGCGATGTCGTCGACCCCGTCCCTCACGCGATGCTCCTGGAGTGTGCGCGGCTGAGTTTCCACCGGGCGTCCGGCGACGGCAACGTCCGGATTCTCCGCCGCAGCAGAGGATGATCGCAACGGCGCAGCGCCGCTATCCGCTCAAGCCCCGACCGGCCGCGGGCTGAGCCTCTCCACCCAGGCCCTCAGCGTCGCGGCGTCGGTGACGCCGGCCTGGCGGGCGACGGCCTTGCCGCCCTGGAAGGCGATCAGCGTCGGAATGCTCTGCACCTGAAACTGAGCCGACAGCCCCGGGTTGGCGTCGACGTCGACCTTGACGAAGCGGGCCTGGGGCTCGAGCTCGGCGGCGGCGCGGGCGAAGATCGGCGCCATGGCGCGGCACGGTCCGCACCAGGAGGCCCAGAAGTCGACGATCAGCGGCAGGTCGCTGCCGGCCAGGTGCTTGGCGAAGCGGGCCTGGTCCAGCGCCGCGGGCGCGCCGTCGAACAGGGCGCGGTGGCAGCGGCCGCATTTGGCGGCGCGTCCCAGCCGCTCGGCGGGCAGGCGGTTGGTGCTGTCGCAGTGCGGGCAGACGACGTGCAGGGGCTCGGCCATGATCTCCTCCGCGGGGAAAGGTGTGCAGCTTCTGTCCAGGTTCCATGCCGGGCGGGAAATGCGGCCGATCAAAAATCGGCGAGCGCGGTTCCGCCTGGCGCCGCAGCGCCGTTCTTGAAGCATGTCGGGGGCTCTGCAACAGGGAGAAAACACATGGCGAACCGAGACCTCACCCCGTGGCGCGCCGCCGCGCCCACTCCCTTTGGTCGCGACCCGTTCATGAACTTCCGCCGCGAGATGGACCGGTTGTTCGACGACTTCTTCGCTCCCGCCGAGCCGCGCAGCTTCGGCGGCGGGGCGACGGCCCAGTCGATGGTCATGCCGAGCATCGACGTGCACGAGACCGACCAGGCCTACACTATCAGCGCCGAGCTGCCCGGGATCGATCCGAAGGACGTCGAGCTCGACCTGAGGGACAACGCCCTCACGCTGCGGGGCGAGAAGCGTTCCGAGAAGAAAGAGGAGGACGGCGGGCGCCGCTATAGCGAGCGCAGCTTCGGCCGCTTCGAACGCACCATCCCGCTGGCCGCCGAGGTCGACGCCGACAACATCGAGGCGCGCTTCGAGAACGGCCTGCTGAAGGTGATGCTGCCGAAGAACGCCAAGGCCCGCGACAAGACCCGCCGCATCGAGATCAAGGGCGGATCAAAGGGAGGAGCCTAGACCATTCGCCGCCGAAGTGGACGCCGGTTCGGCGCAGCAAATGGTCTAACTTCAAGAACTTATGAGCGTTCGGCGGTTTATTCGAACCGCCGAACGCTCTAGGTGTGAGCTCTCAGTAGGTTGTCCATCCGGTCCGGACCGGGAAGGCTGTTGTTGCGACACTTCAGCTGAGTCTCGGGGGACCGGATGAACCTGCATAGGAATGCCCGCACGACGCCTGTCAGTCGAGCCGAGATGTGCTGAGCGAGGCGCAGCCGCCGAAGGCCGTGGCCACGGCCTTCGGCGTCGAGATCAAGACGGTGAACAAGTGGGTGGCCCGCTTCGTGGCCGAAGGTCCGGCCGGCCTGGAAGACCGCTCGTCGCGGCCCCGGCGGCT
>NZ_DATELG010000256.1:0-11217 GCF_035276905.1 Phenylobacterium sp. | reverse complement strand
CGCCGGCATCATCCAGCGGCGGGTCACCATCCTCGACCGCGAGCGGCTGGGCCTGACCTTCGAGGTCTACTGCACCGTCAAGCTCAGCCTGCCGACCAAGGAGAACCTCGACGCCTTCGAGCAGGCGATCGCCAAGATGCCGGAGGTCGTGCAGTGCGCGACGGTCACCGGGGCGGCGGACTACGAGCTGCGGGTCGTCACCCGCGACATGCACGCCTTCGACACCTTCCTGCGCGACCGGCTGCTGTCTCTGGGCCTGATCTCCAACATCGAAAGCCGCATCGTCATCCGCTCGGTGAAGCACACCACGGCCGCCCCGCTGGGGCTGATCAGCACCTATGTGAGCGCGCAGGGCTAGGGACCGTGGACGATGTCGCTAAGCTTGTCGCGCTAACCCTTCCGCAATTTGCGGCCGTCGTCGCGCTGTTTTTGCCGGGCTTCGTCTCCTTGAAGGTCGACAGACTCATCCAACCAAGCACGACGACCAAAGCGGCAGAATTCATTGTCGACGCGCTTGCGTACTCGCTGCTCAACGCGGCTGCCTTCGGGTGGGCGATCTTGTGGGCCAGTGATGAACTGGCGAGGCTACCTCCCAACTATCCGTTGATCTGGGCCCTTGGCATTTTGACCTGTGTCGTCGGCCCGGTGATCTGGCCTAGCGTCTTCCGAGCATGCCAGCGATTTGGCGCCAAGCGACGTTGGCTTCTGGGACCGCATCGATTTGCCTGGGACAATTTCTTCAGCCGAAACGAGCCGTGCTGGATCATCGTCCATCTGAAGAGCGCGACTTTGGTTGGCGGCTATTTCGGCGAAGAATCGTATGCGACCGTGGAACCTGAATCCGGGCATATCTATCTAGAGGAGCTGTGGCGCTTGGACGGCAATGGCGCGTTTGTCGAACCAATCGCAGCGTCCAAGGGTGCGCTCTTCCGACCCTCGGATTATGATTGGATTGAGATCTTCCATGACGGTCCGGCCTAGCTGAGGACGAACATGAATAAACCAGTCCCGCCGCGCTCCATCCGCGACGGCTATTCGCCAACGGCGTCCGGCCCGAAGATCCCCCCTAAGGGCGGTTCTGCTGCGCCACCGTCAAAGCCTGCGTCTACGCCGCCAAAGAGATGATCGACCTCGTCATCGACCAGCGGCGCAAGGACCTCGGCGGGTTCGAGGTCGGGCGGGTGCTTCCCTTCGCCCAGCGGCGGATGGTCGGGCCGTTCATCTTCCTCGACCACATGGGCCCGGCCGAGTTCGCCGCGGGCTTTCCGAAGTCGGTGGACGTGCGGCCGCATCCGCACATCGGGCTCTCCACCCTTTCGTACCTGTTCGAGGGGGCGATGACCCACCGGGACTCGACCGGCGTCACCCAGCCGATCCGGCCGGGCGAGGTGAACTGGATGACCGCCGGGCGCGGCATCACCCACTCCGAGCGCTTCGAGGACCTGCGCGCCCACGGCGGGCGGATGGACGGGATCCAGAGCTGGATCGCCCTGCCGCTTGAGGACGAGGAGACCGATCCGTCCTTCGACCACCACGGGGCGAGCGAGCTGCCGGCCTTCGAGACGCCGGGCGTCAGCGCGCGGCTGATCGCCGGCGAGC
Organism: Phenylobacterium sp.; assembly: GCF_035276905.1. Classification (GTDB taxonomy): domain Bacteria; phylum Pseudomonadota; class Alphaproteobacteria; order Caulobacterales; family Caulobacteraceae; genus Phenylobacterium. The sequence continues at coordinate 9,618 of NZ_DATELG010000256.1, read as the reverse complement.
TGTTCGGCCGGCGCTCGCCGGTCAGGACGTTCTCGCCGCTGTTCTACGTCCACTGGGCGCTGCAGCCGGGCGCGGTCGCCGAGCTGCCGGCGGACTCTGCCGAGCGCGCCGCCTACGTCGCCCGCGGCGTGGTCGAGATCGAGGGCCGCGAGCTGCACGACGGCCAGATGGCGGTGTTCGCGGCCGGCGGGACCGTGACCGTGCGGGCCGTCACCCAGGCGGTGGTGATGGCGCTGGGCGGCGAGCCGATCGGCCCGCGGTTCATCGAGTGGAACTTCGTGGCCTCGTCCAAGGAGCGGCTGGAGCAGGCCAAGGCCGACTGGCGGGCCGGCCGCATGAAGCTGCCCGACGCCGACGACAAGGAGTTCATCCCCCTTCCGGGCGATCCCCCGCCGCCGCCTGGGCCGATGAGCTGAAGCTGACGCCTATTTTCACCGTCATCCCGGTCTCGCGAAGCGAAGACCGGGATCCATATGCGTCAGCGCCGCAAGCCGCGCAGGTGCTTGAGAGATCGGCGCGTATGGATCCCGGACAGCCGCTAGGCGGCTTCCGGGCTGACTAGAGACGAGGGGGGCGAAGTCCCTACTGCATGAACCAGCCGTGGCTGACCACCACCGACTGGCCGGTCAGCGCATTGGTCGGGAAGCCGGCCAGGAAGACGGCGGTGCGGGCGACGTCGTCGACGGTGGTGAACTCGCCGTCGACGGTCTCCTTCAGCATCACCTTCCTGATCACGTCGTCCTCGCTGATCCCCAGTTCCCTGGCCTGTTCGGGGATCTGCTTCTCGACCAGCGGCGTGCGCACGAAGCCCGGGCAGATGACGTTGGTCCGCACGCCGAACGCGGCGCCCTCCTTGGCCACCACCTTGGCCAGGCCCTCCAGGCCGTGCTTGGCGGTGACGTAGGGGGCCTTCAGGACCGAGGCCTCCTTGGAGTGCACCGAGCCCATGTAGATGATCGTGCCGCCGCGGCCCTGCCGGTGCATGTGGCGCAGGCAGGCCCGGGTGGTCAGGAAGGCGCCGTCCAGGTGGATGGCGAGCATCTTCTTCCAATCGGCGAACTTGAACTCCTCGACCGGGGCGACGATCTGGATGCCGGCGTTGGAGACCAGCACGTCGACGCCGCCGAACTTTCCGGCCACGGCATCGACGCCGGCCTCGACCTGGGCCTCGTCGGTGACGTCCATGGCGACGCCGAACGTCGAAGCCCCGCTGGGATCGAACTCGGCCGCCGTCGCCTGGGCGGCCCCGATGTTGATGTCGGCGATGGCGACCTTGGCGCCCTCGGCGAGGAACTGGCGGGCGATCTCCTTGCCGATGCCGCTGGCGGCGCCCGTGACGATGGCGACCTTGTCTTTGAGGCTCATGCCGGATCCTTCTCCGTTCGCACCGGGCTGTTGCGGCTGGTGGGGCTGATGAAATCGTAGACGTGGACGGTGTTGGGCCCTTCGGGCAGCTGTAGCACCTCCGGATGGTCGAGCGTGATGTGCGCGTCGCGCAGCCCCGCCTCCCAGTGCTCCTCCATCGTCCGGCGCGAGAACTCGTAGTCCTTCGACTGGCCCTCATAGCTGGGCGAGCGGTAGATCAGCTGGACGATGTTGTAGACCGCCGGGTCGGAGGCGCGCGCCAGGAGCTGCGCCTCGGGCGAGGCCGCCAGCTCCGGCGGAAGCTTGGCGTGCAGGGCGTTGTAGCAGGAGCGCAGCCGCTGGGTGCGGCGGAAGCTGTCGGTGGCCGCGCGGGTGCGGCTGGAGAACTGGATCTCCTTGGCGCGGGTGGCCACCTCGGAGAGGTCGCGCGGCGCCTCGCCGCTGGCGCTCCAGAGGTCGAGCTGGAAGATCAGGGTGTCCAGCTCCGAGCGCGACGACAGCACCCAGTCGAGCGGGGTGTTGGAGACCAGGCCGCCGTCCCAGTAGAGTTCGCCCTCGATCTCCACCGCCCCGAAGGCCGGCGGCAAGGCGCCGCTGGCCATGATGTGCAGCGGGCCGATGGTGTCGGTGGCGTTGTCGAAAAAGACGAAGTTGCCGTTGCGCACGTTCACCGCGCCGACGCTGAAACGGCACGCGCCGGAATTGATGCGATCGAAGTCGACCAGCCGCTCCAGCGTCGCGCGCAAGGGCGCGGTGTCGTACCAGCTGGTCGCCCCGGGGCTTCCCGCGCCGCGCAGATAGGGCGGCGGCACGCGCGGCGTGAAGAAGCCCGGCGCCCCCTGGGCCATGATCCGGCCGGCGGCGAGCTGGTTCAGCCAGCCGCGCACCGGCCCGTCGGCGGAAAGCTGGTCCCAGGGCGCGGTCCAGCTCGTCGGCCAGCCGAGGTTCGGCCAACCGCCGCCGTTCGGCCAGGCGCCGCCGTTCGGCCAGGCGGTGTCGCCGTTGCTGACCAGCTCCCAGAATTCGCGAAGCCTGTCGACCCGCTGCTCGGGCGGGTTGCCGGCGATGATGGCGCTGTTCACCGCCCCGATCGAGATGCCGGCGATCCAGCTCGGCTCGACGCCCTCGGCGAGCAGGGCCTCGTAGACTCCGGCCTGATAGGCGCCCAGCGCGCCGCCGCCCTGCAGCAGCAACACGACGCTCTCGAAGGGCGTGCCGTTGGGACGCGGCTGGTCCGCCGGCGCCTCTTTCCCGCCGGTCTGGCCGCGGACGAAGTCGCTATCCATGGGCGCGCACCGCCCCGCCCAGGGAGGATCGCAAGGTGTCGGACGCAGTCGGCGGCGGGCGCATGGGAGGACCTCTCGCGCTATTAGGCCGTGCCAGAGCGACGCGACAATATCGCGTCAGGAGGTTCGCGCCGCATCAAGCCCGCGGCGGGTGACGAAACTGCGGCGGGCGTGAAGCTGAACAGCGCCCAGGAGAATTGCTGCCGCGCGCGCACACGCCCGTCCTGTGTGTTAGGCTTGGCGGAGACGATCGAACGAGAGGGCAAGGCGTGAAGCAGCCGCAATATTCGATCAGGCGCGCGACGGTGGACGACGCCGAGGCGCTCGCGCACGTGCATGAGGCGACCTGGCGCGAAACCTACGTCGGGCTGCTGTCCGAGCAGATGCTGGACGCCCTGACCGCCGACGCGCGTGAGGCGGCCTGGCGGCGCATCCTTTCGGGCGAGGCCGACGACCACCTGTCGACCGTCTACATCGCCGAGCGCCCCGGCGCGGTCGTCGCCTTCAGCTCCTGCGGCAGCCAGCGCGACCCGGCCTTCGCCGCCCAGGGCTACGCCGGCGAAGTGACCTCGGTCTATGTGCTGAAGACCGACCAGCGTCAGGGCCTGGGCACCAGCCTGATGAAGACCATGATGAAGGACCTGACCGACCGCGGCCTCGTCGGCTTCACCCTCTGGATGCCGCGCGACAACATCCCGGCCCGCTCGCTCTACGAACAGCTCGGCGGCAAGCTGATCGGCCACCGCGAGGTCGTCCGCGGAAGCGGCTTCTTGCAGGAAGTCGCCTATGGCTGGCCCAAGCCATGAGCGGGCCAGGATCATGACCTGGCCGGCGCTGCCCTATGCGGCGTTGCGGCCGACGGCAGACACCCTGCAGCTCTGGGCGCAGATCGCCGGCAAGGTGCGGCTCGCGCGGACGCCCTGGTTGAACCACGGCTGGCATGTGCCCCTCTACGTCTCGGCCCGCGGCCTCACCACCTCCCTGATCGCCTGCGAGAAGACCAGCCTGGAGCTGGAGCTCGACTTGATCGACCACCTGCTGGTCGTACGCTGCACCCACGGCGGCGAGCAGAAGGTAGCGCTGGCCACGCGCAGCATCGCGGCCTTCTACGCCGAGGTGATGGAGGCGCTGGACGTGCTGGGCGTTCCGACCCGGATCGTCGCCGCGCCGAACGAGCTGCCGGACGCCACGCCCTTCGCCGAGGACCACGCCTTGCGCGTCTACGACCCGGCGACGGCCACGGCCTACTGGCGCGCCCTGGTGCAGGTCGACGGCGTGTTCCACCGCTTCCGCTCGCGGTTCCTCGGCAAGTGCAGCCCGGTGCACTTCTTCTGGGGCGCGGCGGACCTGGCGGTGACGCGGTTCTCCGGCCGCCGCGCGCCGCTGCACCCGGGCGGCGTTCCGCACCTGCCCGACGCGGTGACCCGCGAGGCCTATTCGCACGAGGTTTCCAGCGCCGGCTTCTGGCCGGGCGACAACCCAAAGGACGGGCCGAGCTTCTATTCCTACGCCTACCCGCAACCGGAGGGCTTCGCCCAGGCGCCGATCCAGCCGGCGGGCGCGCGATGGGAGCCGCGGCTCGGCGAGTTCGTCCTGCCCTACGAGGCGGTGCGGACCGCGCCGGATCCGGACGCCGCCCTCCTCGCTTTCCTGCAGAGCGCCTACGAGGCGGCGGCCGACGGCGCGGTTTGGGACCGGGCCGCCCTGGAGTGCGCCGAAGGCCAGATCGGCCGCCCACGGGTGGTTTAGATCGTCCCCTTAGCGGGTCTCGCGCCCGGTCTTCTTCGCCCAGTCGGTGATCAACTCGTCGAACAGGTCCTGCTCGATCAGGGCGTTCTTCTCCGCCAGGTTGAGATCGGCGGTGACCTTGCCGGTCTCGAACAGCTCGCGGGCGCGCTCCAGGTGCAGCTTGGCCGCGCCCAGCCAGCCCCAGCCGGTGTGCAGGGTGCAGGCGGTTCCCGGAATCGGCGCGCCGAGGACGACGATCGGCTTGGAGAGCGCCTTGCGGAGTTCGGCGGTCGCCTCCGCCGTCGCCAGCGGGAACACCAGCGCGTCGGCGCCGGCCTCGATGTAGGCCTTGCCGCGCTTGATCGCCTCGTCCAGCGAGCCCTTGCCGCCGCCGCGGTAGGCGTTGGGATAGAGCTCGTCGCAGCGGGCGACGACCACCAGGCCGGAATCGCCCGCGCCCTTCTGGCAGGCCTCGAGCCTGGCCTGCATGTCGGGGATCGAGGCCAGGCCGTTCACATAGCTCGAGTGCTTCGGATTGACCTCGTCCTCGACGTGGATGCCGGCGACGCCGGAGCGGGCGTAGCGGCGCGCGAAGTGAAAGGCGTCGGCGACGGTCTCGCCCAGGGTGTCGGCGTCGGCGATCAGCGGGATGTCGATGGCCGCGGCGATCCGCGCGGCCTGCTCGATCTGCTCGACCTGGGAGAAGACGCCGTTGTCCGGCACCGCGTAGTGGAAGGCGCTGCAGGCGTGGCCGCCGAGGTAGGCGGCCTTGAAGCCGACGTGCTCGACGATGCGCGCGGTCAAGGCGCTGTAGGCGTCGGCGGCGATGAAGTGCTCGCCGCTGGCGAACAGGTCGCGAAGCTTCTTGGCCTGGGGCTGCATGGGTTCCTCTTCCCGGTTGGCGCGACCAAGTTGTTGCGCAGCGAGGGGCGGCTGTCAGCGGGGACGACCACAACATCGCCCCGGCGGGCCCAGGGGCGGCTGCAGACGATCATTGACGAAAATTGCGGCCACGGTGTCTGTCTTTGGCCGCCGCCGACGTCCTTGGGGCCTCAGGAGGACAGGACCCGCCATGAAGACCTTCGCAAGCCTCGATCGCCGTCAGGCTCTGATCGGCGCGGCGGCGGCGCTCGGGTGGGAGACTGCGCAGGCAAGGAGCAGATCCATGGGATTGAGCCGGACGGGCGTGCAGCAGATGAAGACCCTGCTCGAGGGGCATGTGGCGCGGGGCTCGGCCCCCGGCTTGGTCGCCTTGGTGTCGCGCGGAAACGATACCGAGACGGTCGTCGCCGGGCGGATGTCGCTCGACGGAGCCGAGCCAATGCGCCGCGACGCGATCTTCCGCCTCGCTTCGATGACCAAGCCGGTGACCGCGGTCGCGGCGCTGATGCTGGTCGAGGACGGCAAGCTCCGGCTCGACGAGCCGGTCGAGCCGCTGCTGCCCGAACTCGCCGACCGGCGCGTGCTCAAGACGCTGGCCGCGCCGGTGGAGGACACGGTCCCGGCCCGGCGGCCGATCACGGTCGAGGACGTGCTGACGTTCCGCCTGGGCTGGGGCGTGCTGTTCGATCCCGAGCTGCCGATCCAGAAGCTGGTCGCCGACCTGCCGGGCTTCGGCATGCCCGATCCCACCTCGCCGCTGACCTTCGACGCCTACATGCGAAGACTGCACGAGGCGCCGCTGATGGCTCAGCCGGGCGAGCGCTGGCTCTATACCGCGGGCTCCAACGTGCTGGGCGTGCTGGTCGCCCGCGCCGCTGGCCAGCCGCTGGACGCGGTCTTCCAGGAGCGGATCCTGGGACCGCTCGGGATGACCGACACCGGCTTCTGGATTCCGCAGGAAAAGGTCGGCCGCACCGTCACCGGCTACTTCCCGCAAGACGGCAAGCTCGAGCTGTTCGACAAGCCCGACGGCCGCTACGTCAGGCCGCCGGCCTTCCCCGCCGGCGACAGCGGCCTGGTCTCGACGGCCGACGACTTCGCGACCTTCGCCCGCTTCCTGACCACCGGCCTTGCCCCCGACGGCCGCCGCCTGATCTCGCAGGCGTCGCTGAAGGCGATGCAGACCAACCACCTGACGCCGGCGCAGATCAAGGACGGCGCCGAGATCCTCGGGCCCGGCCGCGGCTGGGGCTATGGCCTGGGTGTGGTGGTCGAGCCGAATGTCGACGGCGTGGCCCCCGGCGCCTACGGCTGGAACGGCGGCTTCGGAACCTCCTGGTTCAACGATCCGGCGAAGGGCCTGACCGCCATCCTGCTCACCCAGCGCGTCTTCGACAGCGCCGACCCGCCGCAGCTGCACAAGGACTTCTGGCGCGCGGCGTACGCCGCAGCGGTTTAGAAGCTGGCTGAGGGGGCGCCCGCCCCCTTCACATCGTCCACACCATCCCCGCCACCGCCAACGCCATCACCAGCGTCGCGATCCAGCCCAGCATGGTCTGGGCAGGCGTCGCGACGAACGGCCCCATCAGCGAGCGCCGGCGGGCGACGACCATGGTGGCGGCCATGATCGGGACGGAGATCACCCCGTTGACCACCGCGCTCCAGAAGAGCGCCCGGATCGGATCGAGGCTCGACCAGGTGAGCGCCAGCCCCAGCAGCACCGAGGCGGCGATGACGCCGTAGAAGCCGACGGCCTCGCCGGGCTTGGCCTCCAGCCCCGCCTTCCAGCCCTGCAGCTCGCCCACCGCATAGCCTGCCGACCCGGCCAGCACCGGAATCGCCAGGAGCCCGGTGCCGACGATGCCGGCGCTGAACAGCAGGAAGGCGAAGGGGCCCGCGATCGGCTTCAGCGCCGCGGCCGCCTGTTCGGAACTCTGGATATCGGTCACGCCATGGGCGTGCAGGGCCACGGCGGTGGTGAGGATGATGAAGAAGGCGATGACGTTCGACACGCCCATGCCGACGACGTTGTCCCACCAGATCCGGGAGAGCTCTTTGGGCGCGCCCTCAGGATGGGCCAGCAGCGGGCCGTCGCCGTTGGCGGTCTCCTCCTCCACCTCCTCCGAGCTTTCCCAGAAGAACAGATAGGGGCTGATGGTCGTGCCCAGGACCGCCACCACGGTAAGGAGCGCGTCCCTGCCCTGCAGCTTCGGAAACAAGGTTCCGACGGCGACCTGAAGCCAGTCGATCCGCACGGCGAAAACCACGCCGACGTAGGCGAACAGCGCCAGCGTCATCCACTTCAGGAAGCGGACGTAGCGGTGGTAGGGCACGAACACCTGCAGGCCCAGCGACAGGAGCGCGAAGCCCACGGCGAAGCAGCGTTCGCCGGCGCCGGCGAGCAGCTGGGCCGCCGCCCCCATGGCGGCCAGGTCCGCGCCGATGTTGATGGTGTTGGCGACGAACAGCAGCGCCACCAGCGCGAGCACCACGGGGCGCGGGAAGATCTCCGCCAGGTTGCTGGCCAGGCCCTTGCCGGTGACCCGGCCGATGCGGGCGCAGATCGACTGCACCGCCGTCATCAAAGGATAGGTCAGCACCACCGTCCAGAGCATGTTCAGCCCGAAGGCCGCGCCCGCCTGGGAATAGGTGGCGATGCCGCTGGGGTCGTCGTCGGCCGCCCCGGTGATCAGGCCCGGCCCCAGCCGCTGGAGCAGCTTGGGCCGGCGGATCAGACGTTTGAGATGTTCCCCCCGGCCCTTCATCGGCGGCTCAGTTCTGCAACGCCCTGCGCGTCTGCTCCCAATACTGCGCGCCTGTGACGATCGTCACGACGGCCGCCAGCCAGAACAGGCCGTGGGCGAGCCCGGTCACCGGCCCCTGCAGCGCCGGGTCGTCCGGCAGGTGGAAGGCGGCCCAGGCGGCGACGAACAACTCCAGCGCCAGCGCGGTCAGCTGCAGGGTCGTCTTCCATTTCGCGAGCGTCGTCACCGGCAGCTTGATCCCCTTTCCGGCGCCGACCTCGCGCAGCGCGCTGACGGTGAACTCGCGGAACAGGATCAGACCCGCCGGCAGCACCACCATCGGCTGGGGTCCCAGCGCCAGCAGGCCCAGCACCGCCCCGCAGACCAGCACCTTGTCGCCGATCGGGTCGAGGATCGCGCCCCAGACGCTGACAGCGTTCAACTTGCGCGCCAGCCAGCCGTCGAAGAAGTCGGTCACCGCCGCCGTCACGAAGGCGATCACCGCCCAGCGCTCCAGGCTGAACTGCTGGTCCGGGCTCAGCTTGTCGGCGAGGAACGGCACGGCGCCGGCAGCCGCGGCCAGCGCGACAAACATGAACAGGGCCAGCACCAGGCGCATCGAGGTCAGGATGTTCGGCAGAGCTTTCATGGGCGCACCCTAACCGCTTCCCGCCCTGAATGGGGAGGGACCTAGTTTCCGAACAGGCTCTCCCACGCCCGGTGCAGGAAGCCGGCGACCCCCTGCTCCACCGGCGCCAGGGGCGAGGGCTGGGGCGGAGGCGGCGCAGGGTGGACGCGCTCGACCAGGCCGGCGTCCAGGCCGCTCTGGACGAAGGTGCGCCAAATCTGCGCCGGAAGGCCGCCGCCGGTGACGCCCCGCATCGGCGAGTGGTCGTCGTTGCCGACCCAGACGCCGACGATGATGTCGCCGGTGAAGCCGACGAAGACCGCGTCTCGGTGCTCCTGGGTGGTGCCGGTCTTGCCGAACACAGGCTGGTCGAGCCGCGCGGCCCGCGCCGTGCCGGTCTGCACCGCGGCGTTCATCAGGTCGAGCAATTCGGCGCGCTGGTCGGCCGTCAGGGCGCGGGGCGCCGCCTGCGGCCGGTCGGCGCCGTCCAGCAGGGCGTAGGGCTGCACGGGCATGCGGCCGGAGGCGACGGCGGCGTAGGCGGAGGTGAGCTCCAGCAGCGACATCTCGGAGGTGCCGAGCGGCAGGGTGGCGTCGTAGACCAGCGGGCTCGTGACCCCGAGGTCCTGGGCGGCCTCGGCGATCCGGGTCCGGCCGATGCTCTGTGCGAGCCTGACGGCGGCGATGTTGCTGGACTCGGCGAAGGCCTCGCGCAGGCTCAGCACGCCGCCGGCGGTGCGCTCATAGTTGCGCGGGCTCCAGCCGGCGACGGTGATCGGCGCCTCGGAGACCAGGGAGTCCGGCGTCGCGCCGTCGCGCAGCGCCGCGAGGTAGACGAACAGCTTGAAGGCCGAGCCGGGCTGGCGCTTGGCCTGGACCACCCGGTTGAACTGGCTCTGGCCATAGTCGCGCCCGCCGACCATCGCCACGACCGCCCCGTCCGGCCGCAGGGCGACCAGCGCGGCCTGGGTCGCGCCCTCGCGCC
>NZ_DATELG010000255.1:0-3505 GCF_035276905.1 Phenylobacterium sp. | reverse complement strand
GCCGGCGTGGCGCAGCCGCGCGCCGAGCGGACGCGGGTCCAGCTCCGAGCCCATCGCATGGTAGAGGCTGAAGGTCCGGAACGGCGGCAGCCGGCCGAGCGGCAGATGCCGGGCGGCGCGTTCGGCGGCGTCGGGGATCTCGGCGGCGAGCCTGCGCCGAAGCCCGCGCAGCCGCACCCTCAGCGCTGTCTTGTCGAGGGGCGCCGTCTTATCCAGGGGCGGTGTCACCCACGGGTCTCCGGAAGCAAGGGTGGCGGCGCCGCGTGAGCCGTGAAGGACTGTTCATCCCCTCGACCTGGATACACCAGGTGGGCGCCGTGTGCCCGAGACCACGATCCCGGACAGGGACAGCTCCCTTTGAGAGAATTAAGGTCGCTGGGATATGTTCGCCTTCGACGCGAGCCGCAGCTGACCCGCCGGAGCCGTAACGTAGGGGCTGAGGCGCGGCTTCTCAAGCGCAGCGTGTATGGGCGCAGCGTGTATGGGTCCCGGACAAGCGCTGCGCGCTTTTTGGAATGACAGTCGTGTGCGGCTACGCCGCCTCGCTCGCCAGCTTCTCGATCCGCTTGGCGGCGGCGTCGAGGGCGGCGGCGGCGCGGGCTTCGACGGACTGCAGGCGGCCGAGGTCGCCCTGGACGGCGGCCATCCGCGCCTTGGTCTCGGCGAGCTCGTCGGCCAGCAGCAGGGCGCCCATCAGAAAGAGCCGCGTCTCGCCGAGCTGGCCCATCTCCTGGCCGACCTGGCGCACGTGGCGGTCGAACAGCCGGGCGAGCTCGGCGAGATGAGCCTCCTGGCCGTCCTCGCAGCCGACCACATAGGGCCGTCCGTTCACGTTCAGGGTCACCTGGGCCATGCTCAGCCTCCCGCCGCCGAAGCGCCGAGCGCGGCGCGGATTTCCTGGATGGCGCGACCCAGCGCCGCAGACGCCTCGGCGCCGGCGGCCTCCAGCTCGCGCTCGCGAGTGCGGACCCGCACCAGCTCGGCGGCCAGCCCCGCGGGCTCCGGCCCGTGGTCGAAGAGGTCGCCGCCCTGAAGACCAGAGGCGGGGCGGCCCGAAAGCCGCTGCTCCAGGGCGGATAGCGCCCGCTCCAGCCGCTTGGCGGCAAGTTCCAGCGCGCTTTCGCCCGCGGTCTCCCGGATCATGCGCCCTCCGTCGGCTGCGGTCTGACCATAGTCTATAGGGCGTCGGCCCGTTCCTCCAGATAGCGCGGGCTTGGGGCGCTTCCTTGACCGTGGACCGCTCGCGTGCGAGGGCGCGCCAGCTTTTTTCTTCCGCACGAAACCTGGACTGCAATGCCCGCCGATCTCCAGACCATGGCCAACGCGATCCGCGTGCTCTCGATGGACGCCGTCGAGAAGGCCAACTCCGGTCACCCCGGCATGCCGATGGGCATGGCCGACGTCGCCGCCGTGCTCTGGACCAAGTTCCTCAAGTACGACGCCAGCCGGCCGGACTGGGCCGACCGCGACCGCTTCGTGCTGTCGGCCGGCCACGGCTCGATGCTGCTCTACTCCCTGCTCCACCTGTCGGGCTTCAAGGCCATGACGATGGACCAGATCAAGGCGTTCCGGCAGCTCAATTCCGCAACGCCCGGCCACCCGGAATACGGCCACACCCCCGGCGTCGAGACCACCACCGGCCCGCTCGGCCAGGGCCTGGCGACCGCCGTCGGCATGGCGATCGCCGAGCGCCACCTGGCGGCCCGCTTCAGCGCCGACCTCGTCGACCACCGCACCTGGGTGGTGGCCGGGGACGGCTGTTTGATGGAGGGCGTGAGCCAGGAGGCGATCGGCCTGGCCGGGCGGCTGAAGCTGAACCGCCTGACGGTGCTGTGGGACGACAACAACATCACCATCGACGGCGCGGTCGCGCTCTCCGACGTCACCGACCAGCCGGCCCGCTTCAAGGCCGCCGGTTGGGCGGTGAAGACCATCGACGGCCATGACGTCGGCCAGATCCGCCGCGCGCTGGCCTGGGCCGTCAAGCAGGACAGGCCGTCGCTGATCGCCTGCAAGACCAAGATCGGCAAGGGCTCGCCGAACTTCGAGGGCACCCATGACGTGCACGGCAAGGCGCTGGGCAAGGACGAGGTCGCCGCCACCCGCGTCAACCTCGGCTGGCCGGCCGAAGCCTTCGTGGTTCCCGACGAGGTCCTGCGGCCCTGGCGCGCCGCGGGCCGTAGGGGCGCCAAGGAGCGCAAGGCCTGGGAAGCGCGCCTGGCGGCCTCGCCGCACTCGGCTGAGTTCCAGCGCGCCATGGCCGGCGATCTGCCGAAGCACGCCTTCGAGCGCCTCGACGCCTACATCACCGAGGCCGAGACCTCGCGGCCCTCGGCGGCCACGCGGCAGCACTCCGGCACGGCGCTGGAGAAGGTGTTCGGCGAGATCCCCGACCTGATCGGCGGCTCGGCGGACCTGACCGGCTCGAACAACACCTACGTCAAGAACACCGCCATCCTCGACGCCCCCGACTACGCCGGCCGCTATGTGAACTATGGCGTCCGCGAATTCGGCATGACCGCGGCCATGAACGGCATGGCCCTGCACGGCGGGGTGATCCCCTACGGCGGGACCTTCCTGGTCTTCTCCGACTACGCCCGCCCGGCGCTGCGGCTGGCGGCGCTGATGGGCGTGCGCACGATCTTCGTCGGCACTCACGATTCCATCGGTCTGGGCGAGGACGGGCCGACCCACCAGCCGGTCGAGCACCTGGCGAGCCTGCGGGCGATGCCCAACCTCAACCTCTTCCGCCCGGCCGACGCGGTGGAGACCGCCGAGTGCTGGAAGCTCGCGCTTGCCGCCAAGACCACGCCCTCGGTGATGGCGCTGTCCCGTCAGAAGGTCGCTCCGGTGCGCATCGATCCGGTCGGCGAGAACCTTTCCTCGCGCGGCGCCTACCAGCTGGCCGCCGCCGGCCATCCCGCGCAGGTGACGATCTTCGCCTCCGGCTCGGAAGTCTCCATCGCCATGGCCGCCCGCGGCCTGCTGGAGGCCGAGGGGATCGGCGTCCGCGTGGTCTCCGTGCCCTGTTTCGAGCTCTTCGAGGCGCAGCCGGCCGACTATCAGGACGCGGTGATCGGCGAGACCGAGGTACGCGTCGCCGTCGAGGCCGGCGTGCGGATGGGCTGGGACCGGTTCATCGGCACGAAGGGCGCCTTCGTCGGCATGTCGGGCTTCGGCGCCAGCGCTCCGGACAAGGTGCTCTACGAGCACTTCGGCCTGACGCCGGACGCGGTCGTGCGCGCCGCCAAGTCGAAGCTGGCTTGATCGCCATGCGCCTCGGAACCCCGCTCTCGCCCTCCGCCGTCAAGGTGATGCTGCTGGGGGCGGGGGAGCTCGGCAAGGAAGTGGTGATCGAGCTGCAGCGGCTCGGCTGCGAGGTGATCGCCGTCGACCGCTACGCCGACGCGCCGGCCATGCAGCTCGCCCACCGCAGCCACGTGGTCGCCATGACCGATCCGGCGGCGCTGCGCGCGGTGGTCGAGCAGGAGCGGCCGCAGCTGAT
>NZ_DATELG010000254.1:0-15274 GCF_035276905.1 Phenylobacterium sp. | reverse complement strand
TGGAGCTTGTCTACGTGCCTGCAGGGGCTGAAGGCGTGTACGACTTCGGCGTCGAACGCAACGAAGCGGCGGCGCGACGACAAGCTGACCGGGTAAAGGTCATAAATTCCGCTCGCGAGCACGCCGCCTTTCAGCGCGTCGCCGGGAAGGTTCCATTGGCGCCAATCGGTGGTAAGCGCGACAGCGGCGAGATGAGCGCCCGAGGAATGCCCGGCGATGTACAATCTTTCCGGGTCGCCGCCGAAGGAGCGGGCATTGTTATAGGTCCAGGCGATCGCCTGCCGGACCTGCGACACAAGCACACGCAGATCTCCCGAAACGTCGAGAACCGAAGAGAAATCCAAGGCGACATAGTGAACGCCCGAGGAAACGAATCCCTCGGCCGGGAACGCGTATTGGGCGGCCGCACCCGACCGCCATGAGCCGCCATGGACGAAGATCTGGACCGGCGCGTTGTCGGCGGCGGCGCAAAAGATATCCAGCTGCTCAATGTCGAGCGGTCCGTAGGATCGCCGGGAGGGCGGGCCCAGGCGGGCTGTGCAGGCCAGGCTCTGCGCGCTGTATCCGTCCAGAGTTTGCTGCATATTCTCAGCCCACTTGGTCTGGTCATAGGCATCGTCCAGGGCGGCCTGGCTGTATTCGAGATACACGCCCACGTCAGCTTTCCTTCGCCATGGTTTGAAAGCGCGCGGCTCGGGCTCGAGTCAAGGCGCTTCGCGGAAGGTGGCGGCCAGCTCCCGCTCGAGGCTTTTCGGGTCCTGTTTGAGGCGCTGCTCGATTTCGAATGTGTAGTCGTGAAGTAAAACCTCGTCGAGCCCGTTGACGACGCCGTCGAGCGCGCGCGCCGCGACCTCGGCAACCGATGATTTCTGTCCCAGGAAGGGGCCGCTCATCGGCGTGTCGACAGCCCAGGGAAGGACCACGACGACGCGTGTGTCTTGCGCCGCCAGTTCCGCGCGTACGCCCTCGGACAAGCGGAGGAGCGCGGCTTTGCTGGCGCAATACGAGCCCAAGTTCGGCAACGTCACCTTGCCAAGGATCGACGCCACGTTGACGATCGCGCTTCCGCCCTTGCCCTGGTGCGCAGCGAGGGTCGGCGCGAAGGCGCGGCACATGGCCAGTGCGCCAAGATAGTTGGTCTCGATCTCCCGGCGCGCGGACGCAAGGGAAGGCGCTGCAATAAAGGGAGCCCTGAGATTGACGCCGGCGTTGTTGATGAGAAGCTGAACGTCCCGCGCTCTTTCGGCGGTTCGATTCACCGCGTCTTCGTCGGTTATATCGAGGGCGACGGGAATGACCCTCGGATCGACGCTCGATTCATCGGTCTCGCCGCAGGTTTTATCGGCCGCATACACACGCCGTGCGCCGCGGCTCAAAAGCTCAAGAACGAACTGACGGCCAATGCCGCCATTGGCGCCGGTCACGAACGCACAAATGTTCTTGAGATCGATCATTCCGCTGCGCTTTCGATGCGTATGACGGGATTGCCGCTTGTCTCCCAGTCGTGGCGGTGTTCGATATCGTCAAGGGCGTCCAACGGTCAATAGCGAACGAAGATCTCTTTTATCGCCCTCCCGTGTCTCGCAAATTTTGGGTATTCCAAAAACCGATAACGATCCCCATAACTTTCATTCGCAGCGAATATCAGAGGCGCTAAGCTAAGAGACCATACGCCCACGCGCTGCGAGTTGATCATGCGTTATTCCAAGACCGAGGCGAAGGCCTATGCGCGCGAGCACCTGCGCGGCATTTGGGCCGCCACTCTGACGCCTTTCACTTCTGCAGGAGAGGTGGACGAAGCCGGATTCCTTTCAAACCTCGATCTTTGGATTGAGGACCTCGCCATCGACGGGTTCTTCGTCGGCGGTAAACAGGGCGAATTCTTTTCCATGTCGCTGCCGGAGCGCAAACGGCAGTTCGAAGTGGCGGTGGCGGCGTGCGATGGCCGGGCCGGCACGATATTGTCGTGCTCCGACCAGAACCTGGACGTCGTTCTGGAGCTGGGGCGGCACGCGCAGACCCTCGGCGCCGACTTCATCGTGGTCCACGCGCCAGTGCTTCATTTCGTGGAGCCGCCCGACGAAACGGTCTTTGCCTATTACAGGCACATCAGCGAAGAACTGGACATCGGCGTGGCGATGTGGAGCCACCCAGACAGCGGATACCTGATGAGTCCGGAGCTGTGCGCCAGGATTGCGGAGCTCCCTAATATCGTGGCCATCAAATACAGCGTGCCCCGGGAGATGTATGCGCGCCTGACGTCCATGGTCGGCGACAAGCTCATCGTCAGCACTGCCTCCGAGAAGGAATGGTTCGACAATATCGTGGAGCTCGGCTGGCAGGTTTATCTTTGCTCGACCCCGCCGTTCCTGATGCAGACCAAGGTCGATCGCCGGATGAGGGCCTACACGGATCTGGCCTTCGCCGGCGATATCGGCGCCGCCAGAAGGCTGCGCGACAGCCTCGATCCCGTCCGGCGCGCGCTCCGCGATACGCGGCCGCCGGGCAAGAACCATGCCCATCAAAAATATTGGCAGGAGCTTTTGGGACAGACCGGCGGGCGCGTGCGCCGTCCTCTCTTGGAGCTCACGTCGGAAGAGAAGGCCGCAACCCGAGCGGCGTTGCAGGCCTGCGGCCTCCAGGTGGAGACCGTGACCGGAGCCCATGATTGAGGCCGCGATGCAACCGACGCGGCTCAAGGCTACCAGCGACGGCAGGGCGGACCTTTGTCCCGCCCGCGTGCTCCTGATCGGATACGGCGCGCTCGGACGCTGGGTGGCGAAAGCCGCGGAGCAGAGCGACGAATTCTCAATCGCCAGCGTGTTGGTCAGGCATGGCCGGGAAGACGACGTGCGTCGCGACCTTCCCGGGATCGACGTGGCCGCGTCGCTGGACGCTCTGCAAGGGCGGTTCGATTTCGCCCTCGAGGTCGCGGGCCATGAGGCGGTCGCGACGCATGTTCCGGACCTGCTTGCCGGGGGCGTCGAGACCGCGATTGCTTCGACCGGCGCCCTTGCCGATGACGATCTGCGCGAGCGGGTCATTCGATGCGCGTCTTCGGGAAGAACGCGGCTCCGGCTCCTTTCGGGCGCAATCGGTGGGCTGGACCTTCTGGCGGCGCACCGGGCGGCGGGGATCAGCCGGGTCGTTTACACCGGGCGCAAGCCGCCCGGCGCGTGGAAGGTGACGGCCGGCCTGCCGAGCACCGACAAGGAATGTCTGATTTTCCAAGGCACAGCCCGGGAGGCGGCGCGGGCCTTTCCGGCCAATGCAAACGTCGCCGCGACGATCGCCCTTGCCGGGGCCGGTCTCGACAAGACCGAGGTGCGTCTTGTCGCCGATCCTGCTCTTCGTCACAACGTCCACCACGTCGAAGCCGAGAGCAAGGCTGGCGCTTTCAAGCTTGAAATGACCGGTTGGCCGCTGGCGGACAATCCGTCCACGTCGGCCCTCACGGCATACAGCGCGCTGCGCACGCTGCAGGGTCTCACGCAGCCTTTGGACCTTTAGGGGCCTCCGAGAGCCGGAGGCACGAGCCCCTCCGCGATCAACTTCAGCTGCTCGACCAATGCCGCCGCCGCCGGCGCCAGACGCGTCCCGCGTCGGGTCGAAATGCCGATGGCGCCCGGGATGAAAGCCAGCTGCACCGGGACCGGAGCGATGCCGAAAGATGCGGCTTCCTGTTCCGCGACAAGCGCCGGCATCACCCCCAACAAGTCGGTATGCGCCAGGATCTGGCGGTTGGTCAGCAACGAGACCGACTCGACCGCCACCCGGGGCGGCGGCCACCCGGCGTCTTTGAAAGCTGTTTCGACCTGCCGGCGCAGCGTCGTTTCAGGCGGGGGAAGGACCCATTGATAGTCGACGAGTTGTTCAAGGCTGACGGCCGCGGCGCTTGTCAGCGGGTTCGACCGGCCCGCCACGACCGTGACGCACTCCGAATAGAGCGGCGTCTGCTCGATGTCGTCTCGACTGTCCGCAGCCATGAGCCGACCAACCAGGAGATCTGCTTCCCCGTTGCGAAGCATGGGAAGCAGACGATCGTTCGCCCCTTCAATGACTTTCACGACGACGTTCGGTCGTTGGTTCTTCAGCGCGACGATCGCGCCGGGCAGGAGCGCAGCAGACGCGCTGAGCAGCGTTCCGACCGTGACCCGTCCTGCCGCGCCTGTGGCGAGATCGGCTATTTCCTGTGCGGCGTGCTCGGCATGGGCAAGCAGCAATCGTCCGTGAAGGACGAAAGCTTCGCCAAGTGCGTTCGGCTCGACCCCTCGATTGCTTCGGATGAACAAGGGCGCGCCGAGCTCGTGCTCGAGATCCTGCAGCAGCTTTGTCGCTGTGGGTTGGGAAATGTGGAGGTCGGAGGCGGCCTTCAGGATGCTCCTACGCTCTGCGACAGCCACGGCGAGGCGGAAGTGCCTCAAGCCAAGGCGGGTGAGGAGGCGATCGGAGAGGAGCACCATGTTGGTATTTATCTTCCCGATATCAAAAGCAAATCAACCTATTTTTCAAGAATACCAAGGTGGCGCTATGCCGATGCTGGCTGTGGCGATGCATTCCGGCGAGGCTTTGAGATGCGATATCCCGAACTCGATCTCTATGTCGGCGGAGAGTGGAGAAGGACGACGGCGTCGGCGGCGGTCCTCAACCCGGCCAACGAGCGGGAGATCGGCAAAGTGCCGCTCGCAAGCGAAGCGGACCTCGACGCGGCGTTGAATGCGGCCGCCGAGGGATTCCGGGTTTGGAGCCGGACGGCTCCCAGCGCCCGCGCTGACGTCATCCGCAAGGCGGCGTCACTGATGCGCGAGCGCATCGACGAGATCGCGCACACCATCACGCTCGAACAGGGAAAGCCCCTGGCGGAGAGCCGCGCCGAAGTGATCCGGGGGTGTGAATTCTTCGAGTGGGATGCGGGCGAATGCGTGCGCGTGTACGGCCGCGTGATCCCGAGCGCGAAAGACATACGTTACCTGGTGCTGCATCAGCCGATCGGTACGGTCGCGGCCTTTTCGCCCTGGAATTTTCCGATGAGCCAGCCCGCGCGCAAGATCGGAGGGGCGCTGGCCGCCGGATGCTCGGTCATCATCAAGGCTGCTGAGGAGACGCCGGGCGGCGCTGTTCATATCGCGCGCGCGTTCCATGACGCCGGCTTGCCGCCGGGCGTCCTCAATCTCGTGTTCGGCGTGCCCGCCGAGATATCGAGCTACCTTATTCCCCAGGATCAGGTCCGCCTCGTCGCCTTCACAGGATCCACCGCGGTCGGCAAACACCTGTCGGAGCTGGCCGCTAGGCATATGACGCCCGTACTCATGGAACTCGGGGGGCATGCGCCCGTGATCGTTTGCGATGACGTCGATCCGGTCGCCGCTGGTGTCACGTCGGCGTTGCGCAAGTTCCGGAACGCGGGGCAGGTCTGCACCTCGCCCACGCGGTTCTATGTCATGGAGCCGCTATACAGGCGCTTCTGCGAGGCCTTTGTGCAGACGGCGCGAGGCTTGAAGGTGGGAGACGGCCTCGAGACGGGCGTACATATGGGCCCGGTCGCGCATGACCGCCGCATTTCCGCACTCGAACTCCTCGTGGCGGACGCGTGCGCAAAGGGCGCCAGGCTCATCGCCGGCGGCGAGCGGACGCAGGGCCGGGGCTACTTCTTCACACCCACGGTGCTCGCGGAGTCGCCCGACGACGCGCGGGTCATGCGGGAGGAGCCTTTCGGGCCGGTAGCCCTCATCAATCCCGTCTCGTCGCTGGATGAAGCCGTGACGAAGGCCAACGCCCTGCCGTTCGGCCTTGCAGGCTATGCGTTCACGAATTGCGCAAGCACCGCCGCACGCCTGGCGGAAGACGTTCAAGTGGGCAACCTGTCCATCAACACCCTCGAAGCCTCCGTGGCGGAGACCCCGTTCGGGGGGGTTAAGGATAGCGGCTATGGCCGGGAGGGCGGGGCCGAGGGGCTTTCGCACTATACGATCGTAAAGACGGTCTCGCACAAGTTTTGCTAGGGTCGCCGAAGGCAGGATTTCCGATAGCCGACGCAAATCAAGCGATTGCCCGAAGGCGCCGACCGGGCACTAGGATGTACATCTGGGTACAGACTAGCAGCGACGAATATCCGAAGCCGCACCCAAGCATCCGGGCGGGTGTAACACCGAGCAGGAGGCCGGTTCACAGCCCCTCCGAGCCGCAACGAAGAGAACATATTTCTCATGGCCGCTTTCATACCTCCCTTCAATTTTGAGGCCTGGGTGGAGAGGCATCGTGCGCTGCTCAAGCCGCCTGTCTCCAACCGCTTGCTGTTCGACGAGCCCGGCGGCTTGGTCATTCAGGTCATCGGCGGCGGAAACCGCCGCGTGGATTTTCACGATGATCCCGCGCAGGAATTCTTCTATCAGATCGCCGGAGACATGATCCTGAAGGTCATCGACCGCGGGCGGAGCGAGGACGTGCGCATCCGCCAGGGCGATGTCTTTCTGCTCCCGCCGCATATACGCCATTCGCCGCAACGGCCGGCGCCGGACTCCATCGGGCTCGTCGTCGAAGGTCCGCGAGAGCCCGGCCAGCTCGACGGCTTCGAATGGTTTTGTTTCAGTTGCGGAACGCTGGTGCATCGCGTCGAAATCACGCTGAAGAACATCGTTACGGATCTTCCGCCGCTATTCGACGCCTTTTACGGAAACGAAAAGCTGCGCCACTGCCCGTCCTGCGGAGCCCTGCATCCGGGCCGCGAGCCTCCGCCTGGTTGGGTGACCCTTTGAGCTCCATGTCGTCGTCTTGAAATCGAGATGGTGGCGGTGAGGGCGCGCCACGCACAGCTGCGATCTCCAACCGCATCCGTCTGTCTCCAAGCAAGGCTGTCCTTCCGAGCTTTACCTTGCGGATAACTCGGAAATCCCCTCAGCCAAGTCTTCCGCCGTGCGTTCGAACGGCTTTTCGGCAGCGTACATCGTCGCCGCCGAGAGTAGGGTTGAGGGGAACGACACCAGCAGCACGCCCCACAGCAAACTGCGCGGACCGCTCGTGAGCAGATCCGATAGGCCGGCCGGCGCCAATACACCGATCGCTCCGAAAAGAGTGACCAGGATGCTGTAGATCGCCATGAAGCGCGCCCGAACGTGGCTGGGCGCCAGATCCTGCAGCACGCTCGGCATAAGCGATCCTGAAAGGGTGGCGAAGCCGACGTACACGCCCACGAGGGCGAACCCTTGCCAGGCCGCGCTGACCATCGGCATCGCCAGCACCGTGGGAGCGGCGCACAGCAACGGGACCCAGATCAGGCGCAGCGCCGCGCGCCGGCCAAGCCGGGGCTGAAGCCATCGCTGCAGCAGGCTTGCGCCGCCGACGCCGGCGAGGGCGCCGAACAGGCAACTGAGCCCCAGCGCAATCCCGTTTTCAGCCGGCGTCACGCCGAAGATGCGCGCCATCGAGACCGGCATCCAGGCGAGCATGCCGCCAGACGCCAGCGTCATGAGGCTGATCGCCGCCAGGATCAGGCCGATCGTACGCCGGTGCGCCAGAAGATGAGGCCCTAACGCCGCGCGCGAGGGGCTTTGCGCCGCTTTCTGCGCGGGATGATGCGCCGGCCGCCGAAGGCGCATGAACAGGGTAAGCCCCAGGAAGAGGGGCAAGGGCGCCGCGACGAGGAAGAAGGCGAGGCGCCAGGACTCGAACCCTTGAAACAGGGGAGGGAGAGCCGAGTGGATCTTGTCGAGTCCGGCTACGGCCGCGCCGCCGAACATCATGCCCAGCGAGGCGCTCACGAGCGCGAAGAAATAGTAGATCAGATTGGCTGTGACGCGCTCGCGGCCATTGAACAGATCAGGCACCACGGAGAGGATCAGCGGCGCCGCGCCAGCCTCGCCGGCGGTCACCGCCACCACGGCGAAGAACAGGCTCGCAAATCCCTGGGCAAGGCCGCACGCCACCGTGCCGCCGGCCCAGATGACCATGCAGCCGGCGAGCACCAGGCGTCGATCGAAGCGATCGGCGAGCCAGGCGGCGGGGTAGGTGGCGAGGAGCGAAAAGGCGGCGGCGCCCAATCCCTGGACGGCGCCGAGTTGGGAATTGCTCAGTCCCAGGCTCTTGGACAGGGGCGCGGCCACCAGGCTCAGGATTTGGCGATCCACGAACGCGAACAGCAGGATCGCGATCAGCGCCCACAGCGTGAACCACGCCTGCGCCGGCGCTGCGTCCTCGATGGGGTGTTCGATGCCATGCGCCGGGCTCAGCTCAGTCACGCCTGCACTCTCCGTCTCGATCCAGCGCCGCAGGTAATCCGGCTCCATATTGAAGCCGCCGTCCCTTGGCCGCCCGAGGCGGGGGCCTTGCGTTCGGTCCTTGGCTCAGATGACGGCTTTTTTTCCAGAACCCGTAAGGATTCGCGGACGGCAGCCGTCCATGAGGCATGACCGCTTCCGACGCTGGGCCCATCCCGTCGGCGGCGAGAATGTTCATGGAGGCGGCGATGACGACGGAGGTTTTGGCGGCGAGCCTGCTGGCGAGCCGCGTTGAGGGGGGGCCGCCGTCCGGAACGGATGAGTTCCTGTGGCTCGAGGCGCCGCGGGGGCCGCAGGCGCTGGAGTGGGCGCGCGCTGAAACCAAGGCGGCGCACGAGGCCCTCGCTGCAAGCCCGGACCACGCCGAGATCCTCGCGCGGCTCAAGTCGCTTTTGGCCGCTGGCGACCCGCCGCCCCTGATCCAGCTCCTCGGCCCCATCGCGCTCAAGTTTCAAAGATCGGTCGCCCATCCCCATGGACTGCTGCAGGTCGCGGAGCGCGACGGGGACGGCGTGCCCACAGCCTGGCGAACGGTCCTGGACGTGGATGCTTTGCGGGCGCGAGAAGGGCGGGCTTATAAGCTGCAGTTCGGCGTCGGAGGGACGGATTGCGTCGCGCCGGATTACCGACGCTGCATTCTGGCCTTGTCGCCTGAAGGTGGGGACGAGGTCGAGCTGCGCGAGTTCGACCTCGATCGCGGGGACTTCGTTGAGGGCGGCTTTCGCACGCCGGCGAGCCGGGCCTTCGCCGCCTGGCTCGACGCCGACCATCTGCTGCTAGAACATACGGTGGGTTCGGCTCCGCGGCTGAAGACCGGCTGGCCGGCGCAGGTCGTCATCTGGAGCCGTGGAACGCCGCTGGAGGCGGCGAAGATCGTCATGCGCGCTGCGGCGGATGACGCGCTGATGGTCGTAAGCGCCATGGGCGAGGGCGCGGACCGGATCGGCGTCGTTCAGCGGGCCATCGACTATTCCACCTTCGAGTATCGGCTGGTGCGCCCGGATGGGACCGTCACAGTCGCCGAGCTTCCGGCGAAGCTGAAGATGGCTGTCGGCGCGACGAAGACGTCGCGGCATATTCTCGTGCAGTTGGCCGAGGCTGCGGAGGTGGCGGGCCGACGCCTGCCTGCAGAAAGCGTTCTTGCCTATGACACGTCCGCCACGGCCGCGGTCGGGCGCCGCGTCTCGGTGCTCCACGCGCCTGGAGACGGCGAGTATGTCACCGACGTGACGGGCGGTCTCGTTGCAAGCCGCGATCGGGTGGGCCTGGTGCTGGAGCGCCGCGGCGCGAGGAAAGTCGTCACCTTGAGCTGTGCGGATGGAAGCTGGGACTCCGCAGTGCTCGCGCAAGCGCCGGTCGGGGTCACGTCCACATTCGTCGGCGCCGATCCGGCCAGCGGCGACCTGCTCCTGCAAAGCTCCGGATTCCTCATGCCCGCGGAAATCCAGCTGCATCGTCCGGGCCGCCCGGCGGCCACCCTGTTCGCCGAGGCGCCGGTGCTGGACGCGGCGTGCTTTGCGGTGGACCTGAAGACCGCCGTCTCTGGCGACGGGACCGAAGTCGACTACTACCTGCTGCGGCCGGCGCAGCCGAAGACGCCAGGGGCCACGCCGACGCTGATGACCGGCTACGGCGCCTTCGGCTTCTCCCTGGCGCCGGGCTACTTCGATGCGACGGTGGGCGGACGGTCCCTGGCCATCTGGCTGGAACGCGGCGGCGCGCTTGCTCTGCCGCTCATCCGGGGCGGTGGCGAAAGGGGAGAGGCCTGGCACCTCGCCGCCATAAGGGAGAAACGGCAGCGGTCGTACGACGACTTCGCCGCCGCCAGCGAGGCGCTGATCCGCGACAAGTTCACGACCGCCGCGCATCTCGGCGTCTTCGGCATGTCGAACGGCGGCCTGCTCGCGGCGGTGATGGGCACGCAGCGCCCGGACCTTTACGGCGCGATCGTGAGCGACGTTCCGCTCGCCGACATGCTGCGCTTTCCGCACATGGGGATGGGCGCGGCTTGGATCAACGAATACGGCGACCCTGCCGATCCCGTCCAGGCCCAGGCGCTGGCGGCCTACTCGCCTTTCCACAACGTGCGGCGGCGCGAGTCTTATCCGAAGTTCATGGTCACCGTATCGACGGAGGACAACCGCGTCGGTCCCGGCCATGCGCGCAAGCTCGCCGCCCGGCTGTGGGCGGCCGGGGCGGAAGTCTATTTCCTCGAGGACGAGGCGGGCGGACACGGCGTGAGCGACCCGCTGAGCCGGCCGGAGCTCATGGCCGACCGTATGACGTTCCTGCTGAATGCGCTAAAATGACCGGCGGCGCCGACGCCTCATGGCTCGCCTGAGGGCGGAGAAATATTTCGTTGGCCGCGCTACGGATTTCATTCGTGCTCGCGTCTTTGGTAGTGTGACGCGCCGCCGCTACCTGCGGTCGAATTTTTGGTTTGATGCATGTCAGGCTATGCCCCTTCGCCGGAGAACGGCCCCGACCGGGAGGTCGTGGACGCGCTGGCGCGCCGGCATCGCGCCGCGCTCGTGCGGTACTTCCAGCGCAAGGGCTTCACCGCGCTGGACGCCGAGGATGGCGTCCAGGAGGTGTTCGAGAGGCTTGCCCGGCGCGATGGGCTGGCGGACCGGGTGGAGCATTTCGACGGATATCTGTTCGCCGTCGCCGCCCATGTGGCGACCGACCTCCTGCGCCGGGGGCGGGCGCGGCGGTCGCGCCTGCACGACAGCTACGAAGAGGCTGTCCACGCTCCACGTGACTGTTCTCCCGAGGAGGTCCTCGAAGGGCGGGAGGCTTTGGCGCGCCTGGTGACTGCGCTCAAGGAATTGCCGGAGCGCACGCGCCACATCTTCATCTTGGCGCGGCTCGAGCACATGCGCCAGGCGGAGATCGCTCGGCGGCTCGGGGTGTCGCTCAGCACCGTCGAGAAGCACTTGGCTTCGGCGATCGCTTACCTCGGGCAGAAGGCGGGACGCTCATGAGGTGGGCGGCGAAACCCAATTCCGTCGCAGGCGGCGCGACGTCACCGCACGAGGTTGCGGCGGAGTGGTTGCTGCGCGACGAGGCGAGGGGACTCTCCGACGTCGAACGCCAGCGGCTGGATCGCTGGCTCGAGGCCAGCCCCGCGAACCGCGCGGCATGGGCGGACGTGCACCTGACGATGAACACCGTCAGTGAAAACGCCGCTGATCCGCAACTGATGGCCATGCGCTCGGCGGCGCTGACGGCGCGGGGCGAGCCCGGCCGCCGTCTGCCTGGCCTTGCCGTTGCAGCCGCAGTGGTCGCCCTCGTCGTCGCCGGCTCGTGGGGGGCGATGCAGTTTCACGACGGCAATCGGCTCGGCGAGGTGGCGTCGCTGGTGCTGCGCCAGGGCCGGCCAGACGCCGGCGTCTATCGCACCAATGTCGGCGAGCGCGCGACCATCGCCCTGCCGGACGGGTCGCTGGCCACGCTCGACACGGACAGCGCGCTGAAGGTGGAATACACCGCGGCGGAGCGCGGCGTCCGGCTGCTGCGCGGCCAGGCCCTGTTCGAGGTCGCCAAACATCGCACGCTCCCGTTCCAGGTCTATGCCGGAAACAGCCGCATCACCGCGGTCGGCACCAAGTTCGACGTGCGGCTTTATGGCTCGGGCGAGCACCCGCAGGTCCGCGTTGCGCTTATCGAGGGCGTGGTTCGCGTCACGAAGGTCGACCCCGCGCCGGACGCGTCCGCTCCGCGCGAGGTCGTGACCATGACGCCTGGGGAGTTGCTCACCGCCTCCCCGGAAGAGCCGGTGCGGGTTGTGCGCGCCGACACCGAGCGCATGGCCAGCTGGCGCGCCGGGTTCCTGACATTCGACGACGTGCCGCTCGCCCAGGCGGTCGCCGAGATGAACCGATACACCAGCGACCGCATCGTGGTCCGGGACGAGTCGATCTCGCCCCTTCACGTCAGCGGCGTGTTCAAGACCGGCGATGCGGATCATTTCGCCGCGACCCTCGCCGATGGGCTTCCGCTGCGAGTTGCACGTTCCGCGGACGGGGACATCGAGCTTTTGGCCAAGAACTGAGCGACGCGGCCGGAGTTCAGGGGGACGGTGAAGCTTTAACGACGGCCTTTTATGGGTTTTGTGACCGCCGGCGTCCCTGGAGGCGAAGGGATGCCGGGAGGCGATCCCTGGAATGGGGGAGGCTACATGGCTCACAAAACTCGCTTCGCACAATCCACCTTGCGCGTCCTGTTGCTGGCCGGCAGCGCCGGTCTTGCCCTGGGGACCGCGGCTTCGGCGCAAGGCGCCAAGCGCGTGCATTACGACCTTCCGGCGTCGGATCTCGGAACGGCGCTCAACCAGGTAGCGCGGCAGGGCCGCCAGGAGATCGTGTTCGACTCTGCTCTTGTGCGGGGCAAGCGCGCCGCGCCGCTGGTCGGCGACTACACGCCCGCCGAGGCGCTGGATCGGGTGCTCGCGGGCTCCGGCCTCGCCGTGCGGCAAAACGCCTCGGGCGCGGAGGTGATAACGAGCGCCGCCCCTTTGTCCCAAGGCCCCGCCACAGAACTCGCGGAGGTGGTGGTCACTGCGCAGAAGCGCAAGGAGGATGTTAGGAAGATTTCCGGTTCGGTCACCGCCTACACGAGCCAGCAGCTCGAGAAGATCGGTGCGGAAAAGATGGAGGACTACCTGACGCTGACGCCCGGCGTCGCCTTCTATAGCGACGTCCCCGGCCTCTCGCGGGCCGTCCTGCGGGGCGTATCGACGACGACGTCGATCGACCAGGGCCAGGCGACGGTCGGCTACTTCATCAACGACGTTCCGCTCACCGATCCCTATTTCACGGTCGCCATCCCGGACATAGATGCGTTCGACGTCGACAACGTCGTGGTGCTGCGAGGGCCGCAGGGAACGCTGTTCGGCTCGGCGACGCTCGGGGGCTCGATCAACTATCAGGCCGCCAAGCCCGACCTGAGCGCCTTCCAGTCCCATGTCCAGGTCGGTGTTGAAGGGGTGGACGGCGGCGGGGTGGGTGCATCCGGCAAGCTGATGGTGAACCTGCCGGTGGTTCCCGACGTCTTCGGGGTGAGGGCGGTCTACGTCTATCGCAACACCTCCGGCTACGTCGACGACGTCGGCACGGGGGAGAAGAACGCGAACAGCAACCTCGTGCGGGGCGGGCGCGTCGAGGCCGCCTGGACGCCGACCGCCACCACCAGTGTGAACTACATGTTCCTGGATCAGGCGCAGGACACAGCTGATAGCGGCTATATCCAGCCGCAGTTCTCCGGAGCGCTGAAGAAACAGGCCGGCTTTCCGGAAGCGTACAAATTCCGCACCGTGATCCACAACCTTCGGCTTGACCAGGATCTCGGCTTCGGCGTGCTGACGGCGACCGCGACCTACCACAAGAAGACACAGAATTCGGTCCAGGATCTGACTGGTTTCTTCGGCCCGCTTCTGCCCGGCACGGAACCCATCCACATCGGGCAGTTCGCCTACGCCAAGGGCACGACCTTCGAGGCGCGGCTGGCGTCAAAGCCCGGTGAGAAGCTCGAATATCTGGTCGGCGCGATGCACGACGATACGCGCGAGAACATCATCGACAACTTTTTCTCCGCCAACGCCCAGCAGCTGGTCGAAACGACCTACGGGGGGCTGTTCGGGCCGGGGATTGGGCAGGCGGGCGCCCCTAACAACGTCTTCTATTTTGCGAACGTCCTGTTCAGGGGGAAGGAAACCGCGGCGTTCGGCGAGGCCTCCTATCACATCGACGACCAATGGAAGATCACGCTGGGCGGACGCGCGTTCGAGACGGAAGCGCGCAACACCAGCACCGACAGCGGCTTCTTCAATCTGCTGACCAGCGGCGCGCTCAACACGACACTTCAAGGCAGGCAAAAGGAGCGCGGCTTTACGCCGAAGGTCGCTCTCACCTGGACGCCGAACGATAATTTCATGGCCTATGCGCTGGCGTCGAAGGGCTTCCGCTTCGGGGGACCGAACATCAATCCGTCGACGCCGGCCAACCCCATCCCCGCGACCTTCGGCTCGGACTCGCTGTGGAATTACGAGCTCGGCCTTCGCTCCAGCCTCTTCAACCGGCGCCTCCTCGTGGATGCGACGGCCTTCTATGTCGACTGGAGCGGCATCCAGTTGCGCCTGAACACGCCGGCGGGGCTGGCCTATGCGAAGAACGCCGGGAGGGCGCGCAACTACGGCCTCGAAGGATCGACCAACTGGCTGATCGCGCCCGGTCTGACCTTGCAGACCAACCTCACCTATCTCGAAGCCGCGCTCGCCTCCGACTTCGACCCTGGCGCGGGGCAGCCGATCATTCGCAAGGGCACGGCTTTGCCGGGTTCCGCGAAATGGCAGGTCTCGAACGTGCTCAGCTACGACTGGCATGACGGGCCGGGCCGGCCGCAGTTCGTGGTGACCCACCGCTATTCCTCGTCTCGGGCGCAGGACTTCACCTTCCCCACCGACCTCGGCAGCTATTCGCTGGTGGACGGGCGGGTCACCTTCCGGGTGAGAGACGATGCGACCCTGACGATCTTCGCCAACAACATCGGCAACCGCCACGCCCTGTCGGCAGGGCAAGACGTTCCCGGCAAGATACAGCACTATATCTTCACGCCACGGACGTTCGGCCTGACGTTCGACTACAGGCTGTGACTTCAGCGAGCGGGCCGAACCGTCGACCCGCTCGCTTTTTCCATCGGAAGGTCGCGGACCCGAACCGTTGGGGCCATGAATGAGAGGGCGGCCCCTAAGATTCTGTATTGCTGAGAAAAAATGGTGGATGCGACAGGGATTGAACCTGTGACCCCCTCGGTGTGAACGAGGTGCTCTCCCGCTGAGCTACGCATCCGCCGGGGCGGTCGGCGTCAGGCGCCGGCCGCGGAGGGCGCGCATATAACCTGGACGTTCATCCGCCGCAAGCGTCCAGCAACCGGGCGCAGCCGTCGGGCAGTTGGTCGAAATGATCGATCAGCAGGTCGGGTTCGAGTTCGCGGGCCGGGAT
>NZ_DATELG010000253.1:0-5268 GCF_035276905.1 Phenylobacterium sp. | reverse complement strand
AAGGCGTCCGGGCGGTGATCGTCGAGAAGGACAACGCCCCGAAATGGCGGCCGGCGAGCCTCGAAGACGTCGGCGAGCCCCTGCTGGACGAAATTTTTGCGCCCCTTCCCGCCGCCGAGGAGTGGTCACCGCTGCCGTAAGTCCCCATGTTGCGTGACGATGACCGGGGCTGGGAGGTCTGGATGCCACGCAAGCGGATGATCGCGGCGGCTTTGCTGCTCGCGGTGGGACTGGCCGGGAGCGCGTCGGCCGCGCTCCATGGGCGCAGGAATTTTCCGGCCGACTTCGCCGGCGCGATCGCCGATTCGAACCGGCCCGCGGCGGATGTGGCGAGGGACGCCAAGCGCAAGCCCGCCGAACTGCTGGCCTTCGCCGAGCTGAAGCCCGGCCAGGTCGTCGGCGAGCTGTTGCCCGGCGGCGGCTATTTCACCCGGCTCTTGTCGAAGTGCGTCGGCCGCAAGGGCCACGTCTACGCCGTGATCACCGAGGCCCAGGCCAAGGGCGACAAGCCGCCGCCGGTCAAGGCGATCGCCGCCGATCCGGCCTATGACAATGTGACGGTGCTCGCCCAGGACTTCACCAAGCTGCAGCTGCCGCAGAAGGCTGATTTGGTCTGGACCTCCGACAACTATCACGACCTGCACCTGGCGAAGTACAATCTGGACGTCGCGGCGGTGAACCGCGCCATCTACCGGGCGCTGAAGCCGGGCGGCCTCTATGTAATCGTCGACCACGCCGCGGCCGCCGGCAGCGGGCTCGACGTCCCCGACAAGCTGCATCGAATCGATCCGGCGATCGTCCGGCGCGAGGTCGAGGCGGCGGGCTTCAAGCTCGTCGGCGAGAGCCGGGTGCTTCGCAACGCCGCGGACGACCATACGAAGGCCGTGTTCGATCCGGCGATCCGGGGTGACACGGATCAATTCGTGCTTAAGTTCCGAAGGTAGGAAAAGTCTGTAGGCGATGCCTCGCGCGACGATCGGGTCCTCTTTCTGGACAAGGTCGCCGCGTGGTGCGAAAAGCCCGGCAATTGCAAGGGAATCCCGCCGCGCGTGAGATTGTCGAGCGCTGTCCGGCGAGTTGCATAGGTCGATGGATTACAGAGACGCCTTCCGGGCTGCGCTGGACAAGGTCCGGGGCGAGGGTCGCTATCGTGTGTTCGCGGACCTGAAGCGGCGCCGCGGCGCGTTTCCGCGCGCGACCTGGACGCGGCCGGACGGCTCGACCCAGGATGTCGTGGTCTGGTGCTCGAACGACTATCTCGGCCAGGGCCAGAACCCGGTGGTGCTTGAGGCGATGCATCGCGCCCTGGAAGAGGCCGGCGCCGGCTCCGGCGGCACGCGCAACATCTCGGGGACGACGCGCTATCACGTGGAGTTGGAGCTTGAACTCGCCGACCTGCATCGCAAGGAAGCGGCGCTCCTCTTCACCTCGGGCTATGTGTCCAACGAGGCGACGCTGTCGACCCTCTACAAGATCCTGCCCGGTCTGATCGTCTTTTCCGACGCCTTCAACCACAACTCGATGATCAGCGGCATCCGCTCGGGCGCGAAGGAGCAGCGCCGGGTGTTCCGCCACAACGACCTCGAGCACCTGGAAGAGCTGCTGCGCGAGGCGCCGGCGGACGCGCCCAAGCTGGTCGCCTTCGAGAGCGTCTATTCGATGGACGGCGACATCGCCGACATCCGCGGCACCGTGGCGCTCGCCAAGAAGTACGGCGCCATGACCTATATCGACGAGGTCCACGCGGTCGGCATGTACGGCCCCCGCGGCGCCGGCGTCGCCGAGCGCGACGGGGTGATGGGCGAGATCGACATCGTCGAGGGCACGCTCGGCAAGGCGTTCGGGGTGATGGGCGGCTATATCGCGGCCGACGCGGTGATCGTCGACGCCATCCGCAGCTATGCCGACGGCTTCATCTTCACCACCTCGCTGCCGCCGGCGCTGGCGGCCGGGGCGGCGGCCTCGATCCGCTGGCTGAAGGCGCACGACGAGGTCCGTCAGGCGCACCAAGCGCGCGCCGCCGAGCTGAAGGTGCGGCTGGCCAAGGCCGGCCTGCCGGTGATGCCGTCGGCGAGCCACATCGTCCCGGTGCGGGTCGGCGATCCGGTCCACTGCAAGATGATCAGCGACATCCTGCTCGTCGATCACGGCATCTACGTCCAGCCGATCAACTATCCGACGGTGCCCAAGGGCACCGAGCGGCTGCGCTTCACCCCCTCGCCGGCCCACACCGATGGGATGATGGACGCCCTGGTGGCGGCCATGGAGGCGCTCTGGGTCCACTGCAACGTCGCCCGCGTCGGCGGGATGGCGGCCTGACCAGCTAAGATGCTCCCCCTTTTTGGGGGAGCTCCGCCAAAGGCGGTGAGGGGGCTTCCGCTCAGAAGGTCGGACGGCCTGCGTCGATATCTGAGCGGACCCCCTGGCCCTTCGGGCCACCTCCCCCAGGGGGAGGATCTAGATCTCAATAGCGATAGCCGTAGCCCCAGTAGGGCGCCGGATAGTAGCCGCGGCCATAGCGGTGGTGGCGATAGCGCCAGTCGCGGCGGTTGTCGTAGCGGTCCCACTGGTCGGGGCGGCCGTCGTGGTCCCGATCCCGGTTCCATTCGGCGCGGTCCGGCACGCCGTCGTGGTCGCTGTCGCGCCAGCGGTGATAGCCGCGCCCATAGTTGTAGCTGTAGTTGTAGGCCGGCCGATCGTAGTAGCCGCCGCCGTAGTAGCCGTAGGGCTGCGCCATCGCCGCGCCGCCGGCCAGGGTTGCCGCCGCCACGGCGGCGGACAGAAGCCAGGTCTTCATCACCGATCTCCTCAGGTCTTGGCGCGAGAATGCGCCGGGGCGCCTGAACGGAGCCGGGGAGGGCCGGTCAGCTTCCGTTCACGATGGTCGGAGGCGGAGCGCGCAGTCCTTGCTCAAAGGCCCGGCGCCGGCGCCTAATGCGTAAGCGATTTCGTACGCTCGCGGCGTCGAACCGCTGGAGCCCCTCGGCGTGTCACCGACACCAGCGCTTAGTCGGTCCGGTATGCGAGTCCTGGTGGTTGATCCCGATCCCGCCCGCGCGGCGCTTGTCGTCGAGGGCCTGGCCGGCGTGGACCCGCTCGAAGTGCGTCACGCCTCGATCTTCGACGAGCGCGAGGCCGCGGCCTTCGGGCCCGACGTGGTCGTGGTGGCGGCCGACAGCCCGGACCGCGACACCCTGGAGAACCTGCAGGACGCCAGCCTCGCCAATCCGCGGCCGGTGGTGATGTTCGTCGATCGCTCCGAGCCGGGCCTCGCCGAGCAGGCGGTGCGGGCGGGCGTGGCGGCCTACATCGTCGACGGCCTGGCGCCCAACCGCGTGCGCGACATCCTGGAGGTGGCGATGAGCCGCTTCCGGCTGATGCACCAGCTGCGCCAGGACCTGGAGAAGGCCAAGGCCGACCTGGCCTCGCGCAAGACGGTCGAGCGGGCCAAGGCGCTGCTGATGAAGGAGCGGGGGCTCGAGGAGGAGCAGGCCTACAAGCTGCTCCGCAAGCTTTCGATGGACACCGGGCGGCCGCTGGGAGCGGTGGCCGCCGACCTGCTGGCGTTCGCCGGGGTGCTGAAGGGAGACGGCGCGTGAGTGAGGCGGGCGAACTGGTGCTGGGCTTCGTGCCGTTGAACGACGCCGCTCCGCTGATCGTGGCGAAGGAGCGGGGGTTGTTCGCCGCCGAGGGCCTGCAGGTGCGGCTGAGCCGCGAAGTCTCGTGGGCGACCGTGCGCGACAAGGTGGCGGCCGGCGCGCTCGACGGGGCGCACATGCTGGCCCCAATTCCGCTGGCCTGCACGCTGGGCGTCGGCGGCGAGCCGCAGCCGATGATCGCGGCCATGGCGCTGAACCGCAGCGGCGCGGCCTTCACCCTGTCGCGGCGGCTGACCCAATGGATGGCGCCGGACGAGGACCGGCGCGCGGGCCTCAAGCGGCTGATCGGCGAGCGCCGCGCCCAGGGCGAGCCGCCGTTCGTGTTCGCCGTCGTCTTTCCCTATTCGATGCACAACTACATGCTCCGCTACTGGCTGGCGGAGGCCGGCATCGACCCGGACCAGGACGTGCGGATCACCGTCGCGCCCCCGTCGCGGATGGCGAGCCGGCTGGCTGCGGGCGAACTGGACGGCTTCTGCGCGGGCGAGCCCTGGAACGCCGTCGCCGAGGACCAGGAACTGGGCGAGGTGGCCGTGCGCGCCTCCGAGGTCTGGCGCGACGGGCCGGAAAAGGTGTTCGGCGTCACCGCAGAGTGGGCCAGGCGCAACCCGCTGCTTTTGAAGGCGCTGCTGCGCGCCCTCTTGCAGGGCGCCGCCTGGTGCGACGCCGCGGAGAACCGCGGAGAGCTGGCGGCGCTGCTTGCCCGGCCCGAGTATGTCGACGTCTCGGCCGACAGCATCGCCCGCTCGCTGCCCGCCATCGTCTTCCATCGCGACCACGCCAACGCGCCGCTGCCGGTGCAGGCCGCCTGGCTGCTCAGTCAGATGATGCGCTGGGGCCAGGCGCCGCGCGAGCTCGACCTTCGCGGCGTCGCCGAGCACGTCTACCGCCCGGACCTCTACAACAACGCCGCCGCCGATCTCGGCTGGCTGACGGTCACGCCGCCCGAGACCGCGGCCGGCTTCGCCGACGGCAGCGAGTTCAGCCTGGACCAGGCGCGCGCCTACGCCGCCAGCTTCCCGCTGAGCCGTCTGGCGCGAACCTAGGTCCATTCCGCAACTAGCATTGCGGTGCAGCGCAGGCGTCCGTTCAAGGCGCTCGCAAGGGCGTTGTGGGCTTTTTGATCATCCACTTCGCGTGAGCTGCGCTTTGTTTAAAACATGCGCAGCAGAGGGTCCGCGTCCGGAGGCTGAATCCGCCCCGTCGGCCGCTGCTGCGGAAATTCTGCGCGGGGATTGTGCGGCGCCCTAGCTTTGGGCGCCCCTCAGCTAAGCAGTTTCGCGCGATATCGCCGGTTTTGGTGTTGCGGCCGCGAAGGAATGTTGCGGCGCAAACGCGGCCGTGGCGGCATGTCTTCGCGACCGCGGGGCGACGATGTTCCGCGGCGGCCAAAAGGCCTTCGGCGCGACGACAGCGCCGATCACCGGACAACGACGTCCGCACGGGGCTCGCCGCCCCGCGCGGACTTTTTTTATGCCTTGGGGGATAGATTGAACCGATTGAAGACAGCGCTCGCCGCGAGCGCGGCCGGTGCGGCCCTGGCCTGGGCGGGACTGGCGCAGGCGCAGGCCGCGCCTGCAGGCCCGGAGACCACCGCGACCGCGGCGCC
>NZ_DATELG010000252.1:0-13850 GCF_035276905.1 Phenylobacterium sp. | reverse complement strand
CACCCTCCCGCCGGTGTCGAAGGTGATGTCGCCCGACCAGCCGTCGTAGCCGTTCACCGCATGGCGCAGCCGCGCCTCGGCGATGCCGATCGGCGTGCGCCATTCGCTGAAGCCGCCGACCTCCACCGTGTCGCTCATCCGGAAGGCGCCGCGTGGCAACTCGTCGTTGAAGGACTGACGGTACTCGACGATCGGCCCCAGGGCGACCGGCCCCAGGTGCAGCGCTCGCCACTTGGCGCCGTCGTCCAGGCTGATGGTGACGTCGGGGCCCACCGTCGCCTCGAAGATAGGAACCCCGTCGGTCACGTAGTGGGTCGAGCCGATGTGCGCCGGCCGTTCGCGCACCGCGGCCCCCGCCTCGACAGTCCAGTCGATCGGCTCGGCGCGCGCGATGGACGCGCTTGCCGCGGCGGCGAGGACGGCCAAGCCGGCGGCGCGCCGCATGCCCCGCGCCTCAGGCATTGGTCGCCTCCGCAGTCGGGCGGACAGCGGCGCGCGCGGCGGCTGCGGCGGGCGCGCCGAAGAAGTCGGCGGTCATGTCGCCGACGAGGTCGCGCTGCCGGTCGACGTGGATCATGTGGTAGCAGTCGTCCAGCAGGTGCAGGTCGACCCGGCCGGCCAGGCGCGAGCGCAGCCGAAGCGCGTTGCGCGGGTGGCTCATGTCGTCTTCGCGTGCGTGCAGGATCAGGGTCGGCGTGCGGATCTGGCCGCAGACCCTGTCCAGGTGCGCCGACAGCCGGTGCATCTGCGCCATGGCGCCCAGTGGAAAGCGGTCCAGCGCGCCGGGGATCACCGCCCCGGGCGCTGCGGCCATGCCTTCGCGAAGCCGCTCGTCCTTCAGGCCGAACGGATAGGGTTCGGCGAAGCTGAGCCGGCGGATCAGCGGCAGGCCGGCGAACGGCTCGGCGAACGGGGCGATGGCGCTATACCAGCGCTTCATGTTCCAGCCGTCGTAGCGGTAGGTCATGGAGTAGACCGCCGCCCCGGCCACGCCGGGCTCTTCCGCCGCCAGCGCCAGGCCCAGCGCCCCGCCCACGCAGATGCCGGCGACATGGACCTCGTCGTGCTCGCGCCTGAGCCGCAGGTAGGCCTCGTCCAGCGAGTCCAGCCAGTCGCGCCAGCCGGTGGAGAGCAGATGCGCCGCATCCCGCCCGTGGCCGGCCAGCAGCGGGGCCTCGACCGAGAAGCCGCGCCGGTGCAGGCGCTTGGCGAGGAACTTCATCTCCCCGGGCGCGCCGGTCAGGCCGTGGATCAGCAACACGGCCTTTCCGAGCGAGCCTCGCAAGGTGAAGTCGAGCCGAGGCCCAGGTTGCGTCATCGCCTCAGCCCTGGGTGCAACGCCGCAGCAGCTGGTCGAGCAGCTTCAGCGCCAGGTCGATCTCCTCGCGGCTGATGTGCAGCGAGGGCGCGAAGGTGATGACGTTCTTGTAGTAGCCGCCCACGTCGAGGATCAGGCCCCAGGTCTTGCCGTCGACCTCGATGTCGCCCTTCATCCCCTCCTCGGCCATGCGGTCGAGCAGGGCCTTGTTCGGCGTCCAGCCGTCGGCCTCGCAGATCTCGGCGCGTAGCGCCAAGCCCAGGCCGTCGACGTCGCCGATCTGGGGCCAGCGCTTCTGCAGGTCGCGCAGGCCTTCCAGGAAATAGGCCCCCTTCTCCGCCACCTGGGCCTCGTAGTCGCCCTCGGCCAGCATCCGCATGACTTCGAGGCCGACCGAAGTGCCCATCGGGTTGGAGTTGAAGGTCGAGTGGGTGGAGCCCGGCGGGAAGACCTCCGGATTGATCAGCTCCTCGCGCGCCCACAGGCCCGACAGCGGGTTGAGGCCGTTGGTGAGCGCCTTGCCGAACACCAGCACGTCGGGCTGCACGCCGAAGTGTTCGATCGACCATAGCTTGCCGGTGCGGAAGAAGCCCATCTGGACCTCGTCGACCACCAGCAGGATGCCGTAGCGGTCGAGCACCTTCTTCAGTTCGATGAAGAAGTTCGGCGGCGGGATGACGTAGCCGCCGGTGCCCTGGATCGGCTCGACATAGAAGGCGGCGTATTCCGCCTGCCCGGTCTTGGTGTCGAGGACGCCGTTGTACTCCGTCTCGAACAGGCGGGCGAACTTGGCCACGCAGTGCGCGCCGTACTCCTCCTTGCTCATGCCCTTGGGCCCGCGGAAGTGGTACGGGAACTCGATGAACTGGGCGCGCTCGCCGAAGTGGCCGTAGCGGCGGCGATAGCGGTAGGACGAGGTGATCGCCGAGGCGCCCAGCGTGCGCCCGTGATAGCCGCCCTCGAAGGCGAACATCAGGCTCTTGCCGCCGGAGGCGTTGCGCACGAGCTTCAGCGAATCTTCGACCGCCTGGGCGCCGCCGACGTTGAAGTGCACCCGGCCCTTGCGGCCGAATTTGGCCTGGGCGTCCTGGGCGATGGCGGCGGCGAGCTCGACCTTCTCGCGGTGCAGGTACTGGGAGGCGACCTGCGGCAGGGTGTCGAGCTGGCGCTGGGCGACGGCGTTGAGCCGCGGGTTGCGGTAGCCGAAGTTGACGGCCGAGTACCACATCTGCAGGTCGAGGAAGCTGCGCCCCTCGGCGTCGTACATGAACGACCCCTCGCAGCCGGTGAAGAACTTCGGATCCGGCAGGTAATGGACGGTGTCGCCGAAGGAGCAGTATTCGGTCTCAAGCCGGCGAAGCTCGGCTTCGTCCAGAACGGGAGGCGGCGGGGCGTCGTACATTCGACTATTGGTTCCCTATTGCGCGGCGACGCGGCGGGCCTCGACCATCGGGGCCAGCACCGCGACGACGTCGTGGAAGCTGTTGAAGGTGTGGTGGGCCTGGCCGCGGCCGGCGGCGTAGGCGGCGAGGTCGTCCCTGGCGAACAGGACGTCGGCGCGGGCCGAGACGCAGAAGTCCGAGCGCCCGTCGCCTACGTAGACCAGGGTCGGGCGCGCGCTCTTCGCCAGCCGCTTGTCGGTCGCCTGGCATTTGCAGACGCCGGAGCCGGCGGCGCAGCCCTCGCGCCGGTGCGGCTGGGCCAGCCGCCGCGCGCCGGCGCGTCCGCCCAGCTTGTTCGAGACGATGGGGAGATCGCCTGCGCCGTGCCGGCGCATGATGCGCTTGATGAAGTAGTCGACGCCGTCGCTGACGATCGTCAGCGCGATGGCGTGGGCCGCGCACCAGGCGACGAACTCGGTGAAGCCGTCGGCGAGCTCGATCTCGTCCAGCACCGCATCGAGCGCGGCGTCGTCGCCCTCGATCAGGGCGACCTGGGCCTGCATGCAGGCCGCGGCGGTGATCCGTCCGGCGCGCCAGTCGGCCTCGATCTCCTCCCAGGCGGGCGCAGCCAGGCGGCCGAGCACGCGATCGGTCGTGTCGACCGTCGTGATCGTGCCGTCGAAATCACAGAAAACGTGCATACGCTGACGGTCCCTCCCCCGAGGGATGGGGGCTTAGACCGGCAAGCTGACGTGAAGCTGATGGAAGCTAGGAAATACCGCCTCCGGGCAGGTCCACGATGACGCAGAGGCCGGCCGCACCGTCCGGCCGGTCGCTGAGGACGAGCTTTCCGTTCAGCAGCCGGACGGCCTCGGCGACGATCGAAAGACCGAGGCCCGAGCCTTCGCGCAGGCCGCCGGCGCCACGGTAAAAGCGCTGCAAAACCTTCCTGCGCTCGGCGGGCGGGACGCCCGGGCCATGGTCGCCGACCCACAGGCGCAGACCTTGCGGACCGTGACTGAGGTGGACCTCGACCTCGGTGCCGGGCGGGGCGTGGTTGACGGCGTTCTCGATCAGGTTTGCGGCGATCAGCCGCAGCAGCACCGGATCGCCGCTCGGCGCGGCCTGCGGCCCCTCGAACGACAGCTCCACGTCGCGCCGGGCGGCCAGCGGCGCGAGCTCGGCGATCGCCGCGACCGTCTCGGTGCGCAGGTCGCTGCGCGGGCCCGGCGCCGTGCGGGTCCGGGCCTCCAGCCTGGCCAGGGTGAGCAGGCTGTCGGTCATGCTGGCGGCGCGGTCGACGCTCTCGGCGAGACGCTGGAGCAGGGCCTCCCGCTCCTTGGGATCGGTCTCGCCGGCGATGAGCTGGGTCTGCAGCTTCACCGCGGCCAGGGGCGTGCGCAGCTGGTGGGCGGCGCTGTCGATGAAGCGGCGCTCATGCTGTACGGCGCGCTCGATACGGGCGAACAGCCGGTTGATCGCCCGCACCAGCGGGTGCAGGTCGCGCGGCCAGGGATCGAGCGAAAGCGGCGACAGGTCGCGCACGCTGCGCCGGCCGATCTCGGTCATCAGCAGCCGAAGGGCGCCCAGACCGTCGCGCAGGGACAGCCAGAGAAGACCGGCGATCAGCGGGACGAGCAGGAGAAGCGGCAGGGCGGCGCCGGCGGCGATGTCGCTGATCAGCACGCGGCGGATGTCGGTGCGCTCGCCCACCTGCACGGCGATGGCGTGCGTGCGGACGTGCAGGGTGTAGATCCGCCAGCGATCGCCGCCGGCGGCCCGCAGCTCGGAGAAGCCGTCCGTGGGCGGCGGCGGGACCGCCGCCGGGCCGGTGTCGGATCTGAGCACCACCCTGGCGCCGCGCCAGATCCGGAACATCCGCCATTCGGCGTAGTCGTTGAACGCCCGCCGATCCTCGGGGCTGAGGACGGAATCATCGACCTCGAGCTGCTGCTCGCCCGCCGTCGCGCCCTGTTCGCGCAGCTCGTCGGACATCAAGGCGCGCAGGACGTTGGCGCCGATGATCAGTTGGCCGTCGTAGACCTTTTCGACGCGCTTGTTGGCCGTAAAAAAGGCGACGACGCCGACACTGACGATGACGGCGACCAGCACCAGCGCAGTGCGCCCGAAGAGCGCCGCCTGCAGCGACCAGCGCCGTCCGGGCGCGCGAGCGCTCAACGGAGCCTCGGCACGGTGTAGCCGAGCCCGCGCGCAGTCAGGATCAGCTCCGCGCCGAGCTTGCGGCGAAGCGCGTAGACCGCCGTCTCGATGGTGTTGCTCTCGATCCCGGTCTCGCCGTCGTAGATCGCGGCTTCGAGCTCGGCCTTGCTGACGAACTGTCCCATTCTACGCATCAACACGGCCAGCACCCGGAATTCCTTCGCGGTCAGGCTGATCGCGCGCCCGTCCTTGGCGACGGTGCGGGCCGCCAGGTCGAGGACCACCCCATGCGCTTCGAGCTGGTCGCTCGAGCGCCGGTCGCGGCTGCGGATCCGGGCGCGGATGCGCGCCATCAGCTCGTCGAGATCGAACGGCTTGACCACATAGTCGTCGGCCCCGGCGTCCAGCCCCTCGACCTTCTGTTCCGCCCGGTCCTGGGCGGTGATGATGATGATCGGCAGGGTCTCGCGACGGCCGCGGATCGCGCGCAGCGCCTGGAGCCCGCTCATCTCCGGCAGGCCGAGGTCGAGCAGCATCAGGGCGTAGGACTCCGCGGCGACCGCCGCGACGGCCTCCTCCCCGGTCTTCGCCCAGTCGGCGGCGTAGCCGGCGCGCTCGAGCGCCCGCTTCAGGCCCGCCCCGAGCATCGGATCGTCTTCGGCGATGAGCAGACGCATTTGCCGGCAAGGAAGCCCGAGCCGGGCCCGCGCGCAAGTCCGCGCCGTGCGGCGGGATCCGAAGTCCGGGTTGCAAGTCAAGCTCGCGCCGCCTAAGACGCGCCTTGCATCAAGAGTCGGGCCTTCGTCCGACGCCAACCTGCTTCCCGAGCAAGGTGGCGCTCCCGCGGTGGGAGGATGTGGCCGCGACGGCAACCAAACGGGTGATCCCAGGTCCGTCCCGCGCCGAGCCAAGTTTTCGAGCGGACCGAATGCCGATCAAGATTCCCGACAACCTGCCCGCCCGCGCCGCCCTGGAGAGCGAGGGCGTGATGGTGATGCGCGAGGCCGACGCGGTGCGTCAGGACATCCGGCCCCTCCGGATCGCGCTCCTCAACCTGATGCCGAACAAGCCGCGGACGGAGACGCAGTTCGCCCGGCTGCTGGCCGCTTCGCCGCTGCAGATCGAGCTCAGCCTGGTGCAGATGACCGGGCATGCGCCGCGCAACACGCCGGCCGAGCATATGAGCGCCTTCTACCGGACCTGGGCCGAGGCCTGCGTCGAGACCTTCGATGGGCTGATCGTCACCGGCGCGCCGGTCGAGAACCTGCCGTTCGAGCAGGTGACCTATTGGGACGAGCTGCGCCGGATCTTCGACTGGACCCAGACGCACGTCCATTCGTGCCTGAACATCTGCTGGAGCGCCCAGGCGGCGCTCTATCACTTCCACGGGGCGCCGAAGCGCACTCTCCCGGCGAAGCGTTTCGGGGTGTTCCAGCACCGCAACCTGGCGCCGGCCTCGCCCTATCTGCGCGGGTTTTCCGACGACTTCTGCATCCCCGTCTCGCGCTGGGCGGAGGTGCGCCGGGAGGATTTGCCGCGCGATAGCGGCCTGAGCGTGTTGGCGGAGTCGGACGAGGCGGGACTCTGCCTTTTGGACGATCCGGCGCGCCGGGCGCTGCACATGTTCAATCACGTCGAGTACGACTCGATCACGCTGGCGGAGGAATACTTCCGCGACTTGGGGGCCGATCCGGAGACGCCGCTGCCGCGCAACTACTTCCCCGGCGACGACCCGATGCGCGAGCCCGCGAATAGGTGGCGCAGCCACGCCCACCTGCTGTTCGGCAACTGGATCAACCAGATCTACCAGACGACCCCGTTCGACCTGCGCGATATCGGCAGGTGACGGTCGGGCGCGCCGGATCAGGCAATGGCGGCCAGGGCGCCCGCGGAACGTCGCCGTGCGGCCCCGGGTTGGACCGTCATGACCTTGAAGCGGGATCGGAGAACATCATGATCGAGATCCTGGAAGCGCCCGACCATGTCCTGGCGGTCCGCCTCTGCGGACGCCTGTCGGGCGGGGATATGGACGAACTGACCGCGGCGCTGGAAGCGAAGCTCGCGCAGCATCCGCGGATCGGGATCGTCGCCGACCTCACGCCCATGGCCGGCATGACGCTCGAGGCGCTGGCCAAGGACATCCGCTACAACATCGCCAAGCTCGGCGACTGGAAGCGCTTTCCGCGTGAGGCGGTGATCACCGACAGCTCCTGGGTGAGGGCCGCGATGAGCGCGCTCGACCCGGTCGTGCCGCATGTCGAGGTCCGCTCCTTCGCCCCGGCGGACCGGGACGCGGCGATGAGTTGGGCCGCCGACTTCGAGCCCAGCGCTCGCGCAGAGTCCTAGGCGCCGGCGGGGCGCGGCTGCGGCGCCATCAGGCCTTCCAGCCGCGCCAGGGCGGGCGATCGGGCGGCCGCCGCCAGCTCGGCCTCCAGCGCACGGTAGGCTTCGAGCACCGCCCGGCCGCAGGCGGTGAGCTGGGCGCCCTTTCCCGCGCCGCCGCCCGGTGTCGCCGCGACCAGCGGCTGGGTCCAGCAGCGGTTCATGGTGTCCACCAGCAGCCATGCGCGGCGGTAGCTCATGCCCATCGCCCGGCCGGCGCCGGAGATGGAGCCCTCGCGATCGATCGCTTCGAGCAGGTCGGCCTTGCCGGGCCCCATGGCCGTTTCCGCACCGCAGAACAGCTGCGCCTTAAGCTTGAGAGGACCCACCAACGGCATGTCCGCAGTATGCCCATTGCGGCCCGCCGAGCCTAGAGCGCGCACCGCAAAAAAGATCCAGAAGGCCTTGATTCCATAACGTAATATAACGTTCGGATAATTCCGCTTGACCGTGCTCTAGTCGGCCGCCCACAGCGAGCGGCTCCGCCGCCTTGCTGTGGCGGCTTCCCGCCACCAGGCCTCGATCGCGGTCATCCGCGGCGGGAGCATCTCGAAGAGCGGCGCGGCGAAGGCCCGCCACTGAGCGTCGAACTTCGGCGCGACCGACGTCAGGATCGGGATCTGGGCCGCAACGCCCGCGGCGAAGGCCGCCGACAAGCCGCTGCGCTCCGCCTCGAGCTTGCCGAACTTGCTCAGGACCAGGAGATCACAGCCCGCGGCGATGTCCTGCAGCACCGCTCCGCAGGCGGTGACGATGCCGGCGGAATCGACGCTGCAGGCGGTGGAACTCGGCCCGAGGTTCTGGAAGATCGGAAACCGGCGTCCATCGCCAAGGGTGCTGAGCTCGGGATCGGCCCCTGCCCGCTCGCGCTCCACCGCGCCCGCGACCCGGACGCGGGGCGCCACCGTTTCGGCGAATTCACGCAGCAAGCCCTGGATGATCTCGGAGGCGCCGCCCTGGATCGCGGCGATGGGCTTGACCGACTCGGGCATAGGAAGGCCATCCCTCTAGGTGCGGCGTTCCTCGCCTTGGACCGCCCCATGCTATATTCCATCAGATATAATATGTCCGAGGCCCGCGGGGCGATCGCCCATCGGGCCTCGGAGCGCTCAGCTATTCAGCCTGACCGGGCAACTCCAGTTGGTCGGATCGATCTCGCCGAGGCCCCGCACCTCGGTGCTCCGCTCGCGCGGGATGCAGAGCATGTTGATGGAGACGACGCCGGGAAAGATGTTCCTCTGCTCGCCCTTGAAGTTTTGCGGATCGAACAGCGGCGGCAAGTGCCAGTAAAGGCGGTAGCCCATCTCGGCCACCAAGGAGATCACTTCCTGCTGCTGGGCCGCGCGATCGTTCTCGACGTAGAGGATAGGCCGGCAACGGGTGATGGTCTCGCGCGCGCCACGCAGAACCTGTGGCTCGAAGCCTTCGACGTCGATCTTCACCAGGCCGCAGGACGGCAGTTGCAGCGCATCGAGCGGACGAACGCGCACCTTGATCCCCTGAGCGCCATCCGTCATCAGCGGCACCCCGCCGAAGTTGCCCTCGCGGCCATAGTCGATCAGCGGAACCACCGCTTCGCCCTCGACCTCGCCGCAGCCCTCCGGGTAGGCGAAGGCGTTGGCGATATCGTGGAGCGCGAGGTTGGCGCAGAGCACCTGGAAGATCCGCGGCTGGGGCTCGAAGGCGTAGAACGGTCCGGGCGCGCAGGCGCGCGCCAGGTCGACGCTGTGCAGGCCCATGTTGGCCCCGATCTCCACGACGGTCATCCCCGGCCGGATGATCTGGCGCAGCAAGCGCCCCTCCTCGGGATTGTACTCGCCATAGAGCTCCAGCGAGCCGGTCAGGTACCGGTCGGTCCGCACGGCCAGCATCGGGCCGAAGCGGGTCTCATAGGTCTGCACTGTGCGTTCGGACACGGAGATTCCCTCGCTCTCGTCGCCGGTTTAGCCGTCCCGCGAAGGGCTGGGAATGCAGCTCCGCACCACGCCGCGCCGCGAAAAGTTGGCTGGAGGCGCCCGCCGTCACACTCCCGTCGTCGGCCCGATGCCCTCCCCGTCCTCGGGGAAGCTGCTCCAGCGCGGCTTGGTGACCGCCTCGCGCGCGCGGCGAAGGGCGGCGGCGTCCTTCATGAGGTCGTGGGCGCGGTTCACGGCGGCCTCCAGCGCCGAGCTGGTCGGCTGGGACTGCAACTCGGTCTGGTACTGCGCCACCTGCTCGAGCAGCGAGGCGAATTCGGCGTCCTGGGGGGTGCCTTCATGCGGCGGCCGCTCGAGAAAGGCCGTGATCCTTTCCAGCGCCGCTTCGAAGGATTTCTGGTCCGTAATCATCGCGAGAGCCTCCAGTGGCGCGTACGCCGCCGCACGCCGTCTGACGATTATAAGGCGACGGTAGCGCTGTTGGTTGCGTCCCGCGCAGAGGCCTCTCTAGAAGAAATCGACGTCGTCATGGGCCTGCGC
Organism: Phenylobacterium sp.; assembly: GCF_035276905.1. Lineage (GTDB taxonomy): Bacteria > Pseudomonadota > Alphaproteobacteria > Caulobacterales > Caulobacteraceae > Phenylobacterium. The sequence goes on along the minus strand of NZ_DATELG010000252.1, from coordinate 4,152 downwards.
GGCCGTCGAAGCCGCGTGGCCGACCCCGTGGCTGATCCGCTGGGCCACCTCGCCCAGGGTGATGGCGCCCAATGCGTCGGCCACCTCGACGGTGACGTCCTGCAGGCGGCCGGAGATCCGCTCGACGAAGCCCGCTACCGCGGCGATCTGCTGGTTCAGCAGGTCGACCACGTGGAGCTCGCGCATGACGGCGCCGCGCTGGTCGGCGGAGGCTGCGTCCAGCAACTGGCCGAGCGCCCCGTCGAGGCGTGCGCAGGTCGTCTGGGCGAGCACCAGCTCGCCGGCGACGGCGGACAGGACGTCCGTCATGGCCGCCTGTCCCACGTTCGTCATGCTCATGCTGCCCCCCGGCTTGCTGGGGAGCACTGTTCGTTCGCCAAGGTTGACCCCCGGTAAACGAAGAGAATTCAGGCTGCTAGCGCCTTGTCGATCGCCGCCAGCACCGCCGGGTCGTCCGGCTTGGTGTCCGGGGCGAACCGGGCCACCACCTCGCCGTCCTTGCCGACCACGAACTTTTCAAAGTTCCACAGGATCCCCGGCTCGGGATTGGGCGTCATGCCATAGCCCCGCAGCGCCGCGCGGAAGTCGGTGTCCGAGGTCGAGGTCGCCTTCGGATGGGCCTCGATCAGCGCCTTGTAGAGCGGATGGGTGTCCGGTCCGGTGACGGCGATCTTGGCGAACATCGGGAAGTCGACGCCGAAGGTCGAGCGGCAGAAGTCCTGGATCTCCGCATTGGCCCCCGGCTCCTGGGCGCCGAAGTCGTTGGCCGGGAAGCCCAGCACCACCAGGCCGTCATCGCGCCTATCGGCGTAGAGCTTCTCCAGCGCCTCGTATTGGGGCGTCAGGCCGCACTTCGAGGCGACATTGACCACCAGAAGCACCTTGCCGGCGTAGTCCTGCAGGCTGGCGTCCTCGCCGGTGATGGTCTTCAGCGGCACTTGCTGGATGGCGGTGGGCATGCGCGTTCTCCTCCTCGGGACGACCTTTCGCGGGAAAGCGATATTGAGCCCGGCCGCAGGGTTCAAGCCGTCTCGGCCGTGGTGCGCGATTTTCCGTCGCGCGCGGACGCACCACCTAGAATCCGTCGCATTAGGCCGCTAAGCGCTGCGGCCACCGTTCCGCTAGCGAGCCTCGATGAGCCTTCCGACCGACACCGCCGGCCTTAAGGCCGCGCTTGCGCCCTATCAGCGACCCAGCCACCGGCGGAGCATCCTCGAGATCGCCGTCACCGCCCTCCCGCTCGCCGCCTTCTGGATCCTGGCCCTGCTCGCCGTGGGCCGGGGCTGGTGGTGGGGCGTGATCCTGACGGCGCCGGCGGCGGTGTTCCTCGTGCGGCTGTTCATGATTCAGCACGACTGCGGGCACGCCTCCTTCTTCCGCTCGTCCGCCGCCAACGCCTGGACCGGCCGGGTCATCGGGGTGCTCACGGCGACGCCCTACGACTATTGGCGGCGCACGCACGCGATCCACCACGCCACCTCGGGCAACCTCGACCGGCGCGGCCTGGGCGCGGTGGAGACCCTGACGGTCGAGGAGTATCGGGCGCGGCCGTGGCTGCTGCGCGCGGCCTACCGTCTCTACCGCCATCCGCTGGTCATGTTCGGCCTGGGGCCCTGCTACATGTTCGTGCTGCAGCATCGGGCGCCGATCGGCCTGATGCGTGAAGGCCGCGCCTGGCTCAGCGTGCTGGGCAACAACCTGGGCCTCGCCGTGCTGATCCTGCCGCAGATCCTGCTGGCGGGACCCGTCGCCTTCCTGACGGTGCATCTGACGATCGTCGTGCTGGCGGCCTCGATCGGCGTCTGGCTATTCTACCTGCAGCATCAATTCGAAGGGGCCCGCTGGACCCGCAACGACCGCTGGAGCCTGCACGAGGCGGCGCTGCACGGTTCGTCCTATCTGCACCTGCCGCCGATCCTGCGCTGGTGCACCGCCAACATCGGCGCCCACCACGTGCACCATGCCGGCAGCAAGATCCCCTTCTACCGCTTGCCCCAGGTGCTGGACGACCATCCGCAGCTGCAGACCATGAGCCGGATCACGCTGGGCGACAGCTTCAAGGCCATGCGCCTTAGCCTGTGGGACGAGGCGAACGGCCGGCTGATCTCCTTCCGTGAGGCCCGGCGCACGGTCCGGGCGGTCCAAGGCGCCTAGCGGCTAGGCGCCTTCCCGCCCGGCCTGCGCGGCGCGCGGGCGCCTGGTGCGGCAAAGCGCGACCGAAGCTGCGGAACCTGTGCGGCGCATCCGCTTTCGCCTGTGCTGACGGGGTGCAGTTTAGGGCGGTGGCGATGTCGACGCCTTTCGACGAGATGGACGGGTGGCCGGACGGCGAGCCCCGCGAGGCCTACGCCCAGGTTCGGGCCTGGCTCGAGGCGGCGCCGAGCGAGCTTCTGCAGACCCGCAGGGCTCAGGCCGAACTGCTCTTCCGGCGCACTGGGATCACCTTCAACGTCTATGGCGACCCGGGCGGGTCCGAGCGGCTGATCCCGTTCGACATCGTCCCGCGGGTGATCACCGCCGCCGAGTGGACGCGGATCGAGCGCGGCCTGGTGCAGCGCGTCGAGGCGCTGAACGCCCTCCTCGGCGACCTCTACGGGGCTCAGGAGATTCTGAAGGCGGGGATCATCCCCGAGGAGCTCGTGCGGCTCAATCCGCAACACCAGCTGGCGGTGATGGGCCACAAGCCGACCAAGGGGGTGTTCGTGCACGTGGCTGGCGTCGACCTCGTGCGCACGGGGCCCGACGATTTCTACGTTCTGGAGGACAATGCGCGCACGCCGTCCGGCGTCTCCTACATGCTGGAGAACCGGGAGATGATGCTGCGCCTCTTCCCCGACCTGGTGGCGCGCGCCAACGTGGCCCCGGTCGAGACCTACACCGACCTCCTGCTGGAGACGCTGCGCTCGGTCGCTCCCTCGGGTCCGGAAACCGAGCCGACCATCGTCGTCCTGACGCCGGGCCCGTACAATTCGGCCTTCTACGAGCACAGCTTTCTGGCGGACAAGATGGGCGTGGAGCTGGTCGAGGGCGCCGACCTCTTCGTGCGCGACAACCTAGTCTACATGCGCACGACCGAGGGCGCGAAGCGGGTCCATGTGATCTATCGCCGGATCGACGACGCCTTCCTCGACCCGCTGTTCTTCCGCCCGGACTCGACGCTCGGCGTCCCAGGACTGCTGTCGGCCTATCTCGCCGGCAACGTGGCGCTGGCCAACGCCGTCGGGACCGGGGTGGCGGACGACAAGGCGATGTACAGCTACATGCCGGAGGTCATCCGCTTCTACACCGGCCAGGATCCGATCCTCGGCAACGTGCCGACCTGGCGCTGCCGCGAGCCCGATCACCTGGCCTATGTGCTCGATCACCTGCCCGAACTGGTGGTGAAGGAGGTCGACGGCTCGGGCGGCTACGGCATGCTCGTGGGGCCGCACGCCAGCCGGGCGCAGATCGAGGAGTTCGCCGGCAAGCTCCGCGCCGATCCGCAGGGCTTCATCGCCCAGCCGACGCTGGCGCTCTCGACCTGTCCCACTCTGCACGAAGGCCGGCTGGAGCCGCGGCACGTGGACCTGCGTCCCTTCGTGCTCACCGGCGCCGACGGCGTGAAGGTGACGCCCGGCGGCCTGACGCGGGTGGCGCTGACGCGCGGCTCCCTGGTGGTGAACTCCAGCCAGGGCGGCGGGACCAAGGACACCTGGGTGGCGGGCTGCTGACCGATGCTCTCGAGAACCGCAGCCAATCTCTACTGGACCGGCCGCTACATCGAGCGGGCCGACTTCCTGGCCCGCCTGCTGGACGCCACCGCCCGGCTCTCGTCGCTGCCCACCACCTACGGCGGCGATCCGACCGCCTGGTCCGGGGCCCTGGCCGCGGCCGGCGTCGCCGACGCCTTCGCCGCGGCGCATGGCGAGGTGACCGAGGGCGCGGTCGTGGCTTTCCTGACCGTCGAGGCCTCGAACCCGTCGGCGATCTGCAACTGCATCGAGCGGGCGCGCAGCAACGCGCGCGCGGTGCGCACGGGGCTCACGCGGCCCGCCTGGGAGGCGCTGAACTCCGCCTGGCACGAGGTGCAGCGCCTGCGGATCCAGGACCTTTCGAAGGCCGACGTCAGCGAATTCACCGAGGCGGTGCAACGCGCCGTGGCGGTGTTCGACG
>NZ_DATELG010000251.1:0-3655 GCF_035276905.1 Phenylobacterium sp. | reverse complement strand
GCCATGGAGCACTCCTACGCCAACGTGCACCGCGGCCTGCACACCCTGGCGAACGAGACCACCGACGCCTACGAGGCCGCCCGCCGCAAGGTCGCGGCCTTCATCGGCGCGGCGGAGGGCGAGATCGTCTTCACCAAGGGCGCGACCGAGGCGATCAACCTGGTTGCCTCCTCGCTCGGCGCCTCGCTGGCGGAGGGCGACGAGATCGTGCTCAGCGTGATGGAGCACCACGCCAACATCGTGCCGTGGCATTTCCTGCGCGAGCGCAAGGGCGTGGTGCTGAAGTTCGCGCCCATCAGCGATGCGGGCGTGCTCGACCTGGAGGCCTTCCAGCGCCTCCTGGGCCCGCGGACGAAGGTGGTGGCGGTCGGCCACATGTCCAACGTCACCGGCACGATCAATCCGATCGCCGACATCGCCCGCATGGCCCACGAGGCCGGCGCGGTGGTGCTGATCGACGGCTGCCAGGGCGTGGTCCACATGCCGGTCGACGTGAAGGCGATCGACGCCGACTTCTACGTCTTCTCCGGCCACAAGCTGTATGGGCCGACCGGCATCGGCGTGCTCTACGGCAAGGCCGAGCGGCTGGCGGCCCTGCCGCCCTACCAGGGCGGGGGCGAGATGATCGGCACGGTGACGCTGGAGGCGATCACCTACGCCGACCCGCCGCACCGCTTCGAGGCCGGCACGCCGGCGATCGTCGAGGCGATCGGCCTGGGCGCGGCGATCGACTGGCTCTCCCGCTTCGACCGGCTGGAGATCGTCCGTCACGAACACCGGCTCTACCAGCGGGTGCGCGAGCGGCTGGCCGGCGCCAACTGGCTGCGGGTGCTGGGCGAGGCGCCGGACAAGGGCGCGATCCTGGCCTTCACCGTCGAGGGGGCGCACGCCCACGACGTGGCCCAGATCCTCGACCGCTACGGGGTGGCGGTGCGCGCCGGCACCCACTGCGCCGAGCCCCTGATGCGCCGTTTCGGCCTGACGTCGAGCGCGCGCGCCTCCTTCGCCCTATATAACACCGAGGCGGAGGCCGACGCCTTCGTCGACGCCCTGATCAAGACACAGGCCTTTTTCGCGTAATGCCCATGGACGACGCCGCCTCCATCGACGACCAGCCGACCTCGGCGCTGCCGCAGGCCGAGCTCGACCAGTTGACAGACCAGCTGATCGAGAAGCTGAAGACCGTCTTCGATCCGGAGATCCCGGTCGACATCTACGAGCTGGGCCTCATCTACAAGGTCGACGTCTCGGACAACCGCGACGTGCTGGTGGAGATGACCCTGACCGCCCCCGGCTGCCCGGTGGCCGGCGACATGCCGGGCTGGGTGCAGGAGGCGATCGAGCAGATCCCGGACGTCGGCAAGGTCACCGTCGAGCTGGTCTTCGATCCGCCGTGGGATCCCTCGCGGATGTCGGACGAGGCCAAGCTGCAGCTGAACATGTTCTGACCCATGGCCGAGCTTTCGATCACGCCTGAGCCCCGCGCCCGCCGCCCCCGGCCGAAGATCGTGACCCTGACCGAGGCCGCGGCGACCCGCGTGCGCGAGATCATGGCCAAGGCCGACAAGCCCTACGCCGGCCTGCGGGTGGGCGTGAAGAACGGCGGCTGCGCGGGCCAGGAGTACGTGCTGGAGTACGCCGAGGCGGCGGGCGCGCTCGACGAAGTGGTCGAGGACAAGGGCGTCACCATCCTGGTCGAGCCCAAGGCGGTGCTGTTTCTGATCGGCACGGAGATCGACTACGAGGTCTCCAAGCTCTCGGCCAAGTTCGTCTTCCGAAACCCCAACGAGACCGACGCCTGCGGCTGCGGCGAGAGCGTGACGATCGAGCCGGCGAAGCTGGATTGAGCGGGGGAGCGGGGCAGGGCGCCTGCCCTATCAATCCCGCTCATCCCGGCGAAAGCCGTGGGGCTCAGCCCGCGCTCGCGGGACGAAGGGGACTGTCATCCCGGTTTCGCGAAGCGAAGACCGGGACCCATATGCGTCGGCCCTTCAGGAATTCCTGCATCGAGGACGCGCGCGTTCACGCACGGTCGGCGCGTATGGGTCCCGGACATCCGCTGCGCGGATTCCGGGATGACAGGGCAGGGCCAAGAACCACCCGGCGCCGCCGCCCGAACTTCAGCTACCCGGAGAGGCGCTCAAGACCGCTCGCGCCGCTGTCGGACTCTGACTTCGTGCAGCGTCACCGCAGGGCACAGCCAAGCCTAATCCTGCCGACCGGCGCCTAAGCCGCGGCCACTGCCGCCAGCGACGTCGCCAGCGTCGAGCGGTTCCGGCCGGCGTGCTTGGAGGCGTAGAGCGCCGCGTCCGCCCGTTCGATCAGGCTGGCCAGGCTCTCGCCCGGCAGGCGCTCGGCCAGGCCCGCCGAGACGGTCACCGCGCCCAGGTCCTGGTTGGTGGAGCGGCGCTTCAGCATCCGCGAGGCGACCTCCTGGCGCGTCTGCTCGATGACGGCCAGCGCCGCGCGGGCCTTCTCGCCGGGGAAGATCAGGGCGAACTCCTCGCCGCCGTAGCGGGCCGCGGTGCGCGGGGCCGCGCCCGCCCGGCCGAGCACGCTGGCGACATAGCGGATGACCTGGTCGCCGGTCTGGTGGCCCCAGGTGTCGTTGAAGCTCTTGAAATGGTCGATGTCGAGGACGGCGAGCGTCACCGGCGCGCCGCTCTCGTCGCCCTCCTTCAGCGCCTCTTCCAGCGCCTCGTCGAAGGCCTTGCGGTTGGCGAGATTGGTCAGGCCGTCGGTCATGGCCTCGCGCCGCACCACCTCCAGGCGCCTGCGCAGCCGCGTCACCTCGGCGGTGGTGTCGGCCAGCCGGTTCTCCAGGGTCTGGTTTTCCTGCTGCACGCGGACGGTGGCGCTGGTCAGGGTGGCGACCATCGCCTTGATCTCGGGCGGGGCGTTGCGGTCGAGGGTCTGGCTGGCGCTCGCCAGCTGCTCGCCATAGGCCTCGCTGCTCTCGCGGGCGGACTCGATCGCCTTGGAGACGGTGTCCAGTTCCTTCGACAGGGCGTCGCCGGCGGTGAGCAGCTCGCCCTTGAGCCGCGCGCGCGGCAGATGCTCGGCGGCCAGGGCCTCGGCGGTCGCGTCCGTGAAGGGCTCGCCGGCGGCCACCATGCCGGCGATGGTCCGGCCCAGTTGGCCGTCCTTGGCTGCAACATAATGCAGCCAGAGCTCGAAGTTCAGCGCGGTCGGCCAGACCTGGTGGGCTTCCATCGCCGCCATGGCCTGTCGGGCGAGGTCATAGGCTTTGGGACCACGCAGCAGGACTTCGACGTCGGCGGACATTCTGACCTTCCTCGAGCGAGGACCGGCCGCCCAGCCGGCCCTGACTGTCGGCCGCAAGCTTACCGGCCGCGTGCAAACGCCCGGTTAAGCCGGAATGTTAATCGTCCGCCGGGCGGGGGGCCACGGCGCGGGCGAGGAAGGCCGGAATCTCAGCTCCGAAGCCCACCACGCGATCGCCGTCATGGTCGCGGCCGCGATGCTCGCGTTCGGACCTCTCGGGCCTGACAGGGCGGTCGCGCGACATGCGCACCGGCGCGACAGCCTCGGCCGCCATCGGCTCCGTCTCGCGCTCGCGGACCGGGCGCTCGGCGCGCTCCGGCCGGCTGCGACGGGGGCGAGGCGCCTCTTCGGCGCGGGGCTGCGGTTCGTG
>NZ_DATELG010000250.1:0-6418 GCF_035276905.1 Phenylobacterium sp. | reverse complement strand
CGCGCCGACCCGGCCGCTCGAGATCGTGCCGGCGACCACCGCCGTCGCCGACGCCGCGCCCGGGCCCGCCTACCGCATCCAGGCCGGGGCCTTCAGCGAGGAAGCCCGCGCTCGCCGCGCCGCGGCCCAGCTGGCCGGCATGGGCGATGCGGTGATCGAACCGGTCCAGCGCGGCGGCGTGATCCTCTACCGCGTAGTGCTGCCGGGTCCGCAGGACCAGCTGCAGGCCTACAACCTGCGCAAGCGGGTCGCCGACGCCGGCTTCGCCGACGCCAAGGTGCTGGGGCCGTTCTGAGGCCCGCGGCGCTGGACATCTGGGGCGAAGCGGCCATCTTGCGGCTGTGACGCGCGGGCGGTTCATTACATTGGAAGGCGGCGAGGGGGCCGGAAAGTCGACCCAGCTGAAGCGGCTGGGGGAGCGGCTGCGGGCGCGCGGCCTGGAGGTGGTCGCCACGCGCGAGCCCGGCGGCTCGCCCGGCGCCGAGGCGATCCGCGAGCTGGTGCTCAACGGCGCCGCCGACCGCTGGAGCCCGGTCACCGAGACGCTGCTGATGTACGCCGCGCGACGGGACCATATCGAGCGCGTGATCGAGCCGGCGCTGGGACGCGGCGCCTGGGTCGTCTGCGACCGCTTCGCCGACTCCACGCGCGCCTATCAGGGCGCGGGCGGCGGGACCGATCCGGCGCTGATCGCCGCCCTGGAGGCCCAGGTGCTCGGCGCCGCGCGGCCGGACCTGACGCTGGTCTTCGACATTTCGCCGCAGGTCGGCCTGGAGCGCGCGCAGGTCCGCGGCGGGGAGATGCGGTTCGAATCCAAGGGGCTCGGCTTCCACCAGCGGCTGCGCGACGGCTTCCTGGCCATCGTCCGGGACGAGCCTGAGCGTTGCGCCTTGATCGACGCCGCCGGCTCGATCGACGCCGTCGAGGCCGCGGTCTGGGCGGCGGTGCAGGAAAGGCTCGGCCTCCATGGCTGAGCTGGAAGTCCCGCACCCGCGCGAGGTCTTCGACCTTGAGGGTCACGAGGCGGCCGAGGCCGACTTCGAGGACGCCCGGGCCCGCGGGCGGCTGCATCACGCCTGGCTGCTGACCGGGCCCGAGGGGATCGGCAAGGCGACCTTCGCCTATCGGGTCGCCCGGCGCCTGTTGGGCGCGCCGGCCGACCGCGAATACGGCCTCTTGGGCGCCGATCCCGAGCATCCCGTGAGCCGCCAGGTGATGGGCCGCGCCCACCCCGACCTCCTGGTGCTTGAGCGCATCGGCGAGGACGGCAAGCCGCGCAAGACGATCCCGGTCGACGACGCGCGCAAGCTCTCGGAATTCTTCTCCAAGTCGCCCGCCTCGGCGCCGCACCGGGTGGCGATCGTCGACGCCGCCGACGACCTCAACGTCAACGCCGCCAACGCGCTGCTGAAGACCCTGGAGGAGCCGCCGCCCAAGGGCGTGCTCCTGATGGTCTCGCACTCGCCCGGACGGCTGCTCTCGACCATCCGCTCACGCTGCCGCCGGCTGGTTTTCGCGCCGCCGGGCGAGGCCGCCGCCGCGGCCTTTGTCCGCGGGCGCGCCGATGTCAGCGACGAGGCGGCGCTCCGGCTCGCGCGGATGTCGGGCGGGGCGCCGGGGCGCGCCCTGGCGCTGGCCGCCGCGCAGGCGATCGCGCTCGACGACGCCGCGCGCGACCTCCTGGCGGACCTGCCCGGGGTGGACGAGGCCATGGCGCTGTCGCTCGCCGACCGCTTCAAAAGCGGCGAGGGCCAGGCGCAGTTCAACCTGCTGTTCGAGCGGCTGGGCGAGCGGGTGCGGGCGATGGTCGTCGATCGCGCCGCGCAAGGAATGGGCGCGCTTGATCGCTGGGCCCAGGCGTGGGAGACGCTCCAGCGGCTTCCGCGCGAGGTCGAGGCGCTGAACCTCGATCGCACCGATGCGCTGTTCGCCGCGCTTACCGAGCTGCGCCAGGCCGCTCGGGCCTGACCGCCGCCCGATCCTTCCGGACCCCGATGCTCATCGACAGCCACGTCAACCTGCACGCGCCGCAATTCGACGAGGACCGCGAAGCGGTGATTTCGCGGGCGCTGGCCGGGGGCGTGCGGCTGATGGTCAACATCTGTGACCGGGTGTCGAACTTCGCGGCGGTGCGGCAGGTCGCCCAGCATCCGGACATCTGGTGCACGGTCGGCACGCACCCGCACGAGGCCAAGGAGAATCCGGAGCTGTCGGCCCGGGCCCTGATCGAACTGGCGGCTGATCCGCGGGTGGTCGGGATCGGCGAGTGCGGCCTGGACTTCCACTACGACCTCAGTCCGCGCGAGGTGCAGGCTGGGGTGTTCCGCGCCCATGTCGCGGCCGCGCGCGAGACGGGCCTGCCGCTGGTGGTCCACACCCGCGAGGCCGACGCGGTGATGGGCGAGATCCTGGAGGCGGAATACGCCAAAGGGCCGTTCCGCATCCTGATGCACTGCTACACTTCGGGCGCGGATCTGGCGCGACGGGCCGCGGCGCTCGGCGCCTGGTTCTCGGTCTCCGGCATCGCCACCTTCAAGGCCGCCGAGGATGTCCGGGCGCTGATCCGCGACATGCCGGCGGAGCGGATCATGGTCGAGACGGACTGCCCCTATCTGGCGCCCGTGCCGTATCGCGGCCGCCGCTGCGAGCCGGCCATGCTGCCCAAGGTGCTGGAGAAGCTGGCCGAGGTCCGCGGCTGGAGCCTCGATGAGGCCGAGGCGCGCACCGAGGACGCCTTCTTCGCCGTCTTCGACCGGATCCCCCGGCCCCGGATCGCCGAGCCCCGGATCGCCTGGCCATGAGCGCGGTGCTGGAGATCACCATCCTGGGCTGCGGCTCGTCGGGCGGGGTGCCGCGAGCCGACGGCGAATGGGGCGCCTGCGATCCGGCCAATCCGAAGAACCACCGTTCGCGCTGCTCGCTGCTCGTGCGGCGCAAGGGGGCGGGGCCCGAACGCGAGACGACCGTGGTGGTCGACACCTCGCCGGACTTTCGGCTGCAGAGCGCCTGCGCCGGGGTGAAGCGGCTGGACGCCGTGCTGCTCACCCATGACCACGCCGACCAAGTGCACGGCCTGGACGACGTGCGCGCCTTCTTCCTGCGGCAACACGGCCAGCGCATCCACACCCACATGGACCTCGCCACCTACGAGACGATGATGCGCCGCTTCGGCTACATCTTCGAAGGCGAGGCGGGCTATCCGGCGATCTGCGAGGCCAAGGCGCTGCCGCACCACGCGGTTCCGTTCCACATCGACGGCCCGTCGGGGCCGATCCCCGTGGTGACCTTCGACCAGGACCACGGGGCGATCCGCTCGGTGGGCTACCGGTTCGGCGACGTGGCCTATTCCAGCGACTTGGTGGACCTGACCGACGAGGCCTTCGAGGCGCTGAAGGGCCTGGACGTCTGGATCGTCGACGCGCTGCGCTACCGGCCGCACCCGACGCACGCGCATCTGGAGCGGACGCTCGGCTGGATCGCGCGCGCCAAGCCCCGGCGCGCGATCCTGACCAACATGCACATCGACCTGGATTATGCGAAGCTGGCGGAGGAGCTTCCCCCAGGCGTCGAGCCCGCCTTCGACGGCCTTCGCCTGGAACATCAGCTTGGAGCGGAGTTTCCTTGAGTCTTCAATACCTCAAGCTCGGTTTCCTCGCATCTGGATCAGCCTCCAGCGCCCGGGCCATCGTCGCAGCCATCCAGGCCGGCGAGTTGGCTGGCGAGGCTTGCGTGATGGTCAGCAACAACCGCAGCGCTCCGGCGCTGGAGTTCGCCCGCGCCCAGGGGATCGCCGCGGTCTGCATCCCGACCAAGGACGACGCCGAGGCGGCAGACCGCAGGATCGCCGAGGTCATGGCCGAGCACGGCGTCGAACTGATCATCATGTCCGGCTATCTGCGCCGTCTGGGGCCCCAGACCCTGGCGCGCTTTGCAGGCCGCATCCTCAACATCCATCCCGGGCCCCTGCCGGCGTTCGGCGGGGAGGGGATGTACGGCCGCCGCGTGCACGAGGCGGTGCTGGCGGCAGGCGCGCCCGAGAGCGGGATCGTGATCCATCTGGTCGACGAGGAATACGACCATGGCGCGCACCTCGCCCAGACGGTCGTGCCGATCGTCGCCGGGGACGGCCCCGAGGACCTGGAGGCGCGCGTCCGCGCCGCCGAACCGGGCTTCTTCGTCGAGACCCTGCAGAAGCTCTCGCGCGGCGAGCTCAGCTTGCCGGCCGGCTGAGGCGCGCGTCAGGCGTCCTCGGCCTTGGCGCCCTGGGCGATCTCCATCTTGCGCAGCATCGACAGCACGCGGCGAAGGCTGCGCGCGGTGACGGTCAGTTTGCGCAGGTTATTATGCGAAATCCGTTGCAGGGTCTCTTCGCCGCGGGGTTCGAGGGTGAGCAGGACGCGGCGGCGGTCGGTCTCGGAGGCCTGGCGGGCGACCAGGCCGCGCTCGACCAGCCGGGCGACCAGGCCAACGGCGCTGTGGTTCTTGATCAGCAGGCTGTCGGCCAGTTCGCCGATGCTCATCGGCTCCGGACCTGCGTGTGCGCGGATCGCCAGCAGCGCCTGATGCTGTTGAGCGGTGACGCCATACTCGCGCGCGCTCTCTTCGCTGAACGCCAGGAAGTCGCGGATCGCCCGTCGGAATTCGCCCAGCGACTGATAGTCCGCCGCGTCCAGCGGCGCAGGAACCGGGTCATTGGCGGTCGGCTGCACGCGGGCTCCTGTTCATGTTTCCGGTCCGAAACTAATCTGATGCGCGTCGGACCGGAAGCGGGCTGAAAGGCTGGCGCCTACCTATCGTGGGGCGATGATCTCACATCGTCGGCCGCAGCGGCGCTACGGAGGTTAAGGGGGCCGTTCAAAGGGATGCGAGGCGGATCCTGTGCATGAGCTCGCGGGCCGATGTCCGTAAGATATTTCTGATAATATTCCTTAGGCGAGAACCGGATGTAGCCGCAAAGTGCAAATGTCAGTGCCGCGCAAATTAGAAGCGTCAGCCTCCCTCCAAGCTTGGCTGGGAGGCGGCGTCGGTGGCGGTGCGGATCATGAGCGATGCGGAGCTGACGAGATTCGAGATCTTGCGGGACGTCGACGCCGAGCGATTGCCGGCGCGGTCTGCGGCCGGCGTGCTGGGCGTCAGCGAGCGCCAGGTCTGGCGGCTGCTGAAGGCCTACCGGCTGCGCGGCGCTGACGGCCTGATTTCGAAGAAGCGCGGCCGCCCCAGCAACCGCAAGACGCCGGCCGACGTGCGCCAGGCCGCGATCGACATCATCAAGGCCCGGTACGCCGATTTCGGCCCGACGCTGGCGGCCGAGAAGCTGCAGGAGCTGCACGACATCACCGTCTCGCGCGAGACGGTGCGCGCTTGGATGGTCGCTGAAGGCCTGTGGGTCGCGCGCGCGAAGCGACAGCGCAAAATCTATCAGCCGCGCTATCGGCGCGACTGCGTCGGCGAGCTGGTGCAGATCGACGGCTCGGAGCACCGCTGGTTCGAGGACCGCGGGCCGATGTGCACGCTGCTGGTGTTCATCGACGACGCCACCAGCCGGCTGATGCACCTGCAGTTCGTGGAGTCGGAGTCGACCTTCGCCTATTTCGCCGCGACACGGTCGTATCTCGAGGCGCACGGTAAGCCGCTGGCCTTTTACAGCGACAAGCATTCGGTGTTCCGGATCGCCAAGCCCGGCGCGCTCGGCGACGGCATGACCCAGTTCGGTCGCGCGCTGAACAAGCTGAACATCGAGATCATCTGCGCCAACTCCAGCCAGGCCAAGGGCCGCGTCGAGCGCGCCAACAAGACGCTGCAGGATCGGCTGGTGAAGGAGCTGCGGCTGCGCGGGATCAGCACGCTCGCCGACGGCAACGCCTTCCTGCCGGGCTTCGTCGCCGACTACAACGCCCGCTTCGGCAAGGTCCCGGCCAACCCGAAGGATCTGCACCGGCCGATGTCGCCGCGCGACCAGCTCGACGACGAGTTCACCTGGCAGGTGGAGCGCACGCTCTCGCAGTCGCTGACCCTGCAGTACGACAAGGTGCTGTTCCTGATCGAACCGTCCGAGACCGCGCAGGCGGCGATCGGCAAGCGGGTCACCGTCGTCGACTATCCCGACGGCCGGATCGCCATCCGTTACCAGGGCGAGGAGCTCGCCTACCGCACCTTCGATAAGCTCCGCCGGGTCAACCAGGCGGCGATCGTCGACAACAAGCGGCTCGGCTCGCTGCTGGAGATGATCAAGGCCTATCAGGACACGCAGCCGCCGCCGAAGCGCAGCAGCAAGACGCCGAAGCGGCGCGACCAGACCGGCCACATCTTCACGGTCAACTGACGCGCTCCGTGCTCGCGCGCCTGCCGGCGCGCTCGAAGTCAAACATTGAAAGCGGAAGTGTTGTGCGCCGGCCGGGCGGTCGAGCGCTGCGCCGGT
>NZ_DATELG010000249.1:0-8265 GCF_035276905.1 Phenylobacterium sp. | reverse complement strand
GTATCTCTAGTTCCCAGAGGATCTCCGATGGCTGGCCACACCATATCCGCCTACGCCGACGAACAGACCTATAAGCAGGTCTCCGAGCTCGCGAAGGCGGAAGATCGCTCCACGGCCCAGATCGCGGCCGCTGCGCTGCGCCTCTACATGCGCCTGCCCAGGCGCGCCCACGACGCCCTTCGGCGCCTTGAGGCGGCCGGTCCCGAGGCGCTCGATGCAGCAGCGTGGGCGGCGGGCCGCGCGCTCCTCGATCAGCAGTACGATCTGACTGTCGCCAAGGGGCTGAGGGAAGGCGGTCAGGCGTCGACCAGCGCTGACGAGGCCGCCCTGCTGGAGGAAGCTGCGAGCCTGGTTCGCAAGACGCGCTAGGTGATGCGCGTCTGCCTCGACCTCAATGTCTGGGTCGCCGACATCCTGGCGCGCCGGGACGGGCGAACCGGCACAGCCTGCCAGCTGATCACTTCGGCTGTCCGCGGGCCTGAGGCCGGACTGGACCTGCAGCTTATCGTCTCCTGGGGGATGCTCGACCGGCTCGAGGCGGTGCTGACGGAGCAGCTTGGCTTTGGGACTTCCACGGCGCGAGACCTGGTCGACGCGATCGCCAGCTACGCCGAACAGGGCCCGTCCCTCACCTTGGGCGGCGTCGGCGTCATCCCGATCCACGATCGCGAGGATCGCCATGTGCTTGAGACGGCGTGGGCCGGTGGGGCGAAAGCGCTCGTCACGATCGACTTCGACGGCTTCGTCTCGACCGACAGCCAGGTCCTCGCGGCCGGACGACTGGCGAAGCTCGCTCGGGGCGATCGGGTCCTCTTTCTCGTCCATCCATTTCTGTTCGCCGCGTGGCTTCGCGGTGAGGAGATTGATGGTCTCAGCTTCGACAGGCACAGTTCTCCGTAGGCTCAGCCGCGCCGATCCTGCAGATGTCGGCGCCGTCCCAGGCGAAGGCGAAAACGCGGGAGCTGGCGTGCATGCTTTTCAGTTCCGTCGCCCGTCCGCGCGCCGGCGCTCACCAGGGCTTGAAGGTCATGGACAGCCGTAATTCGTAACGCCCGCATTCCGCCACCGGGGCCCGCCCCCCTTGGCGCCCGCGCCGCCCCATGCCACTCACGCCGGATGCCTGAACTTCCCGAGGTCGAGACGGTCCGCGGCGGCCTGGCGCCGGTGCTGGAGGGGCGCAGGCTGTCGCGCGTGGAGGCCCGACGGCCGGACCTGCGGTTTCCGCTGCCGGAGAACTTCGTCCAGGTGCTGACCGGATCCACCGTCGTCTCGTTGACCCGGCGGGCGAAGTACCTCCTGGGCCGACTGGACCGCGAGGACACGCTGGTGATGCACCTTGGGATGAGCGGACGGTTTGAGATCGCCCGGCCGGAGGGCGTCGAGCGGCCGGGCGAGTTCCACTACGCCCCCGATCCGGACCCCAAGCACGCCCACATCGTCTTCGAGACCGAGGCCGGCGACCGGGTCACCTATTACGACCCGCGCCGCTTCGGCTACATGGCGCTGGTCAACACCGCCACCCTGCACCTGCACCCATGGTTCGCCGGCCTCGGGCCCGAGCCCCTGTCCGAGGTGTTCGACGCGGCCCGGCTGAAGAGCTGTTTCAAGGGCCGCCGCCAGGGGCCCAAGACCCTGCTGCTCGACCAGAAGGTCGTCGCCGGCCTCGGCAACATCTACGTCTGCGAGGCGCTGCACCGGGCGCGCATCTGTCCGTTCAAGCCGGCCGGCCGGATCAGCCTGCAAAGGCTCGAGCGCCTGGTCACGGCCGTGCGCGAGGTGCTGACCGCGGCGATCGCCGCCGGCGGCTCGACCTTGAAGGACTACGCCCAGGCCGACGGGGCGCTGGGCTACTTCCAGCACAGCTTCCGGGTCTATGACCGCGAGGGCACGCCCTGTCCCAACGAGGGCTGCACGGGGACCATCCACCGCGAGGTGCAGGGCGGCCGCTCGACCTTCTACTGCCC
Source organism: Phenylobacterium sp. (assembly GCF_035276905.1). Classification (GTDB taxonomy): domain Bacteria; phylum Pseudomonadota; class Alphaproteobacteria; order Caulobacterales; family Caulobacteraceae; genus Phenylobacterium. The sequence goes on along the minus strand of NZ_DATELG010000249.1, from coordinate 6,301 downwards.
GGTCTGCCAGCGTTGAGCTAGCTTGACCTTATGAAGACGCTTCGCCTCGGCCTCCTCGCCCCGATCGTGGGCCTCCTCGCCGGCCTGTTCGTCGCCGGCGGCGCCTGGGCCCGGCCGCCGGTCTGGATCGTGCGCGACAAGGATTCCGAGCTGGTGCTGTTCGGCTCGGTGCACATCCTGCCGCCGGGCATGGACTGGCGCCCGCCGGCGCTCGCCAAGGCCCTGACCGACGCCGACGACGTCTGGTTCGAGCTGCCGATCGACCCGGCGACCGAGGCCGAGACCGCCCGGCTGGCGGCCGAGCGCGGGATGCTGGCTCCCGACCAGTCGCTCTTCAAGCTGCTGCCGCCGGCCGAGGCCCGGCGGCTGGTGCGGGTCGCGGGCAAGTACGACGCCGACCTGGGCGTGCTCGACCGGCTCAAGCCCTGGCTCGCCGACATCGCGCTCAGCGCCGCGGCCTACAAGAAGGTCGGGGCCGACGGCCAGGACGGGGTCGAGCGGGCGGTCGCCGCCTCCGTGCCCCCCACGGCCCAGCGCCGGGCCTTCGAGACCGCGCGGGCGCAGATCGAGATCCTCGCCGGCGCCAGCCAGGCCGAGCAGCTCGCCTCGCTCTCCCAGACGCTGCAGGAGATGGAGGAGAAGCCCGACGAGTACGAGCGCCTGCTGCGCGCCTGGATGGCCGGCGATCTCAAGGCGCTGGACGCCGAGGCCCTGGCGCCCCTGCGCAAGGCCTCGCCGGCGATTTTCCGCCGGCTCGTCACCGACCGCAACGTCAGTTGGACCAGGACGCTGGACGAGCGCCTGAAGGGCCATGGCAAGACCGTCGTCGTGGTGGGCATGGGCCACCTGATCGGCCCGGACGGGGTGCCGGCGCGGCTGCGCGCGCTTGGCTATCAGGTCGAGGGGCCGTAAAGCCGAGGCGGCGGACCCCAGGGAGAGGCCCCATGAGTTATGAGACCATCCTCGTCGAGACCGCCGACGGCGTGACCCTGGTCCGGCTGAACCGTCCGGAGGCGCTGAATGCCCTGAACAGCGTCCTTCTGGGCGAACTGTGCATGGCTCTCGACGTCGCCGAGGCCGACCCGGCGGTGGGCTGCCTGGTGCTGACGGGCTCCGAGAAGGCGTTCGCCGCCGGCGCGGACATCAAGGAGATGCTCGACAAGAGCTACGCCGACGTCTTCAAGGAAAACTTCTTCGCCGCCACCGGCCGCCGCTTCGAGCAGTTCCGCAAACCGCTGATCGCCGCGGTGGCCGGCTATGCGCTGGGCGGCGGCTGCGAGCTGGCCATGCTCTGCGACTTCATCATCGCCGCCGACACCGCCAAGTTCGGCCAGCCGGAGATCAACCTCGGCGTCGCCCCCGGCATGGGCGGCACCCAGCGCCTGACCCGCCTGGTCGGCAAGTCCAAGGCGATGGACATGGTCCTGACCGCCCGCCAGATGGACGCCGCCGAGGCCGAGCGTTCGGGCCTGGCGAGCCGCGTGGTCGCGGCCGACAAGCTGATCGAGGAGGCGCTGGGCGCGGCCAAGCGCATCGCCCGCCAGTCGCCTTTGGCGGTGATGATGAACAAGGAGATGGTCAACGCCGCGCTCGAGACGACCCTGGCGACGGGCCTGGCCTACGAGCGCAGGCTGTTCCACTCGCTGTTCGCCTTCGACGATCAGAAGGAGGGCATGGCCGCCTTCGTCGAGAAGCGCAAGCCGGTCTTCAAGGGCGAATAGTTGCGGCTGATCGCCTTCGGCGAGAGCTTCGTCGCCGGCGTCGGCGATCCGGACCACCTGGGCTGGGTCGGCCGGGCGCTGGCGGGGCGGCGTGCGGTCACCCTCTATAATCTCGGGGTGCGCGGGGCGACCTCGACCAAGCTCGCCAGCCTCTGGCGCCGCGAGGCCGAGGCGCGGCTGAGCGACGAGGAGCCGTGCCGCATCGTCTTCTCGTTCGGGGTCAACGACACCTGGCACGCCGCCGGCGAGGCCCGCGTGACGCCCGCCCAGAGCCTGCTCAACGCCCGCGCCATGCTGACCGAGGCGGCGAGCCTCTGCCCGGTGCTGCTGGTCGGCCCGCCGCCGATCCCCGACGCGGGCCGCCAGGCGCGGATCGAGGCGCTGAACGAGAACTTCAAGCTCCTCTGCGCGCGGCTGCAGGTCCCCTTCATCGACGTCTTCCGGCCGCTGGCGGCGGACGGGCTCTGGGTCTGCGAGGCCGCCGCCTGGGACGGCGCCCATCCCGGCGCGGCGGGCTATCAGCGGATGGCCGACCTGATCGCCGCCCATCCGCTCTGGCGGGCGTTCACGCTGGCCGAGTGAAGCTGTAACCCCGCCATTGACCGCGTCGGCGCCTTTGCGTATATCCGCGCCTCCAATTTCCCCGCCCGGTTCGCCGGGCGCGTTGCTGTTTGAGAGCTGAACTATGGCCAACACGCCCGGCGCCAAGAAGGCGGTCCGCAAGATCGAACGCCGCACCGAAGTCAACAAGGCGCGCCGTTCGCGCGTGCGCACCTTCCTGCGCCGCTTCGAGGAAGCGGTCGCCGCCGGCGACGCCGCCGCCGCGAAGACCGCCTTCGTCGAGGCCCAGTCCGAGCTGATGCGCGCGGTCACCAAGGGCGTCGTGCACAAGAACACCGGTTCGCGGAAGGTCTCGCGCCTGGCCGCCCGGCTGAAGAAGCTGTCCGCCGCCTGAGCGGTCCGGAGGCTTGCAGGGCCTCCGTCAACACCAATAAGTTGTTGTGACAGCGTCCGGCGTCGGACGCTGTTTTTTTGCGCCTGGACGTAGCGAATGAGGTGGCGCAACTGCGGCGGATGTACTCAGCGCGCGGAGTGAAAAAAGCTGCTTCCCCTTGGCCGCAATGGGGCTTCGCCAAGTCAACGAAAATATCCACACGGGCGCCGAAGAATCCCCGTTGACCCTCGAAGGGCCCCGACTACTCTCAGTCCTCTTACAGGCGTCTTCCATCTGATCCCGGAAAAACGGGGCGCCGGCGGGCCATCTGCGTTCGCCGAGTAAGAGCTTGTGTTTATTGAGAATTGGGCCGGTCTCAGCGCGGGGCGGAGATCGTAAGGGCGGGGTTGTATTGATGACGACGAGGGGGGTTGCGGGAGCTATGGCTGAAGCGCCGGCCGGGGCGGTGTGGACCAAGACCTGCCAGGTTCTCAAACGGGAATTGGGCGAAGCGACCTTCGGATCCTGGCTCGGGCAAGCCGCGCTGCGGGAGACTGGCGACGCGGTCTGCCTGGTGGCCGCGACCGGCGTCGCGCGCGACTGGATTCGCCGCCACGCCTGGCGCCGGATCGGCGAGCTGTGGGCTCAGAACGATCCGCTCGGCCGCACGCTCGACCTGAAGTCGAGGATGGAGGTCGACAGCGCCGGCGCCATGCAGCGCGTCCCCGTGATTCCGGCGCCGATCGCCGCCAACGCTGCGACCGCGCCGGAAATCTTCGAGATCGAGGCCGAGGCGGCGCCGCCGGCGGCCGTCAAGCAAGGGCGTCTTCAAGGACTCCAGGAGCGGTTCTCGTTCGAGACCTTCGTGTCCGGTCCCGCGAACGAGTTCGCCTTCGCCGTGGCCCGTCGCGTGGCGACCTGGGCCGACGGCCACTTCAATCCGGTGGTCTTCCACGGCCCCTACGGCTTCGGCAAGACGCACCTCCTGAACGCGCTCGCCTGGGAAGCCATCCGCAACGCCCCGGACAAGCGCGTCGTCTATCTCTCCGCCGAGCGCTTCACCTCGACCTTCGTCAAGGCGCTGCAGGACCGCCAGACCGCCGCCTTCAAGGAAGAGCTGCGCAACGCCGACCTGCTGCTGATCGACGACGTCCACTTCGTCGCCGGCAAGACCTCGACCCAGGAGGAGCTGTTCCACACCCTGATCGCCCTGGTCGAGGACGGCCGCCGGGTGGTGATGACCGCCGACCGCTCGCCGGCCGAGATCTCCGAGATGGAGCCGCGCCTGCGCTCGCACCTGCAGGCCGGCCTGGTCTGCGGCATCGAGCCGGCCGACCGCAGCCTCAGGCTCGGCATCCTGGAGCGGAAGCTGGCGACGCTCGCCCAGCAGGGCAAGTTCCACCCCTCGGCCCCGCCCGAGGTGCTGCAGTTCCTCGCCGACCGCTTCACCGACAGCGTCCGCGAGCTGGAGGGGGCGCTGAACACCCTGGTGGCCCGCGTGGGCGGCGACGTCGCCCGCCTGGGGCTCGACGACGCCCAGGGCATCCTGCGCCCGCACCTGGCCTGCAACGAGCGCAAGGTGACCGTGGACATGATCCAGAAGGCGGTCGCCGAGCACTACAGCCTGAAGCAGGCCGACCTGATCTCCGAGCGCCGCGCCCGCGCCGTCGCCCGGCCCCGCCAGGTGGCGATGTGGCTGGCCAAGCAGATCACCACCCGCTCGCTGCCGGACATCGGCCGCCGGTTCGGCGGACGCGACCACACCACGGTGCTGCACGCCGTCCGCCGGATCGAGGCGCTGAAGGCCGAGGACGCGACGCTCGCCCGCGACGTCGACGTGTTGCTGCGCAAGCTGCGGGGCTGATTAGACTGCAAGGCCGCGTCTGGGGCCTTCACCCGATTGCCGCCCGGCGGGCGGGCCGCTTTCCTCGCCGCTCAGGCAACGGAGATCGGCGATGGCGGCTGGCGAGGTGTTGCGGCTGGATCTGGCGCTGCAGGGCGGCGGCTCCCATGGGGCCTTCACCTGGGGCGTGCTCGACCTCCTCCTGGAGCAGGACTGGCTGGAGATCGAAGGGGTCTCGGGCACGTCAGCGGGCGCGATGAACGCCAGCGTCATGGCCGACGGGCTCGCCGCTGGCGGCCGCGACCAGGCGCGGGCGCAGCTGGAGGCGTTCTGGCGGCGGGTGGCGGACGCCGCAGCCTTCAGCCCGCTGCGCCGCGGGCCGCTGGACGTGCTGACCGGGCGCTGGACGCTCGACTATTCGCCGGTCTACCTGGCGATGGACCTCGCCGCCCGGATCTTCTCGCCCTATGACCTCAATCCCGGCGGCGGCAATCCGCTCTCCGCCATCCTCGAACAGAGCGTCTGCTTCGAGCGGCTGACCGGCGGGCCGGTCGAGCTGTTCATCACCGCCACCAACGTGCTGACCGGGCGCGGACGGGTGTTCCGCAATCCGGAGATCACCGCCGACGTGCTGCTGGCCTCGGCCTGCCTGCCGACGCTCTACCAGGCCGTCGAGATCGACGGAGAGCCGTACTGGGACGGCGGCTATTCGGGCAATCCGACGATGACGCCGCTGGTGAAGAACTGCACCTCGCAGGACATCGTGCTGGTGCAGATCAACCCGATCCGCCGCGACAGGCCGCCGCGCAGCGCGCGCGAGATTCACAATCGGATCAACGAGGTCTCGTTCAACGCCACCCTGCTCAAGGAGCTGCGCATGCTGGCGCTGCTGCGCCGGGCCACAGCGGCGGCGGGCGGCGAGGCCGGCCGATGGGCCGAGACGCGGATCCACCGGATCATCAGCGACGGCCTGGCCGATCTCGGCGCCTCTTCCAAGCTCAACGCCGAGTGGCCCTTCCTGACCATGCTGCGGGACAAGGGCCGCGAGACGGCGCAGGCCTTCCTCGATCGGCGCCGCAGCGACCTCGGCCGCCGCTCGACCTACGACATCGACGTCCTGCTCGAGGGAGTCTGATTAAGGAGACCGGCCATGACCACAGGCGCCGCCGGCGAACGCCGCTTCCTCAACCACCAGGAGCTGGAGGTGGTGGGAGCGACCCACTACCCTGAGCTTGGAGAGCTGGACGCCGGTCAGCTCCGCGAGGCGCGCACGCGGCTGCGGGACCTGCGCGACAAGGCCAGGACCATCGCCCGCCACAAGCGCCGCCAGGCCCGCGGCAAGGGCCCGCCCCGGGCGGCCGCCGCCTCCGGCAACATGGACCACGCCGCGCGGCGCAAGCAGATCTTCGCCCAGGCGCTCAAGCGCGCCAACCGCCAGCTGGAGAGGATCGAACACGCCGAGGCGCGCGCCCGGACCGCCGCCGGCCACCAGCGGGCGCTGGCGATGGCCCGCCGGGCGAGGGCGCTCGAGAACCGTCCGGATCCCGGCCGGCGTGCGCGCCCGGGCATGCGCGCCAACCCCAGCCTGCGCCGGGCGATGATCCTGGAACCGGCGATGGTGGGGCGGGTGTCCAAGGCGGGGAAGGTGGCCCAGGCCAAGCGGGACGCCGGCTGAGCGAGGCGCAAAGGGCGGCTGGAGGCGCTTGTTCCTCCCTCGCGAAGCGGTGGAGGGGGACCACCCGCCGGAGAGCGGGTGGTGGAGGGGGCGAGCCACAGGCGCCATGCCTCGCCACATCCCGATTT
>NZ_DATELG010000248.1:0-7630 GCF_035276905.1 Phenylobacterium sp. | reverse complement strand
GGCCTGCAGGACCACAAGGCGCTCGTCGTCGGCGGCGGATATGGCGGCGGCCTCCAGACCGCCCGGCTCCTCGCCGCCGCGGGCGCCCGGGTGGCGGTCGCGCGGCGCGCGGGCCGCGTCCACGAGCTCGCCGGACCGCTCGTCTTCCTGCTTTCGGACGTGTCGTCGTTCGTCACCGGCCAGCGCCTGGTCGTCGACGGCGGCCTCACCGTCCACTTCCCAAACCCGAACGTCGACCTGCCGGCGCCGTCCGCGGGGAGGAGACCGTGAGAGGCTCCTGCGCCATCGCCGCCATGGGCGTGACGCCGACCGGCGTGAATCTGGGAATTACGCCCCGGGAACTGCGCGCCCGCGCCGTGGATCTGGCGCTCGCCGAGGCCGGTATGGAGCGGGGGGCGATCGACGGCTACATCCACTGCGCCTCGGATCGCGAGGACCTGCGCTACATGGGCCTGTCGCCGAACTTCTCCCTCGCCGTCCAGACGGGAGGGGCGAGCCCGCTTGCGGCGCTGCTGCTGGCTCAGGCGACGATTGTCGCCGGCCAGGCCGAGATGGTGGCCTGCGTGTGGGGCCAGGCCCCCTCGACGCGGCTGCCGGGACAGCCCGGCTGGGGCGCCTACGCCTACGGCTATCCCTCGCTCTACGGGATGATCGGCGCCGCAGCCGCCCATGCCCTGCACGCGCGCCGCCACATGCATCTCTATGGCGCCACCACGGACCACCTCGGCGCGGTGGCGGTCACCCAGCGCGCCTACGCGGTCGTGCGTCCCGGAACCTTGGGATACGGCAAGCCGATCACCCTGGAGGACCACCACGCCTCCCCCATGATCGCCGATCCGTTCCGCCGGCTGGACTGCACGCGCGACACCGATGGCGGCGTGTGCGTGCTGGTGACGACCGCCGAGCGCGCGCGGTCCATCGCCTCGGCGCCGGTCTACATCCTCGGCGGCGGGACCGGGCACAACATCGCCAACTGGCACCGGGGCCAGGTCTACGAACACCACGACAACATCGCCCCGGCCAAGGCCCGGGCTTTCGGGCAGGCAGGGATGACGCTGGCGGACATCCATATGTGCCAGCTCTACGATCCCTTCACCATCTCGCCGATCATGCAGCTGGAGGCCTATGGCGTCGTCGGCGAGGGGCAGGGCGGTCCGTTCTACGCCGCCGGCGGGGCCGGACCCGACGGGGCGATGCCGACCAACACCGGCGGCGGCCAGCTGTCGGCCTTCTACACGACGGGCTTCACAGGCGTGATCGAGGCCGTGCAGCAACTGCGGGGCGAGGCCGGCCAGGGCCAGCTGAAGCGCGCCGAAACCGCCCTGGTCTCGGGCCACGGCCTGAACGGGGGGGTGCAGAACACCTGGTCCCACGCCACCCTGATCCTGGGGAATTCGCGATGAGCGCCGGCGGCGACCTGTTGAGCGCCGTGCTCGCGGTCGGCGGCGATCCTGCGGACTTGCCGTTCTGGGAAGCCTGCCGCCAAGGCCGGTTCCTCCTGCACCGTTGCGGCGTCTGCGGCCAATGTTACTGGCCAGCAAGCCGTTGCGTGCAGCATGGCGCGCGCGACATGGCCTGGATCGAGGCGTCGGGCCGCGGCGTGCTCTACACCTACACGGTCCTGCACCACGCCTATACGCCGGAGATGAAGGGCAGGACGCCCTATGTCGTCGGGGTCGTGAAGCTGGAGGAGGGGCCGTTCTTCCACACGAACATCGTCGACTGCCCGCCGGCCGCGTTGGCGGTCGAAACGCCGCTCGAGGTGGTTATGGCTCCGCACCCGAGCGGCATGACCCTGCCGATGTTCCGGCCGCGCGTTGAGAAAAGTGCGCCGCCGGAAGAGTCGGCGGCGGCAAGAGAGGGGATGTCATGAGCCACGAGGCCATGATCGTCGCGCCGCGCGTCCGGGATTTCGCCACCCTGGCCGAGGAGCTTGGCGTCTGGATGCGCGCGCGAATGCCCCAAGCCAGGGACCTGCGCGTCGAGAGCCTGGCCTATCCGAAAGGCGCGGGGCGCTCGCACGAGACCATTCCCTTCGACGCGGTCTGGACCGAGGACGGCGCGCCGAAGTCGCAGGGGTTCGTCGTCCGTATAAAACCGAGCGACCACATCTATTATCCCGACGATCTGTTCGAAGAACAGATCCGCCTGATGCAGGTGTTGCACGGGCACGGCCACGTGAAGGTCGCCAAGGTCTTCTGGCACGAGCCGGACCCCAAGGTTCTCGGCGCGCCCTTCTTCGTGATGGAGAAGAAGCACGGAAGGGTCGCGGTCTCCAACCCGCCCTATTCGATGACCGGGTGGGTGGCCGAGGCTACGCCGGCGCAACGGCGCAGAATGTGGGAGAACGGGGTCCGTCAGCTTGCGCTCATCCCTAAGACCCCGCTCGCCTCGATCCGGTTCCTCGCCGGGCCGGGCGGCCTGACCGGCCTCGAGCAGGAGTTCGACAAATATGCGCGCTTCGTCGAGTGGGTGCGTCCGGATGTCGTCTCCGACATCCTCGACAAGGCGATGGCGGATCTGCGCCGCCGCTGGCCCCGGAACCAGCCGCCCGGCCTGGTCTGGGGCGACGCGCGGCTCGGCAACATGATGTTCAACGACGACTTCGAGGTCGTCGCCGTCATGGACTGGGAGCAGCCCTCGCTTGGCGGGGCGCTGCACGATCTCGCCTGGTGGATCTATATGGCCGAGATGGTCCATGCGATCCCGGGCCGGCCTTGGCTTGAAGGCATGGGCACGCGCGAGGAGACCTTGGCCCTATGGAACCAGGTGGGCGGCGTCTCGATCGCGGATTTCGAGTGGTATGAGCAGTTCACCGGCCTGAAGGTCGCCGCGCTCTCGGTGCGCACGGCGATGTTCCGTGGTCAGCCGCCGCCGGACGAGGGGAGCTTGATCGAGAACCTCAACCGTCCCGGGCGGTGGATATAGCCGGCTGAAGGGGCGGCCGCGCCCATGTCGAAGGCGAAGTCGTCCGGGTCGCGGCCGGCGCTTCTGATACGTTCGACCGCATCTTCGAGTTCCTTTTGATATAGCTCCATCGTGCGCCTCCCTTAGACATGCCTGACAGCCAAGCGTCGCAAGATCGCGCCGCGCGCCGGTCACGCTTTCTCTGATGTGGGTCCCCGATTTCATATCCGTGATGGTTCTTTGATTGGCCTCTAAACTGAATTTGGTTATTTTGATTGAACAGGTCTCGCCCTTGACGGCGAGAAATAAAGATAAGGGGAGCCAAGCGATGGATGCTGTGCGTTCTATGCGTGCGCGTCGCGCCGCCCTGATGGGATGCAGCGTGCAAACATCGCCGCGCAGTACAAGACGCAGCCCGTCTTCAAGGAGGCCCAGTTGCTCTTCCGCACCGACGCCAGCTGGCATTCGAAGGAGAGGACGATCGGTCAAACCTCGATCCCGCCGCAGTTTGAATCCGTCGCCTTCTCGCCGGCGTCTTGGGTCCTGAACGCCCGCGTCGCGCTTCAGCACATCAAGCTGCCCGAAGGGGACATGGAGGTGGCGCTTTGGGCGAAGAACCTCAACGACAATGGGACGATGATGTTCCCGATCAACTTCTTCTATCTCGCCTCGACGACCTACCAGCCCGCACGACGTTCGGCGTCGACGTGATCTACGACTACTGAAAAAGCAGCACGCAGGGATGCTGCATATTCCCGCCCGGGACATCCCAATCCCATCCTTCCTCAGCGGCGGCGGCGGACAAACTCGAAGAGGGCCGAGACAGGTGTCGCGAATCTACTACGGATGGATGGTCGTTGCGGCCAATGTCGCGATCTACACCCTGATCGTGGGGGCCACGTACAGTTCCTATGGGCTGTTCGTGCTGCCGATCTCACACGAGCTTGGGCTGTCCCGCGCCGCGGCGAACTCGGGCGCGATCCTCATGAACCTCGGCATGGCGGCCCAGGCGCCGTTCGTCGGCATGCTGCTGGACCGCGTGCCGGCGAAAGGCATGATGATCTTCGGCAGCCTGTTGTTCGCCGCAGCCTTCGCTCTGCTGGCGCTGTCGCATTCGCTCTGGCTGAACGCAGCGGTCCTGGCGGTGCTTCTGCCGTTCGCCTTTCAAGCCACGGGCTCGCTGACGGCGCCCCTCCTGATCGTGCGCTGGTTCACCGTGCAAAGGGGACGCGCAATGGCGATCTCCCAGTTGGGCCTTGCGCTCGGGGGCGTGGTTCTGCCGCCCATCGTCGGCGGCCTCATCGAGCAGGGCGGATGGCGCCATGCGCTCCAGGTCATGGGCTGGGTGGGTGCGGCGCTGCTGCTGGCGATCGCCGTCGCGATCCGCGAGCGCCCTGGCCCCGGCGATCGTGAGCGCGGCGCGGGAGAGCTGACGCCGCCGCAGCAGCAGCCGACGGCCACGCAGGCGCCCACGCGACTGAAGGTGGGCCAGATTCTCGGCAGCCCAGAATTCTGGACCATCAATTTCAGCTGCGGGCTTGTCGTCGCGATGGCGACAGCCTTGCTGATCACGCTCGCGCCGTTGGCGCGCGCCAGCGGCTTTTCGATGATCCAGAGCGCCAGCCTCGTCTCCATCATGTCGACCTTCGCGATCATCTCCATGCTGCTGCTCGCCGTGGTCGCGGACCGGATCGATCGGATCGTGGTCCTGAGCATCCTGTTCGCCCTGGGGGCGGCGGTGAGCTTGGAGCTGATGATCAGCCACGGCTACGCCCTGCTCGCCGTGGCCGCCGCCGCGATGGGGCTGATCCAGGGCGCCACGGCGCCGATGCAGTACGCGCTCCTGGCGGATCGCTTCGGAGCGGCGTCGTTTGGCGCCGTCACAGGCTTGGCCTCTCCGCTCATCGCCGGGCTCGGCCTGCTGACCATCCGATTTTCCGGCGAGGTCTTCGACCGCACAGGCGGCTATGACGTCTTGTTCGCGAGTTTCGCCGCGCTGCAGCTGGTGGCCGCCGGGACGATCCTGCTGACGCGCTTCGCGCGCTCGAAAAGCAAGGCCGACGGAATGATCAGAGCGGCTTCGCGCTAGGCCTGATCATGAGCGCCAACGATCATCTCCGGCCCTCGGCCTTCCGAAGGTCCTTCGAGACCCGGCTGTCGAGCGCCAGGCCGGCGGCGGACGGCGATCTGAGCTGGGCCCCGGCCTGGCGCATCCGCGATCTGATCGCCGCCAAGGCGATCTCTCCGGTGGAGGTCGCGGACCATTTTCTGGCGCGGATCGCAACGCTCCAGCCCCAGCTGCACGCCTTTCGCGAGGTGGACGAGGACGGGGCGCGGGCGCAAGCGCGGCGGCTCGAAGAGGCCGTGATGCGCGGCGAGCCGCTCGGCCCGCTGCACGGCGTCCCCCTTGGGGCGAAGCAGGTCCTGGCGATCAAGGGGAGCCTGTGGTCGGACATGGGCCGCGGCGTCGTCCGGGCCGAACACGATTCCATGGAGATCGAGCGCCTGCGGGCGGCGGGCGCGGTGATCATCGGCCCGACGGTGGCCGGCCTTCTGGCGCGCGAGTTCGGCGATAGCGACCGCATGCCGCTGAACCCTTGGGACACCGAACGGGTCTGCGGCGACTCCAGCGGCGGCAGCGCCTGTGCAGCCTCCTCCGCGATGGCGCCGATCACCATCGGCGGCGACGGAACCGGATCGACGCGCGCGCCCGCCGCCTTCTGCGGCCTTGTCGGCGTTCACCCGACGCGCGGACGCGTGCCGTCGTTCGAATGGAGCACCCTGCAGAGCCGGCCGAAGACCACCTATGGCCCGATGGCCCGCGACGTGCGCGACGCCGCGACCGTGCTCGCCGCGCTCGCCGGGCCGGACGGCCGCGACATGATGTGCCTTCAGGATGATCCGCCCGATTACCTCGCAAGGCTTGAGGACGGCGCTCGGGGGCTAAGGCTCGCCTGGACCGAGGATTTCGGATTTGCGCGGCGGTTCGCCGTCGAGGAGACGCCGCAAGTGATCGAGACGGTCAAGCGCGCCGTCTTGCGGTTGGAAGCCGCCGGCGCCCACATCGAGGCGCTCGACCTGATGTTCGAAGATCCGTTCTGGGCGAGCAACCAGTGGACGGCGAGCGACGTCGCCATCTCCGCCGACTACGACCTCGGCTTCAAGCCGCCGACGCGCGAGGATGTTTCGAAGGCGCGCGAGAGCCGCCGGCGGATCTGGCAGACGTTCCGGACCCTCACGGAGCGCAACGACTTCATTCTCAGCCCAACCACCCTGGAGGTCGCGCCCACGCGCCGACAATGGGCGATCGACGGCGTCCCTCCTGATTTCGCCGGCCCCTTCCTCGCGATGACTGCGTTCGCCAACCTCATCGGCTGGCCGGCGGTGACAGTCCCTGCGGGGCTGGTGGACGGCCTGCCGGTGGGATTGCAGATCATGGGCCGCCCGAACAGCGAGCCTGGCATATTCGAGCTCGCCCAGGCGTTCCTCGCCGCGCAGGCGTGAGCGGCGCCGTCGGCCGATGCGGGCGACAGCCAGCCCGAGGGATGTGAAATGACCGAAGTCGCCCAGAACGCCCCGCTCACGCTTTCCGAGGCCTTGGATCCCGACTGGCTGAGCGGCGCGCTGGCGTCCCTCACGGGCGGTGCGACCGTGACCCGGGTGGAGACGGTGGAGGTCATCCGCACGGTCGCAACGAAAGTGCGCTTCAAGGTCCAGTGGGCTGTCGGGAACGCCGACCTGTGCCTGAAGGCCTTCCTCGACATGCCGGAGGGATCTTCCGGCGCCGCCACGCGCCTGGTCGAGGCGGACTTCTACGATCAGCTGGCGCCGCGCATGAGCGTGCGCCGCCCGCCCTGCGTGGCGGCGATCGCCGACCGGCGGAAGGGGCAGGGGATCGTGATCATGCGGGACCTCATCGCCGATGGCGCCGCCTTCTGCACGGCGCTCGAGCCCTTCAGCGTCGAAGAGGCCGCGGAGAGCCTCGGTCAGTTAGCGCGGGTTCACGCCGCCGCGCCGCTGCTGGACAGCGTCCCCTGGGTCGGCCGCCGCATCGCCGATCTGATCGCCTGGAAGGTGGTCTCGGTGGAGCGGCTGCAGGAATTGCTCGACGGCGCCCGCGGCGAGTGGCTTGACGTCCGCACCCGGGACGCAGAACGGCTCACCGCGGCTTTGCACGCGCTGAGGGACCTTGACGCCGCGCAGCCCGCCACCTTGGTCCACGGCGATTGCCACGCCGGAAATATCTACCGCTCGAAGGACGGGCCAGGGCTGATCGACTGGCAGATGATCCAGCGGGGCGGCTGGGCGCTCGACGTCGCCTACCACATCTGCGCGGTCCTGCCGGCCGAGATGGCCGAGGCCCATGAGTGGGAGCTCCTCGACCGCTACCTCGACGAAGCGCGGCGGCTAGGTGTCCAGGTTCCCGACGGCGCAGCGGCGCGGGCGCAGTACCGGACCGCCGCAACCTACGGCTACTACCTTTGGGCGATCACGACGCGGGTCGACCCGACGATCACCGGGGTCTTCGTCGACCGCCTTGGCAAGGCGGTCCAGCGGCTTGAGAGCTTCCGGGCGTTGGGGATTTAGTCCGGCGCGAGTCCGCCAGCTGGCCCCGCCCCGCTGGCCCCCGTGATCAGGAGCCGGCCTTGGCCTCTTCAGCCGGTTCGGCGGCGGCCAAGCGCTTCTCGATCGCCCGATTCATCGCGTCTATGCACATCTGCAG
>NZ_DATELG010000247.1:0-2958 GCF_035276905.1 Phenylobacterium sp. | reverse complement strand
GACGGCGCGCACTTCGGCCACGCGCGCGGCGAGGTCGGCGGCGCAGGGCGCGATCCAGGCCTCGACGGGCACGGTGAAGCCCTGCTTGCGCGCCCAGGCCAAGGCGCCGAAGGGGCTTTGCGGCCTGCAGGCGGCGCAATGGGCGGACGTTTCGACCTGGCTGCCGAACGACCTGCTGCTCAAGCTCGACCGCTGCCTGATGGCCCACGGGCTGGAGGGGCGCACGCCGTTCCTTGACCCGGCCGTCGCCGCCTTCGCCTTTCCCCTGCCCGACCGCTTCAAGGTCCGCGGCCGCTACGGCAAGTGGCTGCTGCGCAAATGGCTGGAGCGCGCCTGCCCGGCGGCCGAGCCGTGGGCCCGCAAGCAGGGCTTCACCGTCCCGGTGGAGGCGTGGATCGCTCCGCGGGCGGCGCAGATCGCGGGGCGGATCGGCAAGCTCGACGCCGTGCGGGCGCTCAAGGAACCCGACGCCGTGGCCGGGGCGTTTGCAGCCGGTGCGGCGGGCCAGCGCTGGCCGCTGCTGTTCTTTGCGGTCTGGTCGCTGATCCACCTCGAGGGCGCATCGCCAGAGGAGGCGCTGAGGGCGGCGGTCGGGCCGCTGTAGCGGAGTCGACCTGATGCCCCGCAAGTTCCTGGCCCTGGGCGCGGTGTTCCTGCTCTGCGCCTGCAGCGGCCGCGCCGCGCCCGACTCAGGCCAGCCGGAAGAGACCGCCCCGCCCAACGCCAAGGGCCAGAAGCCCGCATTCCCCGGTCAGACGCGGGCGCCGAGGCTGACCACGAACACCGCCTTCCGCGTCGTCACCGTCGCGCGGGGCCTGGAGAGCCCGTGGGGGCTGGCCTTCCTGCCGGACCGGCGGATGCTGGTCACCGAGCGGCCGGGACGGATCCGCCTCGTCACCGCCGCGGGCGCCGTCTCGGCCCCGCTGCAGGGGGTTCCGGCGGTGGCGACCGGCGGCCAGATGGGCCTCTTCGGCCTGGCGCTCGACCCGCAGTTCGCGCGCAACCGGCGCATCTACTTCGCCTATTCCGAGCCTCGCGCCGGCGGATCCGGCCTGGCGGTGGCGCGCGCCGAACTGGTCGAGACCCCGGCGTCCGCGCTGAAGAACCTGCAGGTCATCTTCCGCGCCCAACCGGTGCGGGACGATTCCGCCAACATCGGCGGGCGGCTGGTGTTCGCCCGCGACGGAACCCTGTTCGTCACCGTCGGCGACCGGTTCAGCGCCATGGCCAAGGCCCAGACCCTCGACAACGACCTCGGCAAGGTGGTGCGGATCAACCCCGACGGCGGGATCCCGCGCGACAATCCCTTCGTCGGGCGCAAGGGGACGAGAGGCGAGATCTGGTCGTACGGCCATCGCAACAGCCAGTCCGCGGCGATCAATCCCTGGAGCGGCCAGCTGTGGACCGTCGAGCACGGCGCGCGCGGCGGCGACGAGGTCAACATCATCCGCGCGGGCACGAACTACGGCTGGCCGGTGATCACCTATGGCGAGGACTATTCCGGCCAGCCGGTCGGCGCCGGGATCACCCGGAAGGCGGGGATGGAGCAGCCGATCTACTACTGGGACCCGGTGCTCGCCCCCTCCGGCATGGCCTTCTATGACGCGAACCTGTTCCCCGCCTGGAAGGGCAGCCTGTTCGTCGGCGGCCTGAAGCCCGAGCACCTGGCGCGGCTGACGCTGAAGGGCGACCGCATCACGGGCGAGGAGTGGCTGCTGAAGGACCTTGGCGAGCGGATCCGCGACGTGGTCGTGGGCCCGGACGGGGCGATCTATCTCCTGACCGACAACGACCGCGGCCGGGTGCTCAAGCTGGTCCCGAAGTGAGGCCCAGCCGCCCCGCCGCCTCCTCGCCGATCGCCAGCGACGAGGTCAGCCCCGGGCTCTCGATGCCGAAGAGGGCCACGAGGCCCTCGATCCCGTGCGCCTCCGGCCCGTCGATGCGGAAGTCCGGCTGCGGCTCGTCAGGGCCGTGCAGCTTGGGCCTGACGCCCGCATAGTCGGGGACCAGCGCCCCGTCCGGCAGGCCCGGCCAGAACTTGCGGATGTAGCGGTAGAAATCCGCCGCCGCGGCCGGGTCCACGGTATAGTCCGGCGCGTCCACATAGTGCAGGTCCGGGCCGAAGATCCCCTGCCCGCCGAGGTCGCGGCGATAGTGGGTGCCGAGCGCCCCGTGGATCGGCGGCGGATAGATCAGCCGCGTGAACGGCGCCCTGCCCGCCAGCCGGAAATACAGGCCCTTGCCGAAGTGGGCGGGCGGGATGAGCCCCGCCGGGAAGCCCTCGATATGCGCCGCTACCCCCTGGGCGGAGAGCCCCGGCGCGGTCAGCAGATAGCGGCAGGTCAGCGTCGTGGGCTCCGCCCCGCCGGCGCGCACGGTGAACCCGCCGCCCGCCAACGGACCGGCGCCGTCGAAGGGCGTCGCCAGCACCACCGCGCCGCCGGCGGCCTCGATCTCGCCCTGCAGGGCCAGCATGTAGCCGTGGCTGTCGAAGACGCCGCTCTGCGGCGAGATCAGCGCCGCCGCGCAGGCGAGCTCCGGCTCCAGCGCCAGCGCCTCGGCCCGGGACAGGTGGCGCATGTCCTCGACGCCGTTGGTCCTGGCCTGTTTCAGGATGTGGTCGAGCTTGGCGGCCTCGTCGGCGTCGGCGGCCACCACCAGCTTGCCGCAGCGGTCGAAGTCGACGCCGTGGGCCTGAAGAAACGGATAGAGCGCGCGCCTTCCCGCCACGCAGAGCCGCGCCTTCAGCGAGCCGGTCGGATAGTAGAGCCCGCCGTGGATCACCTCGGAATTGCGCGAGGAGACCCCCTGGCCGATGGCGGCCTCCTGCTCCAGCACCGCGACCACGAGCCCGCGCCGGGAGAGCGCATAGCCGCAAGCCAGCCCCACCGCGCCCGCACCCACCACCACCGCGTCGAAATCAAACTCGGCCATACGCGAGGCTTAACGCGCGACGGG
>NZ_DATELG010000246.1:0-52530 GCF_035276905.1 Phenylobacterium sp. | reverse complement strand
CTTGTCTCGCAAGGGCGCTTGCCAAGGCCGCGTTTTCGCGTATTTTCCGCGCCCTCGCCGCCGGGCCTCTCAACGAGGATCCGGAGCCGGGACGGGTGTATAGCTCAGTTGGTAGAGCAGCTGACTCTTAATCAGCGGGTCGTAGGTTCGAATCCTACTACACCCACCACTTTTCAAATACTTAACGTCTCTTGATCCCCACAGCGAAGGCCGCGGGCATCATATGGGGAACAGGGCCTGGACCCGCCCCTCATCACGCGAATGTGGCGCTGGTGACCGTCGCCCGGCCTCATAACGGGTCCTTTCAGCTCAATTGCTCTCCACCCTGGTCGCACGCGGTCTCGCCGGCCTGCGTCCATTCCTGTCGCACACACACATCTTATCGTGCGCCCGCTTGAGTTGTGGCGCATTCACTATCGTGACCGCGTGGGGGTGTCGGTGGGGGTTGCGTTCGAAGAGCTGAAGCCTGGTGCGCGGGTCAAAGGCCTGGATGCCGGCGGCATAGCCGAGGTGGTGCAAGCAGCGAAATTCGGCGCCGACGCGCTGAACCTCGTCTATCGAGTGGACGGCCGCGTCGGCGAGCGGCTCGTGTTCCGCGGCGAGGAAAACGCATTTGAGCTGGTCGCGGCGGGCCAGGTTTTTGGGTTCGATGCGGACGGCGGGCTGCTTCGCTTGGCTACCGCTCGAACGCGGTCTGGTCGGGATCGGCCCTCGTCGTGAGGTGGTGGCGGAGGGAAAAACCTAGATGCGGCGGCTGGGCTGAGCGGCACGAGCAGGCGCCTTGCTCCCGGAACGGCGGTGATGACAGTTGCGCCTGCGGTCGAATGCAGCCCGACCAGGGGTCACGGTTTGAGCACCGCCAAGGAGAGGGAGGACGGGCGGCCATGAAGAACCCGTCGCGTTCCAGTTGGGTGGCCCGTCCCAGGATGCGGGCGGCGGCGATCGCTGCGCTGCTGGTCGGCATCTTCGTCTTCGACACCGGGACCAACCTCGAGATCGCCGGCGCCGTCTTCTACGTCGTCGTCATCCTGCTGGCGATCGGCCTGCTCTCGACGCGTGGCGTCGTGGCGCTGGCGGCGTTCTGCGTTCTCCTCACCCTGGTCAGCTTCGCCCTGACGCCGTCGGGCGCGCGCGGCGCAGGCCTGGCCAATTCGGCCATCAGCATCGCAGCGATCGGCATCACGGCCTACTTGGGCGTCAAGCGCGCGGCGGCTGAAGCGGCGGCCTACGAGGCGCGCTCGCAGCTGGTCCGCATGGCGCGGATGACGAACCTGGGCGCGTTCACGGCGTCCATCGCTCATGAGGTCAACCAACCGTTGGCGGCGGTCGTCACCAGCGCCAATGCAAGCCTGCGCTGGCTCGATCAAGACCCGCCCAACCTCGACAGGGCGCGCCGTTCGGTGGACCGGATCATCGCTGACGCCAACCGGGCGAGCGCCGTGATCGCCCGCCTCCGCGGGCTCGCCCGCCGGGAACCGCCGCGACGCGAGCGGATCAACCTCAACGAGGTGATCGCCGAGGCCGTCACGCTGGCGCGGCAGGAGCTGGGCCGCAACGGCATTTCGCTCCAGCTTGACCTCGCCACCGACGTGCCGCCGGTCCTGGCCGACCGGATCCAGATGCAGCAGGTGCTGGGCAACCTTCTCCTCAACGCCATCGAGGCGATGGAGGCCGTGCCTGTTGCGCGCCGCGGTCTCGAGGTGAGGTCGTTCCAGGAGGGTTCCGGACGGGTGGCCTTCGCCGTGGAAGACTCCGGCGTCGGCCTGCCGGCGGAGATGCAGGCGCACCTGTTCGAGGCCTTCTGGACCACAAAGCCGGGCGGCATGGGCATGGGCCTGGCGATCTGCCAGTCGATCGTCGAATCCCACGGCGGCCACATCGCCGCGGCCCCCCGGCTTCGCGGCGGCGCGGTCTTTCAGGTAAGCCTGCCGGCCGAAGAGGTGAGGCATGAGCGCGCGTGACTTGGCCGGCGAGCCAGAACAAGCCACTGTCTATGTGGTTGACGACGACCGCTCGGTCCGAGACGCCCTGGCGGATCTGCTGGCGTCGGTAGGGCTCGACGTGCGGTGCTTCGGCTCGACCCAGGAGCTTCTCCGGACCGGCGTCGCCGACACGCCGGGCTGCCTGGTGCTCGATGTCCGCATGCCCGGGCAGAGCGGCCTCGACTTCCAGCGCCAGATGGCCGGCCTCGGCATCGAGCGTCCCGTCATCTTCATCACCGGCCATGGCGACATCGCCATGTCCGTCAAGGCCATGAAGAACGGCGCCATCGAGTTCCTGACCAAGCCGTTCAATGACCAGGAGCTGCTCGATGCGATCCAGCAGGGAATAGACGCTGATCGTTCCCGTCGATGCGAGGCGCGCGCCCTCGCCGAACTGCGCGAGCGATGGAAAAGCCTCTCGCGCGGCGAGCAGGAGGTGATGCGCCTTGTCGTCCAGGGCCTGCTCAACAAGCAGATCGCGGCGCACCTGTCGGTGAGCGAAATCACTGTCAAGGTTCGGCGCGGGCACGTGATGCGCAAGATGCAGGCGGACTCGCTCGCCGACCTCGTCAGGCTCTCTGACCGCCTTCAGCTCGATCCCGAGCTTCACTAGCCGAACCGACGGCCGCCGCCTGATGCGTGTCGCGGCGGCATATACCAAAGTATATCCTGCCTATTCGCAAATATAGCTGAGCTGGACCGTGGGGTCGCTGGCCGGGCGGAACCCGCGATGCTAATCCCCGCCCGTCGCCGCGTAGGCTGCAGCGCGTCTGACGCCCCAGGAACTCAAATCAATGCCTAGCGACAGTAACGGTCGATCTAACGCGCCGCTGAGGACGTCCAGCTAGGGCCTGGGATCAGGCTCGACCCGTGGCGGCCTCTGCGGCGTCAGACGAGGTGAGCCATGGTCTTTCTATCCGGAGATCGCCTTGGAGCCCGGCCGCTCGCGCGGTTTTTGCGCGTCGGACCTGCGCCCTCCTGGGCCGATCTCATCGCCTTCCTGCTGCTGGCCGCCACAGCCGTGCTGGTGTTGCGGGGCGCCGGCGAAATGAGCGAGCCGCTGTCGCGGCTGCACACAACGCCGGTGACGCTCGATCCGGCGCGCCTGCCGGAATACGCCCTGCTCACCACGCTGCGGATGTTCGCGGCGCTCGGGGCGTCCCTGCTGTTCACCTTCACCGTCGCCACCCTGGCCGCGAAGAGCCGCAAGGCCGAACTGGTGATCGTGCCGGCGCTCGACATCCTGCAGTCGGTGCCGGTGCTGGGGTTCCTGACCTTCACGGTCACCTTCTTCATGGGCCTGTTTCCGGGGCGCGAACTGGGCGTGGAGTGCGCGGCGATCTTCGCGATCTTCACCAGCCAGGCCTGGAACATGGCGTTCAGCTTCTATCAGTCGCTGCGGACCATCCCGACCGACCTGGATGAGGTCAGCCAGCAGTTCGGCTTCTCGCCCTGGCGCCGGTTCGTGCGCCTGGAACTGCCGTTCGCCACGCCCGGGCTGGTGTGGAACGTGATGATGTCCATGTCGGGCGGCTGGTTCTTCGTCGTCGCCTCCGAAGCCATCACGGTCGGCAAGACCACCATCGCCCTGCCCGGAATCGGATCCTGGCTGTCGCTGGCGATCGACCGCCAGGACATGAAGGCGGTCTCCATCGGCGTGGGCGCCATGGCCGTGGTCATCCTGCTCTACGACCAGTTGGTGTTCCGGCCGATCGTCGCCTGGGCCGACAAGTTCCGGTTCGAGCAGACCGCCTCGCAGGATCGTCCCGGCTCCTGGGTCTACGACCTCGTCCGCCGCACCCGCTGGCTGCGGTTGGCCGCCGCGCCGTTGAACTGGCCGGCGCGCGCCATGGCGGCCGTCGACTGGCCGACGGTCCGGGTGGAACCGGTCCGCCTCGGGCCCAAGGCCGCGCGGGCGCTCGACGGACTCTGGCTCGCGGTGATCGCGGTCGCGGTCGCCGCAGCGGTCTGGTGGATCTGGACCTTCGTCAGCCGCACCCTGCACTGGAACGACGTGCTGGTCGTCTTCGGCCTGGGCCTGGCGACCCTGGCCCGGGTCGTGGTGCTGATCGCGCTCACCAGCCTGATCTGGGCGCCGATCGGTGTCTGGATCGGCCTGCGTCCGGCCTGGGCCGAGCGGCTGCAGCCCATCGCCCAGTTCCTCGCCGCCTTCCCGGCCAACGTGCTGTTCCCGTTCGTGGTGGTGGCGATCGTGGCGCTGCACGCCGATCCCAACATCTGGCTCTCGCCACTGATGGTGCTCGGGACCCAGTGGTACATCCTGTTCAATGTGATCGCCGGCGCCAGCGCCATCCCCAGCGACATGAAGGAGGCCGCCGGCATCTTCGGCATCCGCGGCTGGCAATGGTGGCGCCAGGTCGCCCTGCCCGCGATCTTCCCCTACTACGTCACCGGTGCGCTGACCGCCTCGGGCGGCTCGTGGAACGCCAGCATCGTCGCCGAGGCGGTGACCTGGGGCGACAAGCATCTGGAAGCCGCGGGCCTGGGCGCATTCATCGCCAAGGCGACGGCGGATGGCGACGGGGCCCGCGTCGCCCTGGGCGTCGCCGTCATGTCGATCTTCGTCATCGCTTTCAACCGCATGCTCTGGCGGCCGATGTACCGGTTCGCCGAGCGTCGCCTGCGTCTTGCTTAAGGGAGGTCGCCGTGACCGCCATCGACGATCGCCACCTCGTGGACGTCAAGAATGTCCGCCACCTTTACGGCGGAGAACATCTTGTGCTCGACGACGTCGACCTGACGCTGTTCGACAACGAGATCGTGGGCCTGCTCGGCCGCTCGGGCTCGGGCAAGTCCACCTTGCTGCGCTCCATCGCCGGCTTGATCCATCCGACCTCCGGCGAGGTGAAATTCCCGCGCACCTCGGACGGACGGCCGACAACCGTCAGCATGGTCTTCCAGACCTTCGCGCTCTTCCCCTGGCTGACCGTGCAGCAGAACGTAGAGGTGGGCCTTGAGGCCAAGCGCGTGTCCCCCGAGCAGCGGAGGCGGCGGGCGCTTGCGGCCATCGACCTGATCGGACTCGACGGATTCGAGAACGCCTATCCCAAGGAGCTGTCCGGCGGGATGCGCCAGCGCGTGGGCCTGGCCCGCGCCCTGGTCGTCGATCCCACCGTCCTGCTCATGGACGAGCCTTTCTCGGCCCTGGACGTGCTGACGGCGGAGACCCTGCGCACCGACCTGCTCGACCTGTGGTGCGAGGGGCGCATGGGGATCAAGTCGATCCTGATGGTGACGCACAACATCGAGGAGGCGGTGCTGATGTGCGACCGCATTCTGGTGTTCTCCTCCAACCCGGGCCGGATCGTCGCCGAGATCAAGGTCGATCTGCCGCAGCCGCGCAACCGCCTGCACCCGGCGTTCCGCCGGATGGTCGACGACATCTATGCGCGCATGACGCAACGCCCGACCTCCGCCGACGACAAGAGCCGCGACGGCCTGTTTCCCGGCATGGGGATCGGCATGGTGCTGCCGCGGGTCTCGACCAATATCATGGCCGGTCTGATCGAGGCGGTGAGCGGGCCGGCGTTTGGCGGCCAGGCTCACCTTCCGGACCTGGCGACGGCGCTGCAGTACGAGGCGGACGAGCTCTTCCCCATCGCCGAAGTCCTGCAACTCCTGCGTCTGGCCGAGCTGGACGGCGGCGACCTGCGCCTGACCTCGGCCGCGCGCAAGTACGCCGACGCCGATGTCGACGGCCGCAAGCAGCTCTTCGCCCAGCATCTGATCTCTTACGTGCCCCTGGCCAACCACATCCGCCGGGTGCTGAACGAGCGGTCCTCCCACCAGGCGCCGGCCGGGCGCTTCCGCGACGAGCTGGAAGACCTGATGTCGGAAAAGGACGCCGATCAGACCCTCAAGGCGGTGATCAACTGGGCCCGTTACGGTGAGGCTTTCGCCTACGACGAGGGCGCGGACCTGTTCTCGCTCGACGATCCCGCCTAGGGCGCCGACGGACCGCAAGCCCGGCACGACTGCCTTGCCGTCGGCGACGCGGTGGGCGCCCCCCTCAGCCTGTGTGAACTGAGCGCCTCCGAAGCCGCGGCGCGCACGTCGTTCGCATCCGCTCCCGCGTCCGCCATGCAACCTCCCGTCCCGGAACAGGCCGAGAAGATCGAGCTTTCCGGCCGCGTGCGCAGACATCGGGTTGGACCCGGCGGAGCCTCCATTCCAGCAATGCATCGCCGACCTCGCCGCTGAGGCCGCTCGCTGCGAGAATTATCGCCCCCTTGTCGGCGCGCGCCCTGCGCCTGCGTCCTCGGCTTAGGATGCCCCCGGAGGCGTCTGACCGAGTAAGAGTTCCGAAGCCCCAAACAAGGAGACGGATCGATGGGCCGCAAGATGACCACCTGCCTCTGGTTCGACCACGGGGAGGCCCGCAAGGCCGCCGAGTTCTACGCCCGCGTCTTCCCCGACAGCCATGTCGACGCGGCGATGGCCGCGCCCGCGGACTTCCCCGACGGGCGGCAAGGCGCCGAACTGACGGTCGGGTTCACGATCCTCGGCGCGCCGTTCGTCGGGCTCAACGGAGGGCCGAACTTCAAGGCCAACGAGGCGGTCTCGTTCATGGTCGAGACTGAGGACCAGGCCGAGACCGACCGGTACTGGGACGCCATTGTCGGCGAGGGCGGCGCCGAAAGCGCCTGTGGCTGGTGCAAGGATCGTTGGGGCTTTTCCTGGCAGATCACGCCTCGCCAGCTGTTGGCGGGCATGACCGACCCCGATCCGGCCGTCGCCAAGCGCGTCTTCGAGGCGATGATGACGATGAAGAAGATCGACGTGGCGAAGATCGAGGCGGCGCGCCGCGGCGTGGGCTGAACCTCAACAGCAGCGGGCGAAGAGGATCCAGCGGAGCGAACGCGGGCCAAAGGCGCCACAGCTTGTCAGCACCCTTCGGCGCCCGCTAAGTGCTTGCCGGAATGATCCTAGAAATCACCAAGGCCATTCTTGACCTCCTCCGAGCCCACCGGATTGCGTTGCACCCATTCGGCGCGGAGCGGTGGCGAATTGGGCAGCGTGTTTACATTAATCCCGATTGCGAACTCGAGCCCTACTGCGAAATATTCGCGGGCGCGGTCATTCCGGCGCGTATGGGGGCTTTCTCCTACACAGGCAGCCCGATGCTTCCGAACACTCGGATCGGCCGATATTGCTCGATCGGTGTCGACGTCGAGTTCATTCAAAGCACGCACCCGAGTGAATGGGTCTCGACAGCGTCAGCGTTTTTCACGCCGCGCGGCCACGATGGATTGATGAACTACCTGCGGGACCGGGGCGTGGAGCGCTACGAGTCCCGCCGCTTCGCCGACCGCACCGGGCCTGTGACCATCGGTCATGATGTCTGGATTGGGCAGGGCGCCATGTTCACCAAGGGCGTGACGGTTGGAAACGGGTCGGTTGTCGCCGCGCGCGCCGTCGTGACCCGAGACGTCGAGCCCTACACCATTGTGGCCGGCAGCCCTGCGCGGATCATTCGCAATCGGTTTGGCGACGGGATCGCATCGCGACTGGAGGCCTCGCAATGGTGGCGATCCGGGCCAGACGCGCTGAGCGCATATGACATGCGAAACCCGGAAGCGTTTCTCCGCCAGATTGAAGCCTCACCCCCAGAGCAGATGGCGCCAGCGTCGCCGCTCACCGGAGAGATGATCCTGGCTGCGTAACCGGCGGCGTAGGTTTCCAGCGCGGTGAAGTCAGCGCGGACGAAGAGCGCGATACCGCCCCGGGCGCCCTGCTCGCCCAGCCCGTCAATTCCTCGGCGCAGCGGTACTGGAAGCGGGCGCCTCGCCGCCCCCTGCAGACTCGATCCGGGGCAAGAGGTCACGCTGGCGCAGCATGCCTACGAAGTCGCTCATTCGCGCGGCGCGGTAGGCGTCCAGATCCACGCCATCATAGGCGTAGAAGCCGACCCCGTCTTGAAGTCCGCGTCGCGCCTCCTTCATGTTGCGATCGATGATCGCCGGCGCTGCAAAGCGCGCCGGATCAAGCGATTTGGAAAGAAACGTGCTCGCGTGGTGGAGTATGTCTCCCCCGCCCCAGTCGATGAACTCGAGCAGCCCCAGCACGGCGAAGCGGAGACCGAAGCCGACGCGGACGGCCGTATCGATATCCTCCGCACTCCCGACGCCTTCCTCGACCATCCGCGCCGCTTCGTTCATCGCCAACGCCTGGATCCGGGGGACGATGTAACCGGGGGATGATTTGCAGACGACCGGCACCTTGCCGATCGACACGAGCAGCTCGCGCATGGCGTCGACCACCGAGGCGGACGTCGACGCGGCGGGGCTCACCTCGACAAGCGGCATCAGATGCGCAGGATTGAGCCAGTGCGCATTGAGGAACCGCTCCCTGCCGGGGACGAGCGGCGCCAGCGTCTCGGCGTCAATCGTCGAGGTGGTCGAGGCGATGATGGCGTCGGCTTGCGCATGCTCTGCGATGACCGCGAAACACCCCGCCTTCGCCTCGACGGTTTCGGCGACCCCTTCGAACAGAACCTCGCACGCAGCGATCGCATCGCCGGCCTTGGCCAGCGGAGCGAAGGCGACGCGGCCCGCGGCCCGCTTCGCCGCCGCATCGTCCATCAGTCCGAGCCGGACCAAAAAGGCGATGTCCTGGACGACGGCGCCAAGCGCCGCAGCCTCCAGCGCCGCTGCGCTCGCCGTGTCTCGCGGGCGCAGGTCGATCAAGGTGACCGGGCGGCCGGCGATCGCGAACGCCGTGGCGATGCCCCTGCCCATTCGTCCGGCGCCGACGGCGCCGATGCGCGGAGCTTCAGTAGCCATCGTGCAGAAACTCCCGCATCTCGCTGCGCTTCAACCGGGCGAGACCGAGATGCTCGAGCGTGCGTCCCGCGGCGTAGAGATCCTCTCCGAGCAACGCTGAAGCAATTGCAAGCAGACCTTGCGCCACGGGCGCCGGCGCGCCGGCCCAGCGGGCGATGGAGACCAGCAAGCTCAGGCCGAGCGCCGTATCCTCGCGCATGTAGCGATGGGTTCGCAAATCGATCTTTTCCCGCCAATCGCCGCTGTCCGTGAGCCGCTCATGCGCGGCTCGGCCGTACATCCACTCCTCGCCATCCAAACTGTAGTGATCCGCGAGCGGGAAGTGCGGCGCGGCGTAGCCGATAGCCTTGCGCGTCGCGATGCGTTCCGCATCGAGCGCCGTCGTGACGGCGCGGATGGAGGGCTGCGTCCCTTCGTTATGAATATCCCAGGCCGGGAAATGCTCGAGCGGCCCCGCATTCATGAGGATCAGCGGTGGGTGGATGACAGGGCCGGCGTTCATCAGCGCTGCGGACAGGACATCCTCGATCGGCTCCACGGCGGCGTACGCCTGCCGAAGCAGCGTGAACGCCGCGTCGCTGTTGCGAGCCGGAAAGACGCCGGTGGGAAGCCGCGTCGCCGTCGCGCTCACGACGATCGAGGCCGGCCCGTGCTTGCGGACCAGATAGGGCAAGGTGCCCGTCTCGGCGAAACTCACGTCGGCCATGTTTCCCGCGCCCCGCGCCGCCTTGGCGAACATCAGGGAGCCGAGGGTTCCGGGCGGCAAAAACACCACTTGTCCGTCTCGCCAATGGCGCGCGCACGCCTTCGCCAGATCCTCATGCGCGAGCGCCGGCAACGGGATGACGATCACTTGCGAGGAGCTGACGGCCTCCTCGAGCGACGCGGTGGGATGGGCCACCGGGACGAGGCGTTCACCGCCATGATCGCGCACCAGAATTCCCCCGCTTTCGCGCAGGGCCGCGAACGCGGCGGCGTCCCGGCGCCAGAACCACACCTCATGCCCGTTGCGGCTCAATTCCGCCGCGGCCGCATAGCAACCGTGGCCGCCGCCCAATACTGCAACTTTCATCGCTGGTCCTTGGTCCAGAGGCTATGCATCGCCGCCTTCGACAGGCGCCACCCGTCAGGCGTGCGACGGGCGTCGAATTCATAAGCGCTGCCGGTCTGCCGGAAGGCGGTCGGCTCCGCAGCGACCGCCACGTGCGTCGAGATCAGATTTGCGCGCACGCCCGCCTGGTCGGCGCGCAAGTCGACGATCACATTTGCAATCACGTGTTGGTGGCGCTCGCAGCGCCCCAGGGCCTCGCGCGCCTTCTCCTCGAGATGAGCGCGGCCCAGAAGCGGCCCGCCGAACAGATCGCCGGTCACGTCCTCGGTGAAAATATCGCCGAGTTCATCGAATCGACCTTCGTCGAAGCAAACGCCGAGACGGCTGAGCAGATCGGTGATCTCCGCCCGGTCGATCAGGTCGAGCATCGCCTGCGGAATCTGGGGGACCTCATGGGGCATCGGCAGTCCTTGCGTAAATTGATCCCTCGGCTGGTCAAAAAGCGCTTTGATCCGCCTGACGCCCGCCGCTTGCGCTCCATACGATGTTCATCTTCAGCCGCCGGCATCGCCAGCCGCCACGCGTCCGCACCGCCTCAAAGAGGTAATGGCCGCCGAGCGAGACGTCGGGCACGTGCGTCGCGATCATGTTCGCTCGAACGCTCGCCCGATCGCCGTCGAGCTTGACAAGGCAGTTCGCGCCGAAGTGGTGCGAAAGCTCGAACTGGGCATGCACCGCCCTGCCGAACTCCGCGAGTCCGTCGAGCCCTTCGTGGGTCGCGAGCGTGTAGTCGAGCGACACGTCCTCGGTGAAGATCGTCTCGAGCCAGCTCCGCTCCCATCGCCCCTCGTCCGGCACACGCAAGTAGCGATCGAACAGCGCCAGCAACTCGGCGCGATCGGCAAGCTCCTTCAGACGCACTTCGAAGTCGACGCCGCCGCGCATGCCGTCACCTGTCGTCTTGGGGCAGGATCATGCTCTCGAGGAGCTCAACGAAGCTCGGCACAGTCCCGTCGGCGACGGCCCGTGTGGCATGATTATGGTAGTCCCGCGCTCGCACGATCTTCCCGTCGCGGCACTCCACGACGATAATGTTCCCGTTCCTGACCGCCACCCCATGGACTCGGGAGATATAAGTCCACTCGGCGATCACCACATTCGGATCGGCGGTCTCGTGGATCATCAGATCGCGCACCTCGATCTCGGCGTACATGCGTGGCGGATCGCCGCGCCACGCCTCCAGCGACGCCGCCAGGACCGCCTTCTCGGCCGTGACCGGCCCAGGCAGCGCGAACTCCTGTGACACCACCGCGTCGTCGGCGTAAAGCTCGAGCGACCCATCGATGTCACCGGCGCTGAACCGCGCGATCAACGCGCTTACGATCTCCCGCGGCTTGGTTGGACTTGTCACGGCGGGCGCTCCTCCGCGCGCAACCTTCAATTCAAAGCGTCCGAAATCGCATTGAAGAAGGCCGCGGATTCGACGGCGGGAGCATATATTTCAGGCTCCGGATAGGCCGACCATTGGATCATTATCAATTTCTCGACCGGATTGATGAAGATGTACTGGCCGAAAAGACCGACAGCCGTGAAGGTCGCGCTGGAGGTCGACGTCGTTTCCGGCGCAACGCCAAGACCCGGTGGAACCGGAAGGCGCCACCAAAGATATCCATAACCGCCGGACGAGGTCCCTGGAGAAGCCCCGTCGGCCGATCGCGGACGCCAGGTCGTCGCCTCGCTCATCCACCCCTGCGGCAGACTTCTCGTTCCGTCGGCGAGAACTCCGTCATCGAGAATAAACTGGGCCAGCCGTCCGTAGTCGCGCAAGGTCGCGCTGAAGTCGCCGGCGCCGGAATTCAATCCCCCGGGGCTTTCCGACATCCAAAAACCCGACCTCTCCATGCCGCACGGCTTCCAGATTTTTTCTTCCAGGTATTTGGCTAAAGATCGGCCGATCGCGCGCTGAAGAGCGACCCCTGTGACAAACGCGTCGACATTGCTGTAATTCCAGATGACGCCGGGCTTCGCGGCCATGCCGGTCGCAGGATCGATCGCCCTCGGCAGCTGTTTGGCGATCGCCAGGATGCTCCCTGGCCTCTGCTCGGCGAGGCATCGCGCGAAATCGGCGACGTTGGGCGCCGGATCGCCCGGGTTCTCGCTCCATCTGACGCCCGAGGACATCTGCAGCATGTGGCGCATGGTGACGCCGTCATAGGCGCCGCCACGCAGTTCTGCGACATGGTCGGTGACCAGCGCATCAAGGCTGGGAATGCGCCCCTCCTGCAGGGCGACGCCGACCAACGTCGACATGACGGACTTGCCGACGGACCAAGAGGTCCAACGCGTCTCTTCGGTGTTCCCGAACCCGTAATGCTCCAAGACGACTGAGCGGTCTTTTACGACCAGCAATCCCGTCACGTTCTGCCGTCGAACGTAGTCATTCAACGAATAGGGTCGCCCCCCCAATCTATAGGCGACGTCGGTCAACGGCGGTCCGTACGCCAAGCGCCTTATGTTACGCGGATCGTTTGTAAATTCCTCGACCGCAAACATGGAAGTCATGTTGCGGTTGCCCGCCACTTTTTCCGAGACATCCCACATCAACATCCGATGTGGATCTGGAACGACATCCACTGACGCTTGGGACGGGCTCATGACGCTCTCTTCTAAAACCCGCGCTTGACGGTGAGGGACCACTCGGCCGGACGGCCGAATGACGCCTCGGCGAACGACTGAAGCGGTTGATCCGCAAAGCCGGAGATGATGTACCGCGTGTTGGTGATGTTCGTGCCGGCCAGGGTCACATGCCAATCCTTGGCCTTGGACGCCCAGGTGATGCTGGCGCTGAGCGTCGAATAGGAAGGCTGCACCAACGCCGGGGTGTTGATAGCGTCATTGTAGACCGTGGAGCGATGCGCCCAATCGCTTCGGAGCGTGATCGATCCCTTATCGCCGAGTTCGAACTCGTAGGAAGCGCCGACGTTGACGCTCCATTTGGGTGCATAGACGAGGTGCTTGTCGAGGGAGACCTCGGTCGCGTTCGGGTTGACTTCGGTATATCTTGCATCGAGGTAGCCTAGCCCGACGTCCAGGCCAAGGCCTTCCATGGGCACGGCGTTGAATTCGAGTTCGGCGCCGTCTATCCGAGCCGCCGCCGCGTTCTGCGTGACGGGCGCAATGGCGTCGATGACGGTGACCTGCAGGTTCGTATATTTCGTATGGAACGCAGCGCCGTTGAGCCTGACGCGCCGGTCGAGCGCCTCGATCTTGAAACCGGCCTCGTAGACCTTGACCGACTCCGGCTGGAACTCTGGAACGGCGCGGCGATCGGGAAACACCCGCTGAACGAAGCCGCCGCCCTTGAACCCTTCCGAATAGGACACATAGGTCATCACGTCCGGAGTCCATTTGTAGGCCAGGTTCACATAAGGCGTGGCCTTGTCGGTCCGGTTGGTGACCTCGCCGACCGGCAGGAGACGATCGCCGGGCACAAGCGGACCGGGATGGACCGTCGACGGAATGCCGACGAGATTTTCGATGACATATTGGACGTCGTCGGACACGAGGAACCGCTTGGTGTCCTGGGTCCAGCGCAAGCCGCCGGTCAGGCTGAGCCTGGAAGTGATGTCCAGCGTCGTCTGGCCGAAGAAGGCCAAAGAACTGTTGTGCACGCGCCCGCCACTGATCACGTGCGCGATCGCGAAATGCACGTCGTCGATGTTGAGGCCTTTTTCGTCGAAATAATATGCGCCGAGGATCCACTTCAGCCGGTTGTCGAACATCTTGCCGAGAAGCTGGAATTCCTGGCTGAACTGATGGCTGTTATAGACGTCGATGGTATGTCCGAGCAGAACGGGCGAATGGTCCGCATCACGGCCGTTGGTGCTGTCGAGGTCGCGATAGGCGGTAATGGATTTCACCGCGACGGCGTCCGTCGCCTGCCACTCGGCCGAGGCTGAGACGCCCCACAAATCGAGCGTGGAAGGCACGGCGAAGTCGGAATTGTCCTGGAACTTCTTGGTCGGCAGGCTCTGCTGATTGAAGAACGCCGCCGGGCCAAGCGTCGGAACCAGGCTCGGAGCGATCACAGCGTTATGAAATTGCGCGAAAAGACCAGTATCATAAACCGCGACCAATTCGCCGCAGCAGGACTTCTCACGCACTCGCGTCCCGTCGACGCTCAAATCAAGTCGGAACGTGTTGGTAGGCGTCCAAGCCAGTGCGATTCGACCCGCCCAGCGATTGTCTCCTCCGGTCTTGTCGCCGATATAAGGCCGGGAGATATAGCCTTCACTGCCGAAACGAGCGACAGTGACGGATGACAACAGCGTTTCGGTGATTGGAATATCCGCCGACACCTTTGCATTGAATCGCTCATAAGATCCGGTCGTTACGCTCGCATTTCCGGAAAAGGTGTTCCCCGGCTTGCGGGAGGTGAGGCTTATGGCTCCGCCGATGGTGTTGCGGCCGAATAACGTGCCCTGCGGGCCGCGAAGCACTTCAACCCGATCCACGTCCAGAATGTCGAGCACCGATCCGATCGATCGGGCGATGTAGACGCCGTCGAGATAGATCCCGACACCGGGGTCGGTGGTGAGGGTGAAATCCGTCTGGCCGACCCCGCGAATGAAGACCGAGGCCGAGGACCGGGTGCCCGAGATGGGCGACGAGGTGTTGAAGACGATGTTGGGCGAAAATCGGTCGACGGCCGCGATATTGGTCACCTGCCGCTGCTCGAGCGCTGCCTGGGTCAGAGCGGTGACGGCGATCGGCGTATCCTGAAGGTTTTCGCTCCGCTTTCGCGCGGTGACGACAACTTCCTCGAGTACGCCCTCGGCCTTGCCCTGATTTGCGCGCGGATTTTCGGCCGCAAGGACGGGTGACGCCGCAGCAACGCCAAGTATGACTAAGCTCGTTTTGGCTAGTTTGCTCATGGCAATAAAATCCCCCATTTCGCCCCTTATTTTTTTACGCCTATGGATGTCGTCAGGCGACATCTCCGTGCATCCCTGGTGATTTAGGACGACATGACCCGTTCGGCAGTTTTGCCGATTTCAAACTCAATATTTCGACCGCGCGCATTCACCGCTCTGAAACAAGCTCCGGGCGAATGCTCCTCGCGAATTCGGAACGAAAATTTAGACCAGATCTTCGTCCTTTACCCTATTTCCTCACGATCTCACCGTTCTACGAACAAAGTTCTGCCACCACCCCCACACCCCGAGCAAGAGGCAATCGTGCCTGATAGGAAATTTTTTTTCCTGTCCTTCAAGCGGTGCGCGAGCGGCGGCGCGCGCCACGGCCCGGTCATATGGGCCACGCCAGAGGAAACGGCTTCGCGGCGGTCGGGCAGCTGCGCCAAGCGCTGCTTCGTGTGGCCGAGATGCCTGCGGCCCGCAGCTCCTGCGCCTCCCGCGTCGCCGGAGGGCGGGGGCCGCGCCAACAACGGCGATCTTCCCCGCTCCATAAGTTGTGGGACAGACCTTTCCGCGGCTATTGAGGTTCGTCGATCAGCGGTCGAGCAGGTAAAGGTTGTCTGATCGGTCGCCCCTCCCGTCGAGATGGAGGCGGCGAGCATTAGTCCGCGCGAAGACGCACAGCGCTCAGGCCCGTTTCGACAAAATCATCGGCTGGGGAGTTGACATGTCTTGCCGCCTTCTGTCTGACCGCAGGCGAATGCATAGCTGACGGGGCATAGGAGCCAAGACGTGTCAGACCAGATCGAACTGCAACAGATCATCGGCCAGGTCGCTGCGGCCTATTTCAACAACAATCACGTGACGCCGGTGGAAATTCCGGTCGTGATCAGCAATATCGCCGCGAGCCTCGCCTCCGTCGGCGCGGCGCCCGCGGCGCTGGAAGCGCCCTCGCAAGAGCTCGAACAGCCCAAGCTGACTGCGTCGCAGATCCGCAAGTCCATTACGCAGGACAAGCTGATCAGCTTCGAGGACGGAAAAGGCTACAAGACGCTTCGCCGGCACCTGGCCGCCAAGGGCCTGACGCCAGATGACTACCGGAGCAAGTGGGGCCTGCCCAAGGACTATCCGATGGTTGCGCCGGCCTACAGCGAAGCCCGCTCGAGCATGGCCAAGGCCAGGGGCTTTGGAAGTCGTCCCGCGACCGCCGCGCCGACCTCGTCGCAGCCCTCAGCCGCGCCGGCCGTCGCCGCCGAGCGCGTCCAACGCGCGGCGACCACGAAAAAGGCTGCGACCGGTGGCGGCAAATCGCCAGCGCGCCGCCGCGCGGTGAACAAGAAGGCCGGCAATACGTCCGAGCCGAACGCTTGATTAGACGAGGCGCTCGGGATCAGCCGAGCGCCTCCGCACCATGCCGGCTGCCGCGCGTCGGCTGATCGCAGGAGCCCCGATTGACGACGCCGATGGACGAAGCTGGCCTTGACGATGCGGAGCTGAACGCGCGCCACAACGCCAAGATGGTCAAGATCAAGGCCGCCCGCGAGAAGATGATGGCCGAGCGCCAGCTGGAGAAGGGCCTGGTCATCGTCCACACCGGCCCCGGCAAGGGCAAGACGACGGCCGCGCTCGGAATGGTGATCCGCGGCATCGGCCACGGCCACCGGGTCAGCGTCATCCAGTTCCTGAAGGGGGCGCTGCAGACCGGCGAAAAGGTCGTGTTCGACGCCTTTCCCGACAATGTCGAGTTCCGGCGGATGGGCGAAGGCTTCACCTGGGACACCCAGGACCGCGCCCGCGACATCGCCGTGGCTCGCCAGGCGTGGGAGGCCTGCAAGGCGCGGATCCTCGATCCCGAGGACTGGGACATGGTGGTCTGCGACGAGCTCAACATCGTGCTGCGCTACGACTACCTGCCGCTGGCCGAGGTGCTGGAGGTGCTGCGCGCCAAGCCGGCGCATAAGCACGTCGTCGTCACCGGCCGCAACGCCGCGCCGGAGCTGATCGAGCTGGCGGACCTGGTCACCGAGATGACCCAGGTCAAACACCCCTTCCGCAGCGGCGTTAAGGCGCAGGCCGGGGTGGAGTTTTGAGCATCCTCGAGCCCGCCGCCGAAGGTCCGAGCCTGATTGTCTGCAACACCTGCCGCTTCTCGGCCGAGGCGCGGGAGGACGCTGACGGCATGCGCGGCGGCGCACGGCTCGTCGCGGCGCTCCGGCAGGCGAAGGCCGGCGATCAACGGGTCGACGACCTGGCGATCGAGGAAATGCCCTGCCTCTTCAATTGCACTCAGCACTGCTCGGTGCACCTGCGCGCGCCGGGCAAGATGGGCTATGTGCTCGGCCGCTTCGAGCCTACGGCGGCGTCGGCCCAGGCGCTGCTCGACTACGCCGCCGCCTATCTGTCTAGCGCGGAGGGCGTCGTGCCCTACCGCCAGTGGCCGGAGGGCGTGAAGGGCCGCTTCATCGTCCGCACGCCGCCGGCGGGCAAGGTGGTGGGGAGCTGTCAGTCCTGACGGGCGTCGAACGCCTCCCGCGCCGAGGCGATCGTCTGGGAGTTCTGGAAAGCCCAGACGCCGAGGGTCCGCACCGGCTCGCGCAGGGAATGGCCGAGGGCGGTAAGTTCGTAGTCGACCCGCGGCGGTATGGTGGCAAACTGGGTGCGGGTCACCAGGCCGTCGCGCTCCAGACCGCGCAGCGTCAAGGTCAGCATGCGCTGCGAGATGCCGCCGGTCAGCCGCTTGAGCTCGTTGAACCGCCTGGGACCGTCGGCCAGGAGCATCACGGTCAGGACGCTCCATTTGTCGCCGATGCGCGACAGGACGGCCGACGCCGTCGCGCAGTGTCCGATCATCTGAGCTTCCTCGTACTCGGTCACAGGCAGGGAACCGGGGATCAAAAATGTGCCTCCTTGCGCGCCTTGGCCGGCAAGCTATCTAGCCTTGGTATTGGTTTTATACCAGGTAATCGCCGGAGACTATCGCGTGAATATCCTGCACCTCGATTCGAGCATCTTGGGGCCTCAATCGGTCAGCCGGACGCTTTCGGCTGATATCGTCGCCAAGCTGAAGGCGGCCCAGCCCGACGCAAAGGTCACCTACCGCGACCTCGCCGCCGACCCGCTGCCCCACCTGAGCGGCGGCCACATCGCGGTCACGCATTTCGGCGCCGCGCCGGACCCCGCCCTCGCCCACGACCTCGCGCAGGGCCAGGCGGTGCTGGAGGAGTTCCTGGCCGCGGACGTGGTGGTGATCGGCGTCGCCTTCTACAACTTCACCATCACCAGCCAGCTCAAGGCCTGGATCGACCGGATCGCCGTGCCCGGCAAGACCTTCCGCTACACGGAGAATGGCCCTGAAGGCCTTTGCGGCGGCAAACGGGTGATCCTGGCGATCGCCCGGGGCGGGTTCTACGGCCCGAACTCGCCGGCGGCCGCGGCGGAGCACGCCGAGACCTACCTGCGGGCGCTCTTCGGCTTCAGCGGCGTCACCGACCTCGAGGCGATCGTCGCCGAGGGCCTGAATACGGGGCCGGCGCACCGCGAGGCGGCGCTGACCGCCGCCGGCCGCTACATCGCCGAATCCCTCACCGCCTGAACCGCGGAGCGCTTTGGAAGCTCTCACTAGAGCTCCGAGGCGCGCCCCGATCCCGGCGGCGTCCGCAGCGCGCCGCCGGAAGCATGCCGCCAGCTGCGATCCACATGACAGGACCCCAAGATGCGCAAGTTTCTCATGTCGCTGGCCGCCGTCACGGCCGGCGTCTCGATCGTGGCCGTCGCCCACGCCCAGAGCCCGGCCAGCGCTGATCCCGCCGCGGCTCAGGGCGGGGATTATACCGTAGAGCCCTACCACACCCAGGTCGGCTTCAGCGTGCTGCACCTGGGCTTCACGCGATATGACGGGGTCTTCTCCAATGCCTCCGGCCAGCTGAAGCTCGATCCGAAGACGCTGCAAGCCACGTCGCTGGACGTGACCGTCCCGGTGGACACGGTTCAAACCACCAGCGCCAAGCTCGACGGCGAGCTGAAGGGCGACCAGTGGCTGGACGCCGGAAAGTTCCCGACCATGCGTTTCCGCTCCACCAAGATCACCCGCACCGGCCCGGGCACGGCGACGGTCGCCGGCGACCTGACGCTGCATGGCGTCACCCGGCCGGTGGTGCTGAAGGCGAAGTTCGTCGGCGCCGGGGTCAATCCGCTCGACAAGAGCTATACGACCGGCTTCCTCGTCTCCGGCGTCATCAAGCGCAGCGAGTTCGGCGTGACGACCTATGTGCCGATGATCAGCGACGAGGTGGAGTTGACCATCAACGCCGCCTTCCACAAGGCGCCGTAATAGAGTGGCCCAGCCCGGCGCGTCCCCCGCGCCGGGCGAGGTCGAGAGGCATCCATGACGCGAACGCGCTACACGACCGTCGCCATCGTCCTGCACTGGGCGATCGCCGCCCTGATCGTCGCCAACCTCTACCTCGGCTGGCGGATGGGCTTCCTCAAGGGGCTGGCCCAGTTCAACCTTTTCCAGCTGCACAAGTCGATCGGCGTCACCATCCTGCTGCTCAGCGTCCTTCGCCTGGCCTGGCGGCTGGCCAGCCCGCCGCCGGCGCCGCCGCCGTCGCTCGCGCCCTGGGAGAAGGCCGCGTCCACCGCCGTGCACTGGGCTTTCTATGGGATCATGATCGGCATGCCCCTCAGCGGCTGGATCGTGGTCTCCACCAGCCCGCTCAACATCCCGACCCTGCTCTACCACCTCGTGCCGTGGCCGCACTTTCCCGGCGTCCACGACCTCGCCGACCCGGCGCGCAAGGCCGTCAACCGGGCCTTCGACATCACCCATGTGACGCTGGCGTTCGGTACGCTGGTGCTTTTGGCCCTGCACCTGGGCGCGGTCGCCAAGCACCAGTTCGTCGACCGCAAGCCCGTGCTGCCCCGCATGCTGCCCTTCGTCGGCGGCGCCTCCCGCCTGGAGCCCTGACCATGCGCCCGTTCGCCATCGCCATCGCCGCCGCCGCCGTCGTCGCTTCCGCCGGACAGGCCTCCGCCGCCGCGCCTGCGTGGCGCGCCGACATGGCCGCCTCCAGGCTGGGCTTCACCGGGGCCATGAACGGCCAGGCGTTCAAGGGCGCCTTCGGCCGCTGGGACGCCCAGATCGCCTTCGACCCCA
The DNA here is from genome assembly GCF_035276905.1 of Phenylobacterium sp. Taxonomy (GTDB): domain Bacteria; phylum Pseudomonadota; class Alphaproteobacteria; order Caulobacterales; family Caulobacteraceae; genus Phenylobacterium. The sequence goes on along the minus strand of NZ_DATELG010000246.1, from coordinate 32,623 downwards.
AGGATCTGGCCGGCTCCCACGTCACGGCGACGATCGACATGGCCTCGGCGCGCACCGGCGACCGGACCCGCGACGAGGCCCTGCCCACCGCAGACTGGTTTTCGGCGAAGGCCTACCCCAAGGCCAGCTTCGTCAGCCGCAAGATCACGGCGGCGGGGCCCGGCCGCTACGTCGCCCAGGGCGACCTGACGGTCCGCGGCGTCACTCGTCCGGTGAGCCTGCCCTTCACGCTGACCATCACCGGCGACGCCGCGAAGATGACCGGCTCGGTGGTGCTGGACCGCAGCGCCTTCGGCGTGGGCCAGGGCCAGTGGAAGGGCGGCGAGCCCGTATCGCTGAAGGTGCAGGTCGACGTCGCGATCACGGCCAGGCGGTCGCCCTGAGGCGTGACCGCTCGCGGCTAATCCCCGCCGCACACCGTCCGGCCGCGGCCTTCGAGACTCGGATGCGCAAACTCCCGGATCTCGATCGAACAGCTGCGCGCCGCGCCCACCAGCTCCCGGCGGGCCAGCTCTCGCGCGCGCTCCGCGCTTCGGGCGATGATCACCGAGACGCTGGCTAGAGCCGCGTCCTCGCAGGTGACGGTGCAGAAATAGACATGCATGGACGCCCCCGTCAGGAGCTGTGGCGGCCTGCGGACAGCGGCCGGCCCGCAACACCACGCTGCGCCCCACCCAGCGGGTCTGCGAACCGGCCGCGCCCCGGCGGCGGTGCGGCGCGGAGGGCCCCAACCTCCTGCTGAACCGCGCCCGGCCGCCCCCCCTGGCGCCGGCGAACCCAACCGGACGAGGCGCCCTTCTGCCGGTTCGACAGACTCTCGCGCCGCTCGTCCTGGGCGTCCATGGACAGTCGCTCGGACAATGCTGGCGCCTTTCGCGGACGTTAAAGACTGTGACAGCGGGGACGCGCGGCGCCACGGCTCGCGCCTTCGACGACGACGGCGCGCGAGGGAATGTCCCGCCTTTCGCTGAGACCGACCGCCCGGATCGTCACACTGGGTCGGTGAGTTTTCTCACCCAGCGCAATGAAAGCTAAGGCTGAGTCAAACGCGATTGCGCCACATATCCGTGTAGTGCTTTGTTCAGGGTCCGGGGGACGAGGGATGCTGGACCGCAACTGGAGCGGGCTGCAAAAGGTTCTGGACGCGCCGTCGCGCCAGGAGCTGATAGGTCGCGCCCGCACCTTGAAGGTGCGCAAGGGCCAGGCGGTGCTTTCGCGCGGCGAGCCGTCGAACGAGATATTCGTCATCCTCGAGGGCCGCCTGCAGGTCGTGCTCTACAGCACCGACGGCCGCGAGGTCTCCTTGCGCGACCTGCGCGAGGGAGAGCTGTTCGGCGAGCTTGGGGCGATCGACGGCGCCGCCCGTTCGGCCGGGGTGGTCGCGGCGGCGGACGGGCGGCTGCTCGCGATCAGCCGGGAGAGCTTCCGCAAGGTGGTCCTGGGCTCGCCGGAAGCTGCGCTCTGGCTCGTCAGCCGCCTGACCTGGCAGATCCGGGGCCTGACGGACCGCGTGTTCGAACTGAGCGCGCTGAACGTGCGCGCCCGGGTGCATTGCGAACTCCTGCGGATGGCCCGGGCTCAGATGAGCGGCGTCAGGCACGAACTCACTCACGCCGAGCTGGCGAGCCGCATCGGCACGCACCGCGAGGCGGTGACACGCGAACTGAAGGCCCTGGCCGATCAGAACATCATCCGAAGCGGGCGGCGGCGCCTGGAGGTGGTGGATGCGCCGGCGCTCGAAGCGATTGTCGTGACCGGCCTGGGCGCGCCCACGGAGCTGGAGGGGGGATGGTGATGACGACAGCTGTGAATTCCGCGCGGGGGAAACGCCGCGGCGCGGTGGCGCTCGGGGGACCCGCGGCGCGGACCACCCTGGCCAGCCCCAGCTGGCTGGGCCGCGCCATCGCCCTGCTGGCCAAGCTCCCGGGCGTGGGGGCCTTGCTGAACGACCTGCTCATCAACCTTGTGGCCTCGTCGGCGAAGCCTCGACCCCTGCCCTATTCCCTATGGGGGCCCAAGCCCTGTCCCCCGGCTAGCGCCTTGGCCGGCAAGTCGGCCGACTACATCGCCTGGCCAGGGCTGGTGGACCGCAGCTATAGCGGGCGCCATCTTCCGGTCTGCAGCGACGCCTATGCGGCCGACCTGCCGCCGTCGAAGGCCCTGCTGCACCTGTTCCAGCGCGGGCCGACCATGATCGAGTCGACCCGCAGCTCGGCCCTGTTCTGCTTCTTCGCCCAGTGGTTCACCGACAGCTTCCTGCGAACCGACTTCAGGGATTACCGCCGCAACACCTCGAATCACGAGATCGACCTTTGCCAGATCTACGGCCTCGTCCAGGCCGATACTGAGCTGTTGCGGGAAAAGGTCGGAGGCCGGCTGAAGCACAGGGCGACGCCCAACGGCGATTTCCCCGCCCTGCTCTTCAACCCGGACGGCCAGCGCGTGGCCGAGCCCTTCCTCAATCTCGGCTACATCGACAATGGCGCTTATCGCAATCCGGTGATCCCGCCCGGCCTCGACACGCCGGAGCGGCGCGCGCGCCTCTTCGCGGCCGGCCTGGAGCGCGGAAACTCGACCATCTTCTACAGCGCCCTGAACACGCTCTTCCTGCGCGAGCACAATCGTCTGGCGCGGGAGATCTCGCAACGTCACCCCGAGTTCGACGACGACCGCGTGTTCGAGCACGCCCGCAGCACCAATCTGGCGCAGCTGCTGAAGATCATCATCGAGGACTACATCAACCACCTGTCCTCCGCGCCCCTCAGATTCTTCGTGGACGTGGGCAAGGCCGAGCGTCGGCGCTGGTACCGCACGAACCGGATCAGCGCGGAATTCGACCTCTTGTACCGCTGGCACTCGATGACGCCGGACAAGGTGACGGTGCAGGGCCAGAGCCTCGCGGATTCGCAGTTCCTCTATAACAACGCGCTGCTGGAGCAGGTGGGCGTGGAAACCGTGCTGGCCGACGCCGCCCAGCAGCCGGCCGGCCGCATCGGCCTTGGCAATACGCCGAGCTTCCTGCAGCCCTTCGACTTGGCGGCGATCGAGAAATCCCGCGCCTGGCGGCTCAGGAGCTACAACGACTACCGGGAGGCGTTCGGCCTGCCGCGTCTTCACTCCACGCTGCAGCTTGCCCGCGATCCCGCGACCGCCGCACAGCTGGAGAAACTCTACGGACACGTCGACAAGGTCGAGCTGATGGTCGGCCTTCTGGCCGAAGCGCACGGCGAAGGCGCGGTGCTGGGCGAGCTCATGCAGCTCATGGTGGGGGTCGACGCCTTCACCCAGGCGCTCACCAATCCCCTGCTGTCGGAGAATATCTACGGATCCGCCGCCTTCACCGAGGTCGGCCTGCGCTCGCTCGAGCAGACCTCCAGCCTGGACGACATCGCCCGCCGCACGCTCCAGCTCGGCGGCCGGCGGCTGAGCTTCCGGCGGCCAGGAGCACCGCTATGACGAAGCAACCGCCCGGCTCTTACGGCCCCCCGCTCCTGGGCGCGCTGTTCGGCACGCTGGAGTTCTTCCTGTTCGGCTGGGAGGGCTATTTCGCCCGCCGCCGGCGCCGGCACGGCAGCACCGTCTTCAAGGTGAACCTGTTCCAGCCGACGATCGCCGTCCTCGACCGCCAGGGGATCGCGCCGCTGTTCGGCGATCCCGACCTGATCCAGGACTACGGCTTCAGCTGGGCCAAGCCGCCGCTCGACCTCGTGGGCGGCGTCGTGCCGAGCATCTTCGAGCACGGCCCGGCGCACGACGAGCCCAAGGCCTTCATCCTGGCCCTGCTTCGGGAAAGGTCTCCGGACCTGGCGAATACCTTCGCCGCCGTCGCGGAGCCGTTCTTCCAGCGCTGGACCGCCGCAGGCGCCTTCGACTGGGCCGACGACCTGGAGAACCTGGCGCTCGGCTTCGTCTTCGAGTGGATCCTGGGGGCGCGGCCGGACGTCCCGGCGGTCCGAGAGCTTTACAACAACATCTTCCTGCACTTTGCGCCCTGGCTGGAACGCCTGCGGCCGAACTCCGTCTACGCCCGCTCGAGGAAGACCTACGCCGCCCTGATCGAGACGATCCGGACCGCGCCGCGCTATGGAGAAGTGGCTCGGCTGGCGGCGCGCTTCGGGATCGACGAGGCGGCCCTGCCCCATCGGCTGGCGTTCCTTCTCGGCATGAACGGCTTCCTGGGGCTGCAATCCACCTTCAAGTCCATCGTCGGCGAACTGAGCCGCAACCCCGCCCTGTGCGAGGCGATCCGCACCGGCGCGGGCGGCGAGCCGGAGCTGATCGACCGCTTCGTGTGGGAGACGCTTCGGCTGCATCCGCCGGTGTTCTTCATCTTCGGCCGCGCCGTGCGCGCGCGGGAGTTGGACACCGCCTCGGGCCGGTTCAGCATCCGGGCCGGGGAGCTGGTGATGGGCGTCATCCCGTTCGCGCAGCGCGACGCGAATCTCTATCCGGATCCCGACCGCTTCGATCCGTCGCGCTATGACGAACCCGCACGCCGGCTCGGACTGATCTGGAGCCGGGGCGTGCAGGACCAAACCGTGCAGCCTGCCGACAGGACCTGTCCCGGCAAGGATCCGGCGCTGCTGATCGCCCGGCTCTTCTGCGCGCGGCTGGCGCAGGGCTACCGCTGGCGTCTCGGCGAGCCGCCCCGCTGGACCCGTCGCGCCTACGGGCTCAATGTCGCAGCGCCCGTCGGCAAGCTGCAGGTCCGCAAGTTCGAAGCGGCAGGATGAAGGCGCCGCGGGACGGCGTCGGGGGTCACACCGCCGCCCGGCTCGTCGAGGAGCGGCGGCAGGTAACGGTGCTGTTCTGCGACCTCGTCGGGTTCAGCGGCCTCGCCGCGGAGCTCGACCCGGAAGACCTGCGAGAGGTCCTGCGCGCCTATCAGGCCTGCTGCGTGGATTGCATCGAGGCCCGCGGCGGCTATGTCGGCCAGTACCAGGGCGACGGCGTGGTCGCCTACTTCGGCCATCCGGTCGCCTGCGAGGACGCGGCGGAACAGGCGATCCGCGCCGGGCTTGAGATCGTCCGCCGAACGCCCGAGCTGCGAACGCCCGCGCCGGCGGGGGCGCTCCAGGCGCGCGCCGGCGTCGCCACCGGGACGGCGGTGATCGGCGACACCCTGGGGAGCGGCCCGGCGGAGCAGGCGGCCGTCACCGGGCGCGTGGCGGTTCTGGCGAGCCGCATCCAGGCGGCCGCGCCTGCAGGCGCCGTCGTCGCGCCGGACTCGCTGCGCCGCCTGCTCGGCGACGCGTTCGACTACGCCGACCTTGGTGCCCAGCGGCTGAAAGGCGTCGACGAGGTCGTGCGCCTGTGGGCGATCGGGCCGGAGCGCCACTTCGACTCGCGCTTCGACGCCGCCCATGGCGGCCGCTACGAGGACCTGATCGGCCGCAACGCCGAGCTGCAGATCCTGCGCGAGACCTGGCGCCACGCGGCGTCCGGCGCGCCGCAGGCTGTCCTGCTCAGCGGCGAAGCGGGCATCGGCAAGTCGGCTCTCTTGGGCGCGTTGCGGACCACGGCCGCGGCGAGCGGCGGCGGCGTCGCCATCTTCCAATGCTCGCCGCAGCGCACGGACACGCCGCTCCATCCTGTGCTCCGCTTCCTGCAGCGCCGGGCCGGATGGCGCGACGAGGACGATCGGGACGCGCGCCTGGGCAAGCTGCGCAGGCTTCTCCAGGCTTTCGGGCTCGAAGAGGAAGCCGAAATCCTCGCCGCCCGCCTGATCATCAGCGACGAGCCCGGGCTGCATCCGCCCCAGGCGGCGCAAGGGCGCAAACGCGAGATCGTCGACCTTCTCGACCACCTCATCGCGCGCGCCGCCGCGCGCGCGCCGCTGCTGTTCATCCTCGAGGACGCCCATTGGGCCGACGCCACGACGCTCGAGCTGCTCGACCATGTGGTGGCTCAGGCGTCCGCGCCGGCGTTGGTGGTCGTCTCCGGAAGGCCGGAATACGCCCCGCCCTGGACGGTCGGCCCCGACCACCACATCGTGCGCCTGGCCCGCCTCGGCGAGCCCGACGCCAAGGCGCTGGTCGAACAGACGACGGCCGGTGGGCTTCCCGCCTCCAGCGTGGCGGACATCCTGCGCCGAGCGGACGGGGTCCCGCTCTACCTCAAGGAGCTGGCGCGCGCCGGCCTGGAGGCGAGCGTCGAGGGAGGCGGGGCTGCGCCGGTCATCCCCATGACCCTGCACGATGGCCTGATGGCGCGCCTCGACCGGCTGGGATCGGCCAAGCTGGCGGCGCAGGTCGCCGCCGTGTTCGGCCGCAACTTCACGCTCGCGCTGCTCGCCGAGGTGTTCGGACGCTACGAGAGCCAGGCGGCCGACCTCGAACGGCTGCGGTCGGCCGGGGTCGTCGAAGGACGACATAGCGCGCCCGGCGAATACGCCTTCACCCACGCGCTCGTGCAGCAGACGGCCTATGACAGCCTGCTCCGCGAGCCCCGCCGCCGGCTGCACCGCCGCTGCGCCGAGGCCATTCTGCGGCTCCACCCGCAAGCGGCGTCGACCGAGCCGGAGATCCTCGCCCACCATTGCGACGAAGGCGGCGAGACGCTGGAGGCGGCCCACCATTGGCTGCGAGCCGGCCAGCGGGCGCAGCTCAGCGCCGCCAACGCCGAAGCCGCCGGCCACTTCCAGCGCGGACTGGACGCCTTGAGCCGCAGCGGCCTGGCCGCCGCCGAGGCGGAGCTCGAGTTCCGCCTGCAGCTGGGCCTGGGTCAGGCGGCCTACGTCTTGCTGGGCCCTGCCCATGCCCGGACCGTGGCGGCCTACGCGCGCGCCCAGACGCTGGTCGAGGCGGTGCGCGACCCCGCGCAGCGCGGGCAGACGCTCTATGGCATCTTCTCCGGCTATCACTTCGCCTCGAAGTTCGATCTCGCCGAGGCGCCGGCGCGGCGCATGCTGGCGCTTGCGATGGAGGAGAACCGCCCGGGCGACTTTTGCCAGGCGCATCGCATGCTGGGCTACGTCGCCTTCTTCCGCGGCCGCCATGATCAGGCGATCGAGCATTTCGAGGCGCTCGCGCGAGCCTACCGGCCCGAGGACCATGGCGCGGCGGCCTATGCCTATGGCGCGGACTGCCTGGTCGGCGGGCGCGGCTTCCAGGCGGTCATCGAGAGCGTGCGGGGGCCGTATGGGCCGGCGGTGCAACGGGCGAGACAGAACCTCGCCTTCGCCGAGAGCCTGGGACATCCGGCGTCGATCGGCTGGGCCTACGCCGCGGCCGCCTATGTCGGCTACTACGGCGACGATCCGCAGGGCGCGCTGGAGCTGGCCGAGGCGGGCGCCGAGTACTGCCGCTCTCACGACGTGGCGTCCTGGGGCGCGCACTGCCGGCTGTTTCGCGCCTGGGCCTCGGCCCGGCTCGGGCGGCCGGGAGACCACGCCCAGCAGGTGCGGGAGCTGATCGCGATGGCGGCGAGCGGCAATCGCCTGGGAATTTGCCTCTTCCAGCTCGTGCTGGCCGAGATTCTGCTGCTCGACGGCCGCCGTGAAGCCGCCCTCGACGAAGCCGAAGGCGCCCTTCGGGAGGCGACCGACACCGGCCAGCGCTTCTTCGAGCCTGGGATCCTGCTGATGCGCGCGCGCTGCCTGGCCGCACTCGGTGAGCTTCAGCCGGCGAGGCGCGCCTTCAGACTGGCCGCCGCCACGGCCCGCAAGGCCACGGCCCATGCGATCGTTCCCCGCGCGCTGGACGGCCTGGCCGCCCTGAAGGCCGCCGACAGCCCCTCATGGCTCGGTCGGACGTAATACTGTAACGCGTTCACGCCGGCGCCCAGACCCGATATAGAGCCGGCCATGCTGCGGCTTGCGACATTGGTGCGACGGCTCGGAGGCCTGGTGGCCGCCGTCGTGCTTGCGGTGCTCGCGTTGGGGCCCGCGGTCGATGCGGCCCTCTGCGGCGGCGAGGACATCGCCTCCGCCGGCGGCCGGCCGACCGTCGAGTCCGCGGCGGTCTCTGCGGTAAGCCACCTCGATCCGGCCCGTCACGCTGAACGCGCCGACGCCTGTTCGCACGGTCATTGCCACCACGCCGCGCCGTCGACGCTCGAAGACGGTGTGGAAGCTTTGACCACGCTGACGCGCCGCGACCGGATCGCGGTCCTGCAGGTCGACCTGCCCAGGCCGCGCCTCAGCTTCGACCTCGACCGACCGCCTCGCGCCTGACGGCTGCGCGCGCACATCGCGCGCCGGAACCGTCAACGCACGAGGAAGATCATGTCATCGCCATCACGCTGGCGGCCGCGTTGCGCGGTCTGGCTCAGCACATCCGCCCTGGCGCTCGCCGCCGGGGCGACGGCGGCCGCGCCAGCGCCGCCCTACTCCGTCCTGCTGCGACAAGCCGAGCGCGCGCCACGGCTGGCCGAGGCAGACGCCGCCGTCGACCAGGCCCGCGGCCTGGCGCGCCAGGCCGCCGCGCGGCCCAATCCGGTCGTCGGCGTCGAGGTCGAGAACTTCGCAGGGACCGGTCCCTTCCAGGGAACCAAGGCGGCCGAGACCACGGCCTCGCTGCAGCAGACGCTGGAGCTTGGCGGCAAGCGCGCCGCGCGCATCGCCGCCGGGCGCGCGGATGTGGTCGCCGCCGAGGCGCGCAGCGCCCAGGCCCGCGCGGACTTCGCCTTCGATCTCGCCGACGCCTACGCCCGGGCCGAGGCCGCCGACCGGCGGCTGACGCTGGCGAGGGACTCGCTGGGCCTGGCGCAGGAGGACGCCCGCATCGCCGCCGCCCTGGTGCGGGCGGGCAAGGAGGCGGACGTCCGCGCGGTCCAGGCCCGGGCCGCGCTCAAGGGCGCTCAAGCCGACGTCGACGCCGCGGTCGCCGGCCGCGCCAACGCACTGGAAAAGCTCTCGGCGCTCGCCGGCGTCTCCGAGGCCTTCACGTCCCTCGCCTCGAGCCTCTTGGCGCGCGCCGACCGTGACGAGCCGTTCAGGACGCCCGCGCCGGCGGCCAGCCCGACAGTCGCCTCCGCCGAGACCGCGCGCAACGCCGCTGCGCGCCGCGTGAAGGTGGAGCAGACCCGCAGCGCGCCCGACCTCACCGTCTCGCTCGGCCTGCGGCGATTGGCCGGCGAGGACGCGACGGCCATGGTGGGCGGCGTCTCCGTGCCGCTGCCGGTGTTCGACCGCAATCGCGGCGGCGTCTCGGCGGCCCAGGCGGAGCTTCGCGCCGCGGAGGCCCGGCTGGACGCAGCGCGGCTGGACGCCCAGGCCGACGCCCGCGCCGGCCTCGTCCGCATGGCGGCGGCCCAGAGCCGCATCCGTGCGGCGCATGAAGGCGAGACCGCCGCCGAGGAGGCCTATCGCCTGACCCGGCTCGGCTACCAGGGCGGCAAGCTGCCGCTCGGCGAACTGCTGGTCGCCCGCCGCGCCCTGACGGACGCCCGCACCCAGACCCTCGACGCCCAGCTCGAGCGCCTGAGCGCCGAGGCCGAACTGGCCCGGCTCGCCGGCGCCGTCCCCTTCGGAGACCAACCATGACACCCGACCGCGTCCGCCTCATGGGCGGGATCGCCGCCGCCGCCGTCATCGCGGGCCTGGGCGGCTTCGCCCTGGCGAGATGCACCGCAGCGAAACCCGCGGCGCACGCGGCGGAAAACCACGGCGCGCCCGAGCGCCTGGCCGAGGAACTCGCCATAACCCCGCAGGCGATCGCCGCAGCGCAGATCGTCGTGCAGCAGGTCGAGACCGGCGGCCTCTTTGGCGAGGTCCTGGCGCAGGCGACCGTGGCGGCCGCCCCGTCAGGCCAGGCCGTGCTCACCGCGCCCGCGCCCGGCGCCGTCATCCGCATCTACAAGCGGCTGGGCGACCCCGTGCGCGCCGGAGAGCCCCTCGCCATGGTGGAAAGCCGCGAGGCGGCGCAGATCGCCGCCGAGCGCAGCGCCGCGGCCGCCAAGGCGCTGCTCGCCCAGCGCAACCTGGCCCGCGAGAAATCGCTTTACGACGACCGCGTGTCGCCGCGCGCCGACTATGAGCAGGCGCAGGCCCAGGCTGCCGAAGCCGCCGCGGAGGCCCGGCGCGCGCAGGCGGCGGCGAGCGCCGCCCACGTCACCAAGGACGGGCGCGGCGTGATCGTAAGGAGCCCGATCACCGGCCGTGTGACGGCGACGAGCGCGAGCCTCGGCGCCTTCGTCCAGCCGGAGACGGAGCTCTTCCGCGTCGCCGATCCTGCGCGCCTGCAGGTGGAGGCCTGGATCGACGCCGCCGATGCGCGCCGCGTAGAGCCGGGCGACCGGGCGATCCTCGAACTGGACGGCCGCCGGGCGGTCGAAGGGCGCGTTCGGGCCCTCACGCCCTCGCTCGACGCGAGCACTCGGGCGGCCACGGCGGTGCTCGACGTCGCGGCTGACGGCCTGCAGGCCGGGCAGACCGCCCGAGCCAGGATTCTCCCCAAGAGCCGCCCGACAGCCGCCGCGATCGTCGTGCCGGACGAGGCGGTGCAAACGCTCGGCGGGCGTGACGTGGTGTTCGTCCGCAACGCCCAGGGCTTCCGCGCCCAGCCGGTCCAGGTGACGGGCCGAAGCGCCGGCCGCGCCGAGATCCGAACCGGTCTGGCCCCCGGTCAGCAGATCGCCACGCGCAACGCCTTCCTGCTCAAGGCCGAGCTCGGCAAGGGCGAAGGCGAGGAGGAATAGCCATGATTGCTGGACTGATCGAGCTTTCCGTCCGCGCCCGCTGGGCGGTCGTCGCCCTCGTGCTGCTCATCGCCGGCTTCGGCGCCTGGCAGCTCACGCGCCTGCCGATCGACGCCGTGCCGGACATCACCAACAAGCAGGTGCAGATCAACACCGTCGAGCCCGGCCTCTCGCCGGCGGAGATGGAGAAGCGGGTCACTTTCCCGATCGAAACGGCGCTGGCCGGCCTGCCCGGCCTGGAGAGCACCCGTTCGCTGTCGCGCAACGGCTTCTCCCAGGTGACGGCGGTGTTCAAGGACAGCGCCGACCTCTACTTCATGCGCCAGCAGGTGAGCGAACGCCTGGCCCAGGCGCGTGAGAGCCTGCCGGCCGGCGTGCAGCCGCAGCTCGGACCGGTCACGACCGGGCTGGGCGAGGTCTTCATGTACGCCATCGACTTCGTCCCGCCCGGCAAGGCCGGCGCAGAAGTGCGCGACGGCCGACCCGGCTGGCAGTCGGACGGCGCCTACCTGACCCCGGAGGGCGAGCGGCTGACCGATGCGGTCGCGCGCGCGGCCTACCTGCGGACCGTGCAGGACTGGATCATCACCCCGCAGCTGCGCAGCGTCGCCGGCGTGGCCGGGCTCGACACCATCGGCGGCTACGAGAAACAGTACGTGGTCGAACCCGACCCGGCCCGGCTCGCGGCCGTAGGCGTCTCCTATTCGGAACTGGCCAAGGCGCTGGAAGCGGCCAACCTCGCGGTCGGCGCCAACTTCTACAACCGCGGCGGCGAGGCCTACCTCGTGCGCGCCGACGCCCGGGTCCGCAGCCTCGACGAAATCGCCCAGGCGGTCGTGGCGGTTCGCGGCGGCCGTCCAGTGGCCGTGCGCGACGTGGCCAGCGTCCGGCTGGGCGGGGACCTGCGCACCGGCTCGGCGAGCCGCAACGGCCACGAAGTGGTGATCGGCACCGCCCTGATGCGCCTGGGCGAAAACAGCCGCGCCGTGGCCCGGGCCGTCGGCGAACGGCTGAAAAGCGTCGAGCGCTCGCTGCCGCCGGCGGTGACGGCGACGCCGATGCTCGACCGCTCCAGGCTGGTGAACGCGACCATCGGCACGGTGGAGCGCAACCTGACCGAAGGCGCGCTGCTGACCGCGGCAGCGCTCTTCCTGTTGCTCGGCAACGCCCGGGCGGCGCTGATCGCGGTCCTGGTGATCCCGCTGTCGTTCCTGATGATGGCGATCGGCATGAACGGCCTCAAAGTCTCGGGCAATTTGATGAGCCTGGGCGCTCTCGACTTCGGCCTGATCGTCGACGGCGCGGTGATCATCATCGAGAACGGCCTGAGGCGCCTGGCCGAGCGCCAGCACCGCGAGGGCCGGCTGCTCACCCTGCCCGAGCGGCTGGCGGTGACCATCCAGGCCGGCCGCGAGATGATCCGGCCGACGGTCTTCGGCCAGGCGATCATCTTCCTGGTCTTCGCCCCGCTGCTCACCTTCACCGGCGTCGAGGGCAAGACCTTTGCGCCGATGGCGATCACCCTGATGCTGGCGCTGGCCGCGGCGCTGATCCTGTCGCTGACCTTCGTGCCGGCCCTGCTGGCGCTGCTCGTCCGTGGCCGGGTCGCCGAGAAGGAGGTCTGGCTGATCGCCCGCTTCAAGCAGGCCTACGCGCCCTGGCTGGCGCGATCGGTGGCGCGACCCGGGCCGTTCATCGCTGTCGGCGTCGCGGTCTTCGCGGCTGCGGCCCTGACCTTCAGCCAGCTCGGCCGGGAGTTCATCCCCACGCTGGACGAGGGGGATATCGCCACCGAAGGCCGGCGCGTCCCCTCGGTCTCGCTGGAGCAGTCCCAGGCGATGCAGTCGCAGGTGGAGCGCGTGCTGGCCACCGTGCCGGAGGTGCGCGAGGTCTTCTCCAAGACCGGTACGGCCGAGGTCGCCAGCGACCCCATGCCGCCGAACGCGTCCGACACCTTCATCCTGGTCAAGCCGCGCAAAAAGTGGCCGGATCCGTCGCTCTCCAAGGCGGAGCTGCTGGAAAAGATCGAAGCGCGCCTCAAGCCGCAGCTCGGCAACAGCTTCGAGTTCAACCAGCCCATCCAGCTTCGCTTCAACGAGCTGATCGCCGGCGTCCGGGGCGACGTGGCGGTGAAGCTCTACGGCGACGACCTGGAGGCGATGAGCGCGACCGGCGCGAAGATCGCTGCGGCCCTGCGGCGCATGGGGGCGGCGGACGTGAAGGTCGAGCAGACCGGCGGCGCGCCGATCCTCGACGTCGCCTTCGACCGCGACGCCATCGCCCGGCTCGGCCTGACCGTCGAGGACGTGGCCGACACCGTTGCGGCGGCGATGGGCGGGCGCGAGGCCGGGCTGGTCTTCGAGGGCGACCGGCGCTTCGACGTGGTGGTTCGGGTTCCGGCGGCGGTGCGCGCCGACCTCGCCGCCATCGGCGCCCTGCCGGTGATGCTGCCGGACGACGCGGGCCGTCCCCGCAGGTCGGTTCCCTTGAGCGCCGTCGCCCGCTTCCGCCTCACCGAGGGGCTGAACCAGGTGAGCCGCGAGAACGGCAAGCGTCGGGTGGTCGTCCAGGCCAATGTGCGCGGCCGCGACCTCGGCTCGTTCGTCGCCGAGGCCCGCCGCGCGGTGGAGGCGGTTCCGCTGCCGCCGGGGAGCTATCTGGAATGGGGCGGACAGTTCCAGAACCTCAAGGCCGCCTCACAACGCCTGGCGCTCGTCGTGCCGCTCTGCTTCGCGGCCATCTTCGCGCTGCTCCATCTCGCGCTCGGCGGCTTCCGGCGCGCGCTCGCGGTGTTCACCGCCGTGCCCCTGGGCCTCGCCGGCGGGGTCTTCGCCCTGGCGCTCACCGGCATCGCCTTCTCCGTTTCGGCGGCGGTCGGCTTCATCTGCCTCTCGGGGGTGACCGTGCTGAACGGGCTGGTGGTGATGACCAGCATCCGCGAACGGCTCGAAGCGGGCGTCGAGCTCACGTGCGCGATCGTCGAGGGCATGTCCGAGCGCGTACGGCCGGTGCTGATGACCGGTCTGGTGCCGGCCATCGGCTTCGTCCCCATGGCGATCGCCCAGGGGCCCGGCGCGGAGGTCCAGCGCCCGCTGGCCACCGTCGTCATCGGCGGCCTCGTCACCGCGACGCTGCTGACGCTGCTGGTGCTGCCGGCGATCTCGCGCGTGGTCCTGGGATGGAGCCTGAAAGGGCGAACGCGCCCGGACGAGGCGCCCGTCGTCGCGCCCGCCGAATGAGGCCGGCGCAAGGAACCGGGCGCTCGGCTTGAGCGCTGTCAAGGCAGGACGGGCCCGGGAGCTCGACCTTGTCGGCGTGACACGCAAACGAGGAGCCGCCCATCATGGACTTCTACATCGAGCAGACGATCCACGCCGCGCCGGAACAGGTCGCACGGGTGATGTTCGATCCGGCGCGCGAGGCCGAATGGATGGCGCACGGCGCCGCCGAGCAGCTGACGCCCGGCCCGTTGAACGTCGGATCCCGCATTCAGCACAGCGCCGGCGTGCACGGCTGGCCGGCGGCGTTCGTCACCGAGGTGCGCTCGTTCGAGCCCGATCGCCGGCTGGAGCTCGAGGTCGTCGATTCCGCCCGCCGCGGCACGATCGTCTACCAGGTGGTCCCGACCGCCGGCGGCAGCATCGCCACCATGCACGTGCGCGACGACGAGCACGGGCCGCGCCCGGTCTCGACCTGGGCCCGCAAGCAGCAGGCGCAGGAGAACCTCCACCGGCTGGCGAACCTGGTCACCCACGGCCACATCTGATCCGGACGTAGGTCGTGTGAGGCCGCTTCAGGCGGCCCGCGGCGCGTCGGAGGTCAAGGTGCGTGACTGGGCCGCGGCCGGGCCGCTCACGCGGCGGGCCCAGCGCATGACCGGGGCCTCCAGCAGCCGCCAGGAGAGCGCGCACAGCAGCAGGGTCGCCGCCAGCTCCACCAGGATCTGCACCGGCCGCGGAGCCGCCAGCGTGACGCCGGCCAGGCCGAGCAAGCGGTTCAGGGTCGAGAAGTGGATGAACGGGTGGAACAGGTAGGCGGCGTAGCTGACGCGCCCGGTCAGCCGCAGCGGCGCAGCCTCGAGCACGGCGACCAGCCACGAGTCCTGGCGGTTGAAGACCTGGAACAGCAGGAGGCCGGACGCCAGGGAGATCAGCGGGCCGTAGGTCCTCCACGGCGCGACCTCGGCGCCGAAGGCCAGCGGCGCGGCCGCCAGGACGGCGAGGACGGCGGCCTGAGCCGCGCCGCAGGTCGTCCATCCCGGCGACCGCCGCCCGGCCGAGAGCCCGACCAGGCCGCCGAAGCCCAGCATGCCGAAGTTGACCAGCGAATTGACGTAGATCGTCAATGGCGGCGCGCGCATGGCGTGCAGGGCAAGGTCGACGACCACCGCGGCTCCGACCATGGCCAGGCAGACCGCCGCCGTGCGCCCGCGCGGCAGCATCAGGACCAACGGCGCGAACAGCAGGTAGTACTGCTCCTCGACGGCCAGGCTCCAGAGATGGCCGAAGTCGCCGATCCAGCCGTCGCGCGCGCCGACCAGGAAGTTGGTGACGTAGAAGATGTAGGCGAACTTTTCCCGCGCCCAGAAGTCGTCCACATAGATGAACGCCGACAGGATCAGCGCCCCGCTGAGCAGGGCGTAATAGACGGGAAAGATGCGGGCCGTACGCCGTAGGTAGAAGCGCCTCAGCGCCGGACCGACCGGCGCGCCCCTGGCCTCCACCTGCGCGCGCGACTGCGCCAGGATGCGGGTGATCAGAAAGCCGCTCAGGACGAAGAAGGTCCAGACGCCCACGGACCCGAGCGCGTCGCGCTGTGGAACGGTGAGCTTGTGATTGGCGAAGACGGCCAGGAAGGCCAGCGCCCGCAGGCCGTCGAACCCCGCGATGCGCGCCGGCGACGGCGCAGGCGGCTTTCGGCTGGCGGTGCGCGGCCGTGCCGCTTCGGTCAACGTCATCGCCTGCAGCACCTTGTTTGCGCCTGGGGGAATGATCGTTTGACGCGCTGAATTGTTCCGCTTCGGTGTAGCCAGCGCGATCAGACCGGAGCTTTCACCCATGCCCATCGCCGACAGCGTCATCCTCGACGGCGACGTCCGGATCCATCACCCCGAACTCGTCAACCTCTACGGATGCATCATCGGCGACGGCTCGCGCGTGGGCGCCTTCGTAGAGATCCAGAAGAACGCGACGGTCGGCGCGCGCTGCAAGATCTCGTCCCACAGCTTCATCTGCGAAGGCGTGGTCATCGAGGACGAGGTGTTCGTCGGCCACGGAGTGATGTTCGTCAACGACCGCATGCCGCGGGCGACCAACCCGGACGGCTCCCCCCAGGGCGAAGAGGACTGGACCGTCGAGCCGACGCGGATCTGCCGGCGCGCCTCGATCGGATCCAACGCCACCATCCTCTCGGGCCTCACCGTCGGCGAGGGCGCGCTGGTGGGCGCAGGCGCCGTCGTCACGCGCGATGTTCCGCCCTATGCGGTTGTGGCCGGATCGCCAGCCCGCGTCGTTCGCATGCTCGAACAGCGAAACCATTCGCCACCTTGAGCGATTAAGGGATCGGACCTTGCCGAGGGGCGGCAGGTCGGTCGCGGACAGAGCATAGATGCTGAATATCGGCGTAATCGGTTATGGCTACTGGGGCCCGAACCTGGTTCGGAACTTTTCGGAGTTGGACGGCTGCCAGGTGACGGCGGTCGCAGATCTGGATCCGGCGAAGATCGCCCTCGTCAAGCGGCGCTATCCCACCCTCCACGCCACGACCGACATCGAGGAGGTGCTGGCCGCGCCCGACATCGACGCCGTGGTGATCGCCACCCCGGTCCGGACCCACTATTCGCTGGCGATGCAGGCCCTGCGGCATGGCAAGGACGTCTGGCTCGAGAAGCCGATGACCGAGACCGCCGACCAGGCCCGCCGTCTGGTCGACGAGGCCGAGCGCCGCGGGCGGCTGCTGCACGTCGACCACACCTTCGTCTACACCGGCGCGGTCAGGAAGATGCGCGAGATCATCGCCGGCGGCGATCTCGGCCAGATGCTCTACTACGACGCCACGCGCGTGAATCTGGGCCTCTTCCAGCACGACGTGAACGTCATCTCGGACCTGGCGGTCCACGACTTCGCGATCCTCGACTACCTGCTGGACGAAGCGCCGGCTTCGGTGACCGCGAGCGGCACGAGCCATTATCCGGGCACGCCGGAGAACCTCGCCCATATCACGCTCTATTACGACTCCGGGGCCATCGCGCACATCGGCGTCAACTGGCTGGCGCCGGTGAAGGTCCGCCAGGTGCTGGTGGGCGGCAGCAAGAAGATGATCGTCTACGACGACCTGCAGCCCAGCGAGAAGGTCAAGGTCTACGACACCGGCGTCAGCTTCGCCACCGACCCGACCCAGATCCACCAGATGCGGGTCGGCTACCGCACCGGCGACATGTGCGCCCCGAAGCTCGACGGCGGCGAGGCGCTGAGCTTCGCGGCCCAGCACTTCGTCGAGTGCGCGACCAGCCGACGACCTACGCTGACGTCCGGCGAGGCGGGCCTGAGGATCGTCGAGATCATCGAGGCGGCGACCCTCTCCATGCGCGGCCGCGGCCGCGCGGTGCGGATCGAGCCCGTCGAGGTGCACGCGTGATCCCCTTCGTGGACCTGCGCGCGCAGTATCAGTCGATCAAGGCCGAGGTGGACGAAGCCGTCCACCGGGTGCTGGACTCGTGCCAGTTCACCCTTGGCCCGGAGGTCGAGGCCTTCGAGAACGAGTTCGCGGCCTTCTGCGGCCGCCGCTACGGGATCGGCGTCAACACCGGGACCAGCGCCCTGCATCTGTCGCTGCTGGCCGCAGGGATCGGCCCTGGCGACGAGGTGATCACCTCGCCCTTCACCTTCGTGGCGACCGTGGCGGCCATCCACTACGCCGGCGCGCGGACGGTGTTCGTCGACATCGACCCGGAGCTCTACACGCTCGATCCGGCGCGCCTGGAAGCGGCGATCACGCCGCGGACGAAGGCCGTCATCCCCATCCACCTCTACGGCCAGACCGCCGACATGGCGCCGATCCTGGAGATCGCCCGGCGCCGTGGGCTGGCGGTGATCGAGGACGCCTGCCAGGCGCACGGCGCGGAATATCGCGGCGCCCGAGCCGGCGCCATGGGCGAGATGGGCTGCTTCAGCTTCTACCCCGGCAAGAACCTCGGGGCCTATGGCGAAGGCGGGATGGTGGTGACCGACGACCCGGACCTGGCCCGATCCTTACGCATGTACCGCGACTGGGGCGCCGAGACGAAGTACCACCACGTCCTGAAGGGCTACAACTATCGGCTCGAGGCCCTGCAGGCGGCGGTGCTGCGGGTCAAGCTCAAGCGGCTGGAGGCCTGGACGGAGGCGCGGCGCCAGGCGGCCCGCCGCTACGCCGAGCTGTTCGCCGGCGGCCCGATCACGCCCCCCCTCGAACGCAGCGACGGACGCCACGTCTATCACGTTTACGCCATCCGCACCGACGCCCGCGCCCAGGTGCAGGCCGCGCTGGCGGCGCGGGGGATCCACACCGGGGTGCATTACCCCTTCCCGATCCACCTGCTGCCCGCCTACGCCGACCTCGGCTACGCGGCCGGCGCCTTCCCCCACGCGGAACTCGCCGCCGCCCAGGAGCTTTCCTTGCCGATGTATCCCGAGCTTACCAGCGAAGCGCAGGCCCAGGTCGCCGACGCGCTTGGCGAAATCACGGCGGACCTGAGTCGCAACGGCCACGCTTCCCCCGCCACGCCGCAGAGGGCCTGACGCCATGGACATTGCGGGCTCCCGAATCCTCGTCACCGGCGGGTGCGGGCTCATCGGCTCCACCACCATCGACCTCCTGCTGCGCGAGCACGCGCCGAAGGAGATCGTCATCTTCGACAACCTGGTGCGCGGCACGCTGCACAATGTCCAGGCGGCGCTGAAGGACCCTCGGGTCAGGCTGGTCGAGGGCGACATCCGCGACGTCGCCGCCACGCACCGGGTGACCGAGGGCATGGATGCGGTGATCCACATGGCCACCTTGCGGATCACCGCCTGCGCCGCCGAGCCGCGCGAAGCCCTCGAGGTGATGTGCGACGGCAGCTACAACGTGCTCGAGGCCGCCCAGGCCTGCGGCGTGAAGAAGGTCGTCACCGCCTCCTCGGCCTCGGTCTACGGCCTCGCCGACGTCTTCCCGACGCGGGAGGACCACCACCCCTACAACAACCGCACCTGGTACGGCGCGAGCAAGGTGATGCTGGAGGGCCTGCTCAGGTCGTTCAACGACATGTACGGCCTGCCCTACGTCGTCCTGCGCTACTTCAACGTCTATGGCCCGCGGATGGACCTGCATGGCAAGTACACCGAGGTCCTGATCCGCTGGATGGACCGCATCGCCGCGGGCGAGCCGCCGCTGATCCTCGGCGACGGCCTGACCAGCATGGACTTCGTCTATGTCGAGGACATCGCGCGGGCGAACGTCCTGGCGCTGGCCTCCGACGTCAGCGACGAGGCGTTCAATGTCGCGAGCGGCGTGGAGACCAACCTGAACGAGCTCGCCGCGACCCTGCTGCGGGTGATGAACTCCAAGCTGCAGCCCGAGTACGGCCCCGAGCGCAACGTCAATCCGGTGCGGCGCCGGCTCGCCGACACCGCCAAGGCCGAGCAGTTGCTGGGCTTCCGCGCCAGCGTCGACCTGGAGGAAGGACTGCATCGGCTGGTCGACTGGTGGCGCGACAACCGCGGGGTGATCCGATGATCCCGATCACCCGCCCGGTGATGGACGAGCGCGAGGCCGACGCCGCGCGCCGCGTCATCCTGAGCGGCTGGGTCACGCAGGGGCCGGAGGTCGCCGCCTTCGAACAGGAGTTCGCCGCCTTCGTCGGCGCGCCCTATGCGTGCGCGGTCTCCAACTGCACGACCGCCCTGCACCTGGCCCTGCTGACCGCCGGCGTCGGCGCCGGGGACGAGGTGGTGACGGTCAGCCACTCCTACATCGCCACCGCCAATGTGGTGACCTACTGCGGCGCGAAGCCGGTGTTCGTCGACGTGGAGCCGGGCACGTTCAACATCGACCCGGCCCTGGTCGAGGCCGCGATCACCCCGCGGACGCGGGCGATCCTGGCCGTCCATCAGCTGGGCATGCCCTGCGATCTGGCGGCCCTGGTCGAGATCGGTCGCCGCCGCGGCGTGCCGCTGATCGAGGACGCCGCCTGCGCCAGCGGCAGCGAGCTCCTCTGGGACGGCCGCTGGGAGCGGATCGGCGCTCCGCACGGCGACGTCGCCTGCTTCTCGTTCCACCCGCGCAAGGTCATGAGCACCGGCGACGGCGGCATGTTGACGACGCGCCACGCCGACTGGGACGCCCGGTTCCGCCTCTTGCGCCAGCACGGCATGAGCGTCCCCGACACGGTGCGCCACGCCTCGCCGCAGGTGATCTTCGAGAGCCATCCGGTGATCGGCTTCAACTACCGGATGACCGACATCCAGGCGGCCGTCGGGCGCGAACAGCTGAAGCGCCTGCCGCAGATCATCGGCGCCCGGCGCGCCCTGGCCGACCGTTACCGCGCGGTGCTGTCGAACACCGTGCCGGGCCTTCGCCTGCCCGAGGAGCCGGGCTACGCCCGCAGCAACTGGCAGAGCTACTGCGTGCGGCTGCCCGAGGGCCGCGACCAGCGCACCGTCATGCAGGCCATGCTCGACGCAGGCGTCGCCACCCGGCGCGGCGTGATGTGCGCGCACCGCGAAAGACCTTACATTGAAGCCGAGCGGCGCTTCCCGCTGCCGGAGTCGGAGGCCGCCCAGGACAACTGCATCATCCTTCCGCTCTACCCGCAGATGGCCGAGGCGGAGCTCGCCCGGGTCACGGCCGCGCTCGCGGCGGCGGTGGCGTCATGAACCTCGCCGGCGCCGAGTCCGGCGGCGGCCGCGCCATGCCGCCGCGCACCAGCGAGCGGGTCACGCAGATCCGCCCGGAACGGGGCCTGTTCGACCTCGAGCTCGAGGCGGTCTGGCGCTACCGCGACCTGCTGGCGACGCTGGTGAAGCGCGACGTGATGGTGCTCTACCGCCAGGCCGCGCTGGGCGCCGCCTGGGCGGTGATCCAGCCGGTGTTCGCGATCGCCATCTTCACCTTCATCTTCGGGCGCATCGCCAAGTTCCCGACGGGCGGGGCGCCCTATCCCGTCTTCGCCTTCGCCGCGGTCCTGCCGTGGAATTACTTCGCCGAGTGCGTGCGGCGCGGGGGCCTGGGCCTGGTCACCGAGGCGGAGCTGATCCGCAAGGTCTACTTCCCGCGGATCCTCCTGCCGCTCTCCGCGGCGATCGCCCCGCTGGTGGACCTGGCGATCGGCTTCGGGGTGCTGCTGGTCGCGATGCTGATCTACGGCGTGACCCCGACCTGGCGGCTGCTCGCGGTGGTTCCGCTGAGCCTGATCGCGGGTCTGATGGGCCTGGCGGTGTCGCTGTGGTTCGGGCCGGTGAACGTCCGCTTCCGGGATGTCAAGCACACCCTGCCCTTCCTGCTGCAGATCTGGATGTACGCCTCCCCGGTCGTCTACGCCTTCAGCATGATCCCCGACCGGTGGAAGCCGCTCTACGCGCTGAACCCGATGGTCGGCGTGATCGAGGGCTTCCGCTGGGCGGTGCTCGGCCAGGGCCAGCCCGACCTGGGCGCCATGGCCATCGGCGCCGTGATCATCTGCGTTCTGCTGTTCGGCGGCCTCGTCTTCTTCAAGCGCATGGAACGCTCCTTCGCGGACCTGATCTGATGAACGACATCGCGATCAAGGCCGTGGGGCTGGGCAAGCGCTACCGATTGGGCGCGCGGACAGGTCGAAGCAACTCCCTGCGGGACGCCCTCGACGGCGCGCTGAGGAGGCTCGGCCAGCGCCACGGCGCGCCGCGGGAGTTCTGGGCGCTCCGGGACGCCAGTTTCGAGATCCGGCGCGGCGAGAACGTCGGGATCATCGGCCTGAACGGAGCCGGCAAGTCGACGCTCTTGAAGGTGCTGTCGCAGATCGTCACCCCGACGGAAGGCCACGCGACGGTCGCCGGCCGGCTGGGGGCGCTGCTGGAGGTCGGCACCGGCTTCCACCAGGAGCTCACCGGTCGCGAGAACGTCTTCCTCTACGGCTCGATCCTCGGCATGACCCAGGCCGAGGTCGCCGAAAAGTTCGACGCGATCGTCGCCTTCGCCGAGATCGAGAGCTTCATCGACACGCCGGTGAAGCGCTACTCCAGCGGCATGTACGTGCGGCTGGCGTTCGCCGTCGCCGCCCACCTCGACCCGGACATCCTGCTGCTGGACGAGGTGCTGGCGGTCGGCGACTTCAGCTTCCAGAACAAGTGCATGGAGTTCGCCCGCTCGCTGGAGGGCCGCGGCGCGACGACCCTCTTCGTGTCGCACAACATGTTCTCCATCAAGAGCCTGTGCGAGCGGGTGATCTACCTGCGCAAGGGCGCGGTGGCCTTCGACGGCGCCACCGACCAGGGCCTCAAGCTCTACGAGGACGACCAGCACCTGCAGGCGCCGGCCTGGTTCAACCAGGGCGGCGAGGCGGCGATCGAATTCACCAACGTCGAGCTTCTGTCCGCCGACGGCGCGCCGCGCGGCATGTACGACTTCGAAGAGCGGATGAAGGTGCGGATCGCCTACCACGCCCGGCGTTCGATCCGGCGGCCGAACTTCATGGTCTGCGTGACCCGCGCCGACAACGTGGTCTGCTGCAACTTTTCCACCATGGCCGACGACGTCGATCTGCCGGGCGTCGAGGGCTACGGCGTGCTGGAGATGACCACGCCGCCGCTGCGGCTGACCGCCGACAACTACTGGATCACCATCCTGGTGCGGGAGAACCGCTTCGACGAGATCCTGCAGGCGCAGGTCGCCGGGCGTTTCCACGTGCGCCATCCGATCTACGAGCGGGTCGGTTTCGGGGTCTTCCACGACCCGGCGGACTGGCGCCACCACGCCGTCGCCGCCGTCAACGACGAAAGGGCGCGCGCATGACCGCGGTCGACGTTGTGGTCCCCTGCTACAACTATGCCCACTACCTGGGGACCTGCGTGTCGAGCATCCTCGGCCAGACCGGGGTCGAGGTCCGGGTGCTGATCGTCGACGACTGCTCGACCGACGACACGCCCCAGGCGGCCGCGGCCTTGGCCGCGCAGGACAGCCGGGTCGCCGTCGTTCGCAACGAGGTCAACCTGGGCCTGATCGGCACCGCCAACCGCGGCCTGCTGGAGTGGGCCCAGGCGCCCTATGCCCTGCTGATCTCAGCCGACGACGCGCTGACCCCGGGCGCTCTGGCGCGTGCCGCCGACGTCCTCGAGCGCCATCCCGAGGCCGGATTCGTCTTCGGCCCGGCGGTGGTGTTCGACGACGATCCGCCGCCCGCGGTTCCCGCCGCGCCCGGGCCGGTGCGGCACGCGATCGTGGACGGGCCGTGGCTGATCGAGCACATCTGCCACCACACCAACGACGTGCCGACGCCCACCGCCGTGGTCCGCACCGAGTTGCAGAAGCGCGTCGGCGGCTACAACCCGGCGACGCCGCATGCCAGCGATATGGAAATGTGGCTGCGGATTGCGGCCTACGCCAAGGTCGGCGTGATCCAGGCGGCCCAGGGCTATTACCGAGTGCATGGCTCGAACATGAGCGGTCTCTACTTCGCCCAGGCCACGCGCGACGCCGAGCAACGGCTCAAGGCGGCGGAAGAGGCTCTCGCGGCGGTGGGTTCACGCGTGCCGGAGTTTCCGCAGATCCTGCAGACGATGCGGCGGATCGAGGCGGACCGGGCCTTCTGGCGCGCCGGCCTCGCCTTTGAAGCGGGAGAACAGGCGCTCGGCGACGTCTATCTGCGCTTCGCCGCGGCGACCGACCCTTCGCCGCATTCGGCGCCTGGTTTCTGGAGCGCTTCGGCCAAGCGGGCGTTAGGGGCAGGCGCGATCAAGCAGATGCGGCGGCTGGCGGGACGCCCGGCGCCCCCCGTCGACGCCGACCAGCTGGTGCCCGGGATCGAACTGAAGCCGGGTCAACTGTGGGGCTGGCAACCGGAGCCCGAATGTGCCGCAGCAGACACCTCGCCGATTATCAAAAGCTCAGGTACGCGAGACGCGGAACTGGCCTCCTCAACCCATGCCTAGTGGATTCACGCGCACGCGGGGGAGTTTGCGGTGAAAGCCAGCGTCATTGTGTGCACACGCGATCGATGCGCCCGGCTCGAGGCGCTGCTGGCGTCCGTGGCCGCGGCCAAGCCGGTCGCGGGCATGGACCTGGAGTTGGTGGTCGTCGATGACGGTTCGAAGGACGCCACCGGCGTCACCGTCAAGCGCTTCGCCGCCTGCGTCGACTTTCCGGTCCACCTGCTGGTGCAGCAGCCCGGCCGCGGCCTGGCCGCCGCCCGCAACCGCGGCCTGCGCGAGGTCCGCGGCGACCTGATCGTTTTCCTCGACGACGACTGCGTGGTCTCGCCGAACTATTTCCGCGAGCTGACGGCCCGTTTCGCGGCCGACGACCAGCCGGTGTTCCGCGGCGGGCGCGTGGTCCTCGGTGATCCGGCCGACGCGCCGCTGACCATCAAGACCTCGCCCTACATGGAGCGGCTGGCCGACCGCGCCGATCCCGGCGGCTTCATCCTCGGCTGCAACATGGCGATGCCGCGCGTGGTGCTCGCCAAGGTGGGCCTGTTCGACGAGCGGTTCGGCGCCGGCGCCCCGCTGAAATCGGCGGAGGACACCGACTACATGCTCCGCGCCAGTCTCGCCGGCTTCCGCGTCGAGTACGTGCCCGACATGACCGTCTACCACCACCACGGCCGACGCACCGCCCAGCAGGTCGGACGCGTTCATCACAACTATTGCATCGGCAACGGCGCGCTCGCCATGAAGCATACCTTCAGCGCCCCGTGGCTGTGGCGCACGCGCTATTGGACCCTGCGCAACGCCATGAAGGAGATGTTCGGCGGCCCCCCGTTCGCTCCCGAACTCGGCATGTCGCATGCGCCGATCATTGCGTACAACATCGTCGGCGCCTGCCTCTTCCTGCTGGCCAAGGCCCGCCGGGCGTCGCCGTGGCGCGAGCCGGTCGATGTCGAGCTGGTCAAGACGCCGGCCCGGGTGGCCTGACGGATAAGCTATTCCGGTCCCGCGCGGACCAGCTGCACGAAATTGGCGAGTTCCCCAGGCGCGGTGTCGGAGACGGCGGCGAAGTCCAGGTCGCCCGACCTCCAGAACATCGCGTGGTAGCCGTGGCGCACGCCCTCGCCCGGCAGGCTTGCGCCGCGGTCGCTCCAGACGAACAGCGCCACCTCGTGGCGGCCGTGCTGATAGACCAGCACCGCCGCGGGCGTACGGCCGACCTTGTCGAGCCGGCCGCCCGTCAGCTTGAACCCTTGGGCGGCGAAGTCGCGGACCGGCGGCGACAGATCGATCTTACCGGCGAACCAGGGCTTGACCGTGTGGTGGTCGCTGGAGGCCACGGCGATGGTCCGACCGTCGATCAGCGCGCGGGTGTGGGCCGTCGTCACCTGGTCGACGAGGGTGGCGGGCGACGGCGGTTGGACGGCCAGGATGGCGAGGCTGGCGGCGAGGCCGGTGATCCCAGCGCCGCTGAACGCCCCGCGCCAGAAACTGCGCCGGGCCCGCGCCTCGCCGAGATCCCGCGGCCTGGTCGCTTCGGCGTCGAGCATGGCGCTCACACGCCGGCGCAGCTCAGGCGGGGCCGCGTACCGGCTCGCCCTGGTGCGGATCGCATCGCTCGCCTCGGCGGCGTCCTCGACGAAGGCCTGGCAGTCCGCGCAAGCGTCGATGTGACGCTCGACCGCCGCCGCCTCGGCCTCGGGGACCTCGCCGTCGATGAAGGCTTGGGTGCGGAGGCGGTCAGGGCACGACATCGCGCGCCTCCGCCAGCCATTGGTCCTTCAGCATCGCCCGGGCCCGGGCCAGCCTCGACATCACGGTGCCGATCGGCGCCCCCGTCGTCTCGGCGATCTCTCGGTAGCTCATGTCCTCCATCTCGCGCAGGATCAGCACCTCACGGAAGTCCTCCGGCAGGGCGGCGATCACCGCGTCCAAGCGCCGCCGGTCGCTGGCGCGCGCGGCCTCGGCTTCCGGATCGGGGCCGTCGCAGGCGATTGGCCACTCCTCGTCCGACGGGAGGGCCGTGTGGCCGCGGCGGCGGACGTCGGCGGCCCGCGTGCGCCAGCAGTTGCGCACGATCGCCAGCAGCCAGGGCCGGACGCTGTCGCCGCGAAAGCCGTCGAAAGCGCGAAACGCACGCAGCATGGCGTCCTGCACCACGTCGTCGGCCTCCACGGGCGAGCGCGTCAGCCAGCGGGCAAGGTTGTAGGCCGCATCCAGGTGCGGCAGCGCCAGCGCCTCGAACCTCTGACGGTGATCGTCCATCGATCATCAGACCTTCGGCGGGGCGATCTTATTCCCCCCGCCAGTGACCTGTCCGCCCAAGATCGCGGTTCGATGGGCCTGGCGGCCGTGGCCTCAGAGGACCTTGCACGCCTCTTCGAACGGGAGCCTGGGCAGGCGCTCGAACAGGTTCTCGTCGGATCCGTAGCCCAGGTTGCAGACGAAGTTCGACCTCCAGGTCGTGCCGGCGAAGAACTCCGCGTCCACGCCCTTGGCGTCGAAGCCGGACATCGGCCCGCAGTCGAGGCCTAGCGCCCGGGCGGCCAGCATCAGATAGGCGCCCTGCAGGCTGCCGTTGCGGAACGCCGTCTCCTGAGCCGTCGCCGGATCGGCGAACCAGGCGCCGACGCCGGGATTGTGCGGGAACAGGTGCGGCGCGTGCTCGGCGAAGGCCAGGTCGTAGGCGACGATCGCCACCACCGGCGCCGCCATCGACTTCGCACGGTTGTTGGCCGACAGGTAGGGCCCGATCCGCTGCTTGGCCGCTTCCGTCGTCAGGAAGACGAAGCGCCCCGGCGAGAGGTTCGCCGAGGTCGGCCCCCATTTCGCCAGGTCGTAGAGCTCGCGCAGCAGGCTCTGTGGCACGGGCTCCGGCTTCCAGGCGTTGCGCGTGCGCGCCGTGCGAAACAGCTGGTCAAGCTCGGCGTCGGAGAATCTCTGGCGCATGGCGAAAGCCTCGGGGTGCGAAGGATCACACGCACCTAGGCCTTTCGCACGCGCCCCGCAAGCGGGCCCGGAGGCGGGAAAAAGCCTGCCGCGTCCTTGCGGCCAACGCGTCGGCGTTTCAACCGCCCGCGGCCATTCGGCCACAGTTGCACAGTTCCGCCGCGGGACGCTGGAAGAGCTGTGGGCGAATGCCATATCTCAAGCACGCGGACTCATTTTGGCCGCGTTGTTTGGGCGTGAAGCTTCCGATGTCCTCCCCTGCCGCCCGCCCGACCGTTCACCGCCGGGCGCTGCTGACCGCTGTTTCCGCCCTCGCCGCCGCCGGCTCCGTCTTCGCCCGTTCCGCGCTCGCTCAGACGGCGCCGCTGCTGCCGCCGATCGCCCCGGCGCCCCCACCTCCGCCGCCGGTTCCGATCCCGCCGCTCAGCGCCTCCCAGCTGGCGCTGGCGGTGCGGATCCTGAACGCCGCCGACACCCACGGCCTGCCCAAGCAGCACTTCGGCGTGGAGGACGGCTCCGACCGGGTGACGGAGGCCCTGCTGCGCTATGCCCGCATGGTGCACGTCGGGCGCCTGGCGAACGGCGACTTCCTCAACGAGTGGGGCGTGCGCCCGCCGCCCTACGACCCGCGGCCCGACATGGCCGCGGCGGTCGCCAGCGACCGGCTCGGCGCCTGGCTGGACAGCCTGCCGCCGCCCTACTCCGGCTACGCCGCCCTGCGCCGCGGGCTCGGCGCCTACCGGGAGATCGCCGCCAAGGGCGGCTGGAAGCCCATTCCCGCAGGCCCCGACTTCGGTCTCGGCGAAAAGGGTCCACGGGCGGCGGCGCTGCGCGCGCGGCTGGCGGCCGAGGATCCGGCCGTCGACGCCGCCGGACCGGCGGTCGTCGACGCCGACCTGCAGCAGGCGATCGCCCGCGCCCAGCGTCGCCTCGGCCTGAAGCCGGACGCCCTGGTCACCGCCGAGACCCTCGCCGCGCTCAACCAGCCCGTCGGACAGCGCGTGCTGCAGATCATCGCCAACCTCGAGCGCTGGCGCTGGCTGCCGCCGACCATGCCCTCCACCCGCGTGCAGGTGAACTCCGGCGCGGCCATCGTCACCCTGTTCCAGGACGACCGGCCGGTGCTGTCGATGAAAGCCGTCTCCGGCAAGCCCGGCGACGAGACTCCTATGCTGTTTTCCAAGATCCACTCGGTGGTGCTCAATCCGCCGTGGAACGTGCCGACCACCATCGCCACCAAGGAGTTGTGGCCGAAGGAGAAGAAGAGTCCCGGCTACCTCGCGCGAAACGGCTTCGTGGTGATCAAGACCGAAGGCGGCGTGCGGCTGCAGCAGAAGCCGTCGAAGAGCGCGCTGGGCCACTACAAGTTCGACTTCGACAACCCCTACGGCGTCTATCTGCACGACACCCCGACCCAGAGCACCTTCAACCGCTACGGCCGCCAGGCGAGCCACGGCTGCGTGCGGCTGGAGAAGCCCAAGGCGCTGGCCGAGGCCCTGCTGGCCACAGACCCGAAGTGGACGCCGGACGCGATCGCCGCGGCGATCGACAAGGGCGACACTTTGCGCGTACGCCTCACAGACCAGATCCCGGTATTCATCTTCTACTGGACCGCCTTCGCCTCGCCGGACGGCTCGATGAATTTCCGGTCGGACCCTTATAATTGGGACCGGCTGCTGCTGCAGCGAATCGGGGTGCTGGACGCGCCCAAGGCCTGAGGAGGCTTCGCGATGAACAAACTGAGCCGCACCTTGCTGCTGGTCGGCGCGCTGGTGCTTGCGCTGCTTGTCGGCCTGCTGATCGGTCGCGGCCAGCGCGTCACGCCCACCGAGGGCAACGCCGCGGCGGTGCAGATCACCACCACCGCGCCGATGGCGCCTGCTCCCACGCCGCTGCCGGCGCCGGTGCAGCCGCCGCAGCCCGTCGCCGTGAAGAAGCTCGCCCCCGATCTGCAGGTCCAGGAGGACGCCGCGGCCGTCGGCATGACCACCCGCGACGGGGCCGACCAAAGCCCGGCCGAGGCGGGTCCGGCGGCCGCTCCCGTCTCGCCGGTGTCAAAGACCGCCTCGGCGGCCGCCGGCGACAGTCAGCCGCAGGCGAACTGAGCGCGAAGAACCCCGACGCCTGATCGCTAGGCTAGACCATTCGCAGCCGAAGTGGATGCCGGTTCGGCGTAGCGAATGGTCTTACTTCAAAGACTTATGAGCATTGGCGGTTCGTTCGAACCGCCGAACGCTCTAGACCCCCGTCCACTGGCGGACGCGGGCCACGTCGACGTGCACGAAGTTCGAGACGGGATAGAAGCCGACGCCGCCGGCGCCGACATCCAGCGCGGCGTTGCGCAGGTCGCGCAGCGAGACGCCTTCGACGCGCACGTCGCAAGCCTTGCCCAGCATGTGCTGGCTATGCTCGGCGACGCCCGAACTGCGGGCGTGGAGCATCGCGTTGGTGCTGGGCGAGCGGTAGCCGGAGATCACCTGGAAGGCCTTGCCGGTGTCGAGCCGCGCGCTGATCTCATGGAGCGCGTCGAACAGGCGCGGATCCATCGGGTGTTCCTCGCCGTTGCGCCAGTCCCTCAGCACGCGCATGGCCTCGGCCAGGGCGTCGGGCATGTACTGGCCATTGGCGTAGAACACCTCGTTGAAGCTGTCGCCGGTATGCAGGTTGTACAGCACCGCGCGCCTGACGCCGGGAAGACCTTGCGCACACACGACCGCCGGGGCGGCGACGCTCGCCATCAGGGCGCACGCGCCCGCCAACACTCCACGCCGTCCCAGATTGGTCCGCATCGGCAGCTGCAACCCCGACTCTGACTGACTAGGCCCCAGGCCGCGGCAAAGATTTGGCCTGAAACGCTTAAGGTCAACCTAATCAAATGGTCACTGCGACGTCTGGCCACGCTCGGCCGCGCGCCGGTGCGACCAATCGCTGCAAGATGCGGGCCATAAGAAACCCCGCGAGGCCGGCGGCCTGCGGGGTTTCATATCCGCGGTCTGCGAGTGCGCCCGAACGGACGCGCGAACCCTACTTCAGGTGCTGCGCGAGATGCTTGTTCATCTCGAACATGGAGACGCGGTCCTTGCCGCCGAACACGGGCTTCAGCTTCGCGTCCGCGACGATCTCGCGCTTGTTCTCCGGGTTCTGGAGGTTGTTCTTCTTGATGTAGTCCCAGATCTTCGAGACCACTTCACCGCGCGAAAGCTGCGCCGAACCGACGACGGCGGCGAGTTCCGACGACGGGGTGAGCGGCTTTTGCAGGGCGTTGGTCTTCTTGGTGTCGGCCATGGTGTTCCCCCAGCTGGAAATGAGGCGTCCGCCCCTTCAAGTTGCAAGCAGGGCTGAGTCGCTGGGACATCCTAGGCGCCTCCTGCGCGGCACGCCACAGCGACGAGAGAGCTTTTCCCCTCGGAACGGGCGGAATCAGCGGTTTTCGCGGTCCGCGCGCCGTCGGTCGGACGCATGAGCGGTCAATTCCTCTCCGCCCTGACGTTCGATGGAGTTGTAGAGCGCCGCGGTCGCGCGCTCGCCGCGGCCGCCGGAGCCGCTCGCCGCGCGGATCTCGGCCCAGGCCAGGGCCACCGCCATCACCAGGAAGGCCACGATCACGAAGACCAGATAGGCCGAACCGCCAGGCGCGCCGGGCGCGGCGGCGACAGCGGGCCCTGGCTGAGCGGCCGTCCGGAAGATCTCCACCATCGTCGTCAGGGTCGCGCCCCAGAAGGCGGCGGCCAGCGCCCAGGCGATCCAGATGAAAATGTGCTCGCCCAGGCTGCGCTCTCGCGCGGCGGGCCGGTGGTGGGCGTCAGCGTGGGTGCGGCCGTCTCGCGGCGTCGTGGCCATAAGGGTTTCTCCCGTGATTTTTTCGCGCCGGCGACGCCGGGCGCCCTTAGGGGAGCAACCCTCCGAAAAGAGCGAGGTTCCTTGCGGCGCTGCCGTCAGGCCTCGACGGTCGGCGCGTTCAGCGCCCGGACGAAGTCGACCAGGGCGGCCCGCGCGGGGCCTCGCGGCAGAATCGTGTAGGCGCGCAGCAGCTCCAGGGCGCCCGGCTCGGCGAGCAGCGCAGCGACCTCGTCGATCGCCCCGCTGGCCGAGCTGGTCTCGCCGAACATCTCGGCCACCGGCGTATCGAGGGCGCCGGCGATGCGCGAGAGCATCGAGGCGCTCACCCGGTTGGCGCCGCGCTCATATTTCTGGATTTGCTGGAAGGTCACGCCTGCGGCCTCCGCCAGGGCCTGCTGCGACAGGCCCCGCAGCTTGCGCAGCAGGCGGATGCGCGCGCCCACGGCCACGTCGATCGGATCGGCGAGCGCCTCCGGATTGCGAGTCATGGTGTCGTCCTGTCCTGACGTTCTGCTCTAATGCCTCGTCTCGGAGGCCGAGCCATCCTCGGCGTCCCGATCTGAGATCCAGAACGTCACACGTGCAAGCGCCAGGCCAACCGCCTCGCGCAGGGGCGCCACGCCGGGAGCCTCCTGCTCCAGCGCGCTCAACTCCATTTCGTAGGCGCTCAGGAGGTCGACGAGGTCCTCGGCGGCTTCCCTCGCGCGCGAAGTGTCGGAATCGCTCATCGGACCCGCTCGCCGCGAAGCTCGGTCGGCCGCATATCACTGGTCCGGTTGCGGAACAACCGGCGCGCGTCGGCCGCAGGCGAATGCGCCGGTTCAGTTGGCGGCGATCGCCCGGCCCGCGCTCTGGGCGGAGATGGCGGCGCGCCCCTCCCGCTCGGCGATGCGTCGGAACGTCGCCAGCGCCTGCCCGACCACCTGGTCCATGTTGTAGTAGCGATAGGTCGCCAGCCGGCCGACGAAGTGGACATTGGGCGTCTCGAGCGCCAGCGCCTCGTAGCGCTTGTAGAGCGCCTGGTTCTCGGGACGCGGCACCGGATAGTAGGGGTCGCCCTCGGCGCTCGGATATTCGTGGGTGATGGTCGTCCTGCGCGCCGACTGACCGGTCATGTGCTTGTATTCGCTGATCCGGGTGTGCGGCGTGGCCTCGTCGGGGTAGTTGACCGTGCCGACCGGCTGGAACCACTCCTGGTCCAGGGTCTGGTGGCGAAACTTCAGGCTGCGGTAGGGCAGCTTGCCGTAGCGGTAGTCGAAATATTCGTCGACGGGGCCGGTGAAGATCAGCCGGTCGTAGACCTTCTCCTCGCGAGCGTCATCGAAGTCGACGCCAAGCTCCAGCTGGACGCCATTCTGGTCGAGCATGTTCTCGAACATCCGCGTATAGCCGTCCGCCGGCATGTTCTGGAACTTGTCGGTGAAGTAGCGGTCGTCGGTGTTGGTCCGCGTGGGCACGCGCGCGGTGACCGACTTGTCGAGCTCGGTGGGGTCCATGCCCCACTGCTTGCGGCTGTAGCCGCGGAAGAAGGTCTCGTAGAGCTCGCGACCGACGGCCGACACGACCACGTCCTCGGAGCTTCTGATCCGCTCCACCGGCTCGGCGCGGCTGGCGAGCCAGGCCCGGGCGTCGTCGTCGCCGGCCAGCTCGAGGCCGTAGAGGGTGTTGAGCGTCGTGCGGTTGATCGGGATCGGCACGTGCAGGCCGCTCTTCAGCGCCGCCAGCACCCGATGCTCGTAAGGCCGCCAGCGCGTGAACTGCGACAGATAGCCGGCCACCTCGTCGGAATTTGTGTGAAAGATATGCGGCCCGTAGCGGTGCATCAGCACGCCCGCCGCGTCCTTCTCGTCGTAGGCGTTGCCGCCGATGTGCAGGCGCCGGTCGATCACCAGCACCCGCTTGCCGAGCTGGCTCGCAAGTCGCTCCGCCAGCACCGAGCCCGCGAAGCCGGCCCCCACGATCAGATAGTCGAACGGCTTGTTGCGCGACGCCGGGCGCACCGCCGGGCCGGCGACTCCGCTCGCGGGACCGGCCCCGGCCAGCCTGGTCCGCGCCGGGAT
>NZ_DATELG010000245.1:0-18404 GCF_035276905.1 Phenylobacterium sp. | reverse complement strand
GGACATTCAACGCGCCCCCACTCGGCCTGCGACAGCCCACGCCGGCCCTCATGACCGCGAGTCGCCGACCCCTTACGCCAATGTGGACTCGAGGACGCCCTTCATCCACTTGGGATGTTCGAGCACCTTGCCGCACCCGAGCGCGACGCAGGACAGCGGATCGTCCGCCACCGTCACCGGCAGGCCGGTGTGGTCGCGGATCTCGGCGTCCAGGCCGCGCAGCAGGGCGCCGCCGCCGGTCAGCATGATGCCCTTGTCGGCGATGTCCGAGGCCAGCTCGGGCGGGGTGGCTTCCAGCGCCATCTTCACCGCGTCGACGATCTGGCCGACCGGCTCGGAGAGCGCGTCGGAAGCCTGCTTCTCGCTGATGCGCACCTCGCGCGGCACGCCCTGCATCAGGTCGCGGCCCTTGACCTCGATCGACAGGCCCTCGCCGTCGGCCGGCGCGCGGGCGGTGCCGATCTCCTTCTTGATGCGCTCGGCGGTGGTCTCGCCGATCAAGAGGTTATGGTTGCGGCGCATGTAGCTGATGATCGCCTCGTCCATCTTGTCGCCGCCGACGCGGACCGAGCGCGAATAGACGATGCCGGACAGCGAGAGCACGGCCACCTCGGTGGTGCCGCCGCCGATGTCGACCACCATCGAGCCGGTCGGCTCGTGGATCGGCAGGCCGGCGCCGATCGCCGCGGCCATCGGCTCGTCGATCAGGCCGACGCGACGGCCACCCGCATTGAGGCAGGAATCGTTGATGGCCCGGCGCTCCACCGCGGTGGCGCCCGACGGCACGCAGACGATCACCTTCGGGTTCACGAAACCCTTGCGGTTGTGCACCTTGCGGATGAAGTACTTGATCATTTCCTCGGCGACTTCGAAGTCGGCGATGACCCCGTCGCGCATCGGGCGGATGGCCTCCATGTGCCCGGGCGTGCGGCCGAGCATCTGCTTGGCCTCGATGCCGACGGCGTGGACGACCTTGCGCCCGCCGACGTTGCGCAGCGCCACCACCGAGGGCTCGTTCAGCACGATCCCCTTGCCCTTCATGTAGATGAGGGTGTTGGCGGTTCCGAGGTCGATGGCGATGTCGTTCGAGATCGCGCCGAAGAGGGAAGAGATCATGCAAGGCCCTGGTGAATGGGGGCGGGGACGGCGGGTCCGCCAGAGTCGGAAAGCAAGCTCATTGACGCCATAGATTGCGCCGAGTCGCTACGTCCTTCCTGGCTGGCTTGTCGTTCGTGTGCCCTGCCCCATGGGCGAATTCAAGGGAGAATGCAGCGCCTGCGCGCTCGCGTCGCGCGCGAATTTCACCGTTCGGTCACGCTTTACGAGCCGGCCGAATCGAAAGCTGGGCAAATTCGCCCCTCAGGAGAGCACGCCGGCGGCGGCGCGCTCCGGCGCAGCCCTGCCGTAACATCCGGTTGATCATCCGGGCGGCGCGGCGCCTTGCCGCTGGCGCCCCGCTCCGGCCCATGCCTCGGATGCGGGCGAGCCCGGCGCACCAGCTATTCCACCGCCAGGATCAGGTGCGAGGCCTTGATCAACGCGGTCACGCGGTCGCCGACGGCGATCCGCAGCGCCTCGGCGCTCTCCAGGGTGACGGTCGCGGTCAGGGTCTTGCCGCCGCCGATGTCGACGGAGATCTCGCTGCTCACCGCCCCGTCCTCGCGGCTCGTCACGACGCCCGCGATCTGGTTGCGCGCCGAGGTGCGCAGGCCCTCGCCCTTCGCCAGGACGACGAAGCTCGACTTGATGAGCGCGATCGCCGGCTTGCCGAGCGCCAGGCCGAGGTCGGCGACGCTGCGGCGGGTCAGGATCGCCGTCAGCTCGACGCCGTCGGCGACCTTGAGGCCGACCTCGCTGTTCACCGCGCCGTCGATCATCCGGCTGACTTCGCCGCGAAGGGCGTTGCGCGCGCTCGTCCTCATGCCCAGGCTCCAGAAGAGGTCCCGCGCCGCCTCGCCGGCGAAGCTGGCCTCCAGCTTGGCGACGGCGGCGTCGATCTCATCCTGAACGCGGCGGAAAGCCGTCGCAACCTCGCGTCCGCGCGCGGTCACGGTGGCTGCGCCGCCGGACCTGCCGCCGGGCGCGGCCTCGATCAAGGGGGCGGCGAAGAGGTTGTTCAGCGCCTGGACGATGTCCCAGGCGCCCTTGTAACTCAGGCCCAGCCGCTTGGCGGCCGCGGTGATCGAGCCCAGGTCGTCGACCGCCTCGATCAGCGCGATTCGGTCCAGGCCGACGCGCGGGTAGAGGCCGCGCTTCAGGCTGACGGCGACGTCGAGCTCGTCCGGCGTCATGGCGTTCCCGGCTCCACGGAAATCCCTGCGGCCAGGGCCGCGCGCGCCAGGGCGCGGATCTGCGCGGCGTCCAGCACCTGAAGCGGATCGGCGCCGCCCAGCTCCGTCGCGGGGCCGCGGAGCCGGCCGCCTTCGATCCGCAGCACCCGGTCCGCCAACCGGGCGACCTCAAGGGCGTCGTGGCTGACGTAGAGGATCGGCAGCTTCAGCGTCTGGTGCAGCGTATCGAGATAGGGCAGCACGTCGGCCTTGCTGGCCGCGTCGAGGCTGGAGAGCGGCTCGTCCATCAGCAGCAGGACCGGCCGCGACAGCAGCGTCCGCGCGATCGCCGCGCGCTGGCGCTCGCCGCCGGAGAGCGAAGCCGCCGAGCGGTCGAGCAGCTTCTGCAGGCCGAGCATCGCCACGGCCTCGTCGAACGACGCGCCCGATCCCTTCCCGGCCCGCCTGGCGGCGAAGGCAAGGTTGCCGCGCACCGACAGGTGCGGCAGCAGACTGGGCTCCTGGAAGACGTAGCCGACGCCGCGCCGGGGCGGCGGAAGGAACCGCCGGTCGTCCTGCCAGACCGCCTCGCCGACCATGACCTCACCCTCGGCGCGCGCCAGGCCCGCCAGACAGCGCAGGAGGGTGGTCTTGCCGGAACCGCTGACGCCGACCAGCGCCGTGACGCCGGCCGCCGGGACCTCGGCCGCGGCGTCGAGGGCGAAACCGCCGAAGCGGCCCTTGAGGCGCAGCCGGATCACGCCGCGCCCCGCCGCGCCTCGGCCCGCCGCTGCAGGGTGAGCAGCCCCAGCAGCACCACGAACGAAAACGCCACCAGGCCCGCCGCCAGCTTGTGGGCGTCGGCGAAGTTCAGCGCCTCGACGTCCTGGAAGATGCGGATCGACACCACCTCGGTCTTGCCGGGAATGGCGCCGCCGATCATCAGCACGACGCCGAACTCGCCGACGGTATGGGCGAAGACCAGCACCGCGGCGGTCAGGAACCCGCGCCCGGCCAGCGGCAGAGCGACGTTCGCGAAAGCGTCGAGCGGCGAAGCCCGAAGCGTGGCCGCCACCTCCAGCGGCCGCGCCCCGATCGCCTCGAAGGCGCTGCGGATCGGCTGCACGGCGAAGGGCAGCGAATAGATCACCGAGCCGATCACCAGGCCGGCGAAGGTGAAGGCGAGCGTTCGCACCCCGAGGGGATGCAGGAGGCTCATCAGGGGGCTTTGGGGGCCCAGCGCGATCAGCACATAGAACCCCAGCACTGTGGGCGGCAGGACGATCGGCAGGGCGGTCAGCGCCGCCACCGCCTCCTTCCACCACGCCTGGCTGCGCGCCAGCCACCAACCCAGGGGAGCGGCGACCACGAGCAGGATGACGGTCGTCAGGCTCGCCAGCGCCAGCGTTGTCCAGACGACCTGTCCCACGGCCTCAGCGGGCCTCGTAACCGTAGCGCCTGATGATGGCGACCGCCTGCGGGCTCTTGAGGAACTTCAGGAAGGCCGCCGCCGCCGGGTTCTTCTGGCCCGTGAACAGCAGCACCGCCTGCTGGTCGATCGGCTTGTGGTCGCCGGTCGGCACCAGCCAGCGCGAGCCGCCCTGCTGGTCGATGACCTGCGAGAGGGCCACGAAGCCCAGGTCGGCCGCGCCCGAGGCGACGAACTGGTAGGCCTGGGTGATCGAGGTCCCCTGCACGATCTTCGGCTTCACCTGATCGTAGACGCCCAGCCGCTGCATGGCCTGCACCGCGGCCGCGCCGTAGGGGGCGGCGGCGGGATCGGCGATCGACAGCTTGGCGAACTTGCCGCTTTTCAGCACCGCCCCGCCCTCGTCCACCAGGCCCGGGGTCTTCGAATAGAGCACCAGCCGGCCGACGGCGTAGGTGAAGCGGGTGTTGGGCACGCCCAGGCCGTCCTGCTCGGCCTTCTTCGGCCGGTCGGCATCGGCCGACAGGAAGACCTCATAGGGCGCGCCGTGGGCCATCTGGGCGTAGAACTGGCCGGAGGAGCCGAAGCTCAGGATCGCCTTGTGGCCGGTCGCCGCGGTGAAGGCTGCGGCGATCTCCTTGGCCGGCTCGGTGAAGTTGGCCGCCACGGCGACCTGGGTCTCGGCGGCGAGCGCCGGGACCGCGAGCGCCCAGGCAAACAGCACGCCGACCAGCGACAAGCGTCGAGTGATAGCGCGCATGTTCCGGACCCCCGAGTCGTTATAAAGAGCGACTTCATAACGCTGTGAGCGGCGGGGGAGCAAGGTTGACGCTGCGAAAGCCCTCCCCCCTCGATGGGGGAAGGGTTGGGATGGGGGTGTGGCTCCGGCGTCAAGGTCATTTGCCGCTCTTGGCGCCTGCGCCGACCAGTGTCTCGACCGCACAAGCCCTGCCAGCACCCCCTATCCCG
The DNA here is from genome assembly GCF_035276905.1 of Phenylobacterium sp. Lineage (GTDB taxonomy): Bacteria > Pseudomonadota > Alphaproteobacteria > Caulobacterales > Caulobacteraceae > Phenylobacterium. The sequence goes on along the minus strand of NZ_DATELG010000245.1, from coordinate 13,736 downwards.
GCCTTTCCCCCATCGAGGGGGAAAGGGGTCCCCTAAAACAGCTCCAGCGCGCCGGCGTCCTCGGCCTTGGGCGGTGCGACGGGCCGGGTCTCGCGGGCGATGAGCTCCGGCGCGGCGCTGCCCATGAACACCTGCCGGGCGCGGCCGCTCACGGGCCAGTACTGCAGCCTGCGGCCGGAATCCCCGCGCAGCGAGCCGCCGACGTGCTGGATCCCCTCGCGGCGGAGGAATTCCTCGGCGAACCGGGCGTTCTTCTCGCCGACGCTGGTCAGGCCTGCGACCACACAGGCGCCGCCGAACAGCTTCGCCTCGATGCGCTCACGCCGCGCGCCGTGCGCCAGGAGCGCGTTCACCAAGAGCTCCATGGCGTGGACGCCGATGCCGATGTTCTCGCACTCGCCGCGAGCAGTGTCCGCGCCGGGCAGCAGGAAGTGGTTCATGCCGCCGACGCGGGCTACGGGATCGCGCAGGCAGGCGGCGACGCAGCTGCCGAGCAGGGTCGAGATGACGATGCTCGGGTCTTCACTGACGTACTGCTCGCCCTGCACGATGTGCACGATCTCGCCGTCGGCGGTCGTGCGGCGGACCTGGACCGGCGGCGGGCTCGTGGCGGCGGCGCGCGCCAGCCTCGCCGAGCGGCGTTCTGCAAGAGTGCCGATGTCGTTCACGCGGGCGTTCCCCTAGGCGGCCACGCGGTTGACGGCGTCGACCAGCTTCTTCGGGTCGAACGGCTTGACGATCCAGCCGGTGGCGCCGGCGTCGCGCGCGCGAAGCTTCTTTTCGGGGCTGGATTCGGTGGTCAGCACCAGGATCGGGATCCCCCGGTTCTGGGCGTCCGCCCGCACGCCCTGCATGAAGCCGTAGCCGTCCATCCGCGGCATGTTGATGTCGGTGATGATGACGTCCGGGCGGGTCTCCTGCAGGAGCTCCAGGCCCTGAACGCCGTCCTCCGCCTGGACCACGTCGAAGCCGGCGTCGATCAGCGCCATGCGCAGCATGTCCCGCATGGTCCGCGAGTCGTCGACGGTAAGCACGGTCTTGCTCATGCGGCGACCTCGCCACGGCAAGTCTTCGCCAAGTCGCAACCTGTCCTGTCGCTGGCCATTCTGGCTCTCCTCCCTTTGACATCCCGCACTCTGGGAGGCGTCTGCTTAAGGTTCGGTTTCGCCAGGATCGTCAGAAACTTAGCCTGACATCCGACGAGATGGCCTCAGACGGTCTCGGGCATTCCGGCGAGCAGCTTGTCGAGCGTAACCGGATAGTCTCGGACCCGCACGCCGACAGCGTTGTAGACGGCGTTGGCGATGGCGGCGGCCACGCCGCAGATGCCGAGCTCGCCCACGCCCTTGGCCTTCATCGGCGAGGACAGAGGATCGACCTCGTCGAGGAAGATCACCTCCTGGTGCGGGATGTCGGCGTGGACCGGCACCTCGTAGCCCGCAAGGTCATGGTTGGCGAAGAAGCCGACCCGCTTGTCGACCGCCAGCTCCTCCATCAGGGCCGCGCCGACGCCCATGGTCATGGCGCCGATCACCTGGCTGCGGGCCGACTTCGGATTGAGGATACGCCCGGCGGCGCAGACCGCCAGCATCCGCCGCACCCTGATCTCGGCGGTCGCCGCATCGACCGCGACCTCGACGAAATGCGCGCCGAAGGTCGACAGGCGGTAGGTCGTCGCCAGGTCGCCGTATTCCATCGCGTCCTCGGCGGCGAGGCCGTCCGGCCCGGCGGCCTGCGCCAAGGCGACGCTTTGGTTGCCCAGCCGGACGTAGCCGTCGGCGAACTCGGCCTGGGCGGGATCGAAGCCGACCTTCCGGGCGGCGGCCTCGCGCAGCTTGACGCAGGCGGCGTAGACCCCGGCGGTCGAGCTCGCCGCGCCCCACTGCCCGCCGGAGCCGGCGGACGCCGGGAAGGTCGAGTCGCCCAGGCGCACCACCACCTTGTGCAGCGGCAGGCCCATCATCTCCGCCGCGGTCTGGGCGATGATGGTGTAGCTGCCGGTGCCGATGTCGGTCATGTCGGTCTCGACCGTGCAGACGCCCTCCCCGTCCAGCCTGACGCGCGCGGCGGACTTCTGGACCGGCGCGCCGCGGTAGGCCGCCGCCACGCCCAGCCCGATCAGCCAGCCGCCGTCGCGCACGCTGGCCGGCTTCGGATTGCGCGCGCGCCAGCCGAAGCGCTCGGCGCCGAGCCGCAGGCATTCGACGAGCTGGCGCTGGGAGAAGCGCCGCTCGGGCTTTTCGGGGTCGACCTGGGTGTCGTTGCGGATGCGGAACTCGACCGGATCGAGGCCGAGCTTCTCGGCCATCTCGTCCATGGCGACCTCCAGCGCCATCATCCCCGTCGCCTCGCCGGGCGCGCGCATGGCGTTGCTCTCCGGCAGGTCGAGGGCCGCCAGCCGGGTCGCGGTCATGCGGTTGGCGCCGGCGTAGAGGGCGCGGGTCTGGTCCACCGCGCCGTCGGCATGGCCCCCCGGCAGGTCGCCGGACCAGCTTTCGTGGCCGATGGCGGTGATCTTGCCCTCGCGCGTGGCGCCGATACGGATCCGCTGGATGGTGGCCGGCCGGTGGGTCGTGTTGTTGAACATCAGCGGCCGGGTCAGGGCCACCTTGACGGGCCTGCCGGCGGCGCGCGCGCCCAACGCCGCACAGATCGCGTCGGCGCGCGGGAACAGCTTGCCGCCGAAGCCGCCGCCGACGAAGGGCGAACTCAGCCGCACCTTCTCCTTGGCGAGGCCGAGCGTCGTGGCGATCTCGCGGCGGCTCCAGTCGATCATCTGGTTCGAGGTCCAGAGCGTCAGCTCCTCGCCGTTCCAGGCGGCGATGGTAGCGTGCGGCTCCATCATCGCGTGCCCCTGGTCGGGCGTGGAGTAGGTCTCGTCGAGCTGGACGGGGGCCGCAGCGAAGGCGCCGGCGAAATCCCCGACCGCCGTGTCGGCCGGACTGCCGAAGATCATGCCGGGGTTGACCGCGCTAGCCTTGGCGGCGGCGAGGTCGAAGGCGCCGGGGGCGGCCTCGTAGCTGACCTTGATCAGGGCCGCAGCGGCCCGCGCCTGCTCGAAGCTTTCGGCGACCACCACCGCGACCGCCTGGTGGTAGTGCTGGATCTCGGGCCCGCCGAGAAGCTTGGCGGTGTTGCTGGCGCCCTTGGACAAGGGACCGGCGTTCTCGGCGGTGACGACCGCCAGCACGCCCGGCGCGGCCTTGGCGCGGCTCGCGTCCATCGCCAGGATCCGTCCCTTGGCGATGGCCGAGCCCAGCACGTAGCCGTAGGCCTGGTTGCGGACGACGTCGTGGCGCTCGTAGGCGTAGGCCGCGGTCCCGGTGGTCTTGAGCGGGCCTTCGATCCGGTCGGCCGGGCGGCCGACGATTCTCAACCGGTCGATCGGGTTGTCGGCGGCGGGCGTGTCGAACTTCATGGTCTCAGGCCCTCGCCGCTTGCACTCGACTGGCGGCCAGCACGGCGCCCAGCGTGCGCTCGGCCAGCGGCAGCTTGAACGCGTTCTCCGGCGTGGGCTTCGCGCCGGCCAGGAGTTCGGCCGTGACCGCCTTGGCGCCCTGGGGCATCCGGGCCTCGGCCGCCTCGACCCGCCACGGCTTGGGGGCGACGCCGCCAAGCGCCACGCGGCCGGTCCCGTCGGGCTGGACGACCGCCGCCACCGACACCAGGGCGAAGGCGTAGGACGCCCGGTCGCGGACCTTGTGATAGGCGTGAACCCCGCCAAGCGGCCTGGGCAGGGTCACGGCGGTGATCAGCTCGCCGGCCTCGAGCGCCGTCTCCAGATGCGGCGTCTCGCCGGGCAGTTTGTGGAAGTCGGCGATGGGGATCCGGCGGGCCTTGCCGTCCGCCTGGACCGTCTCGACGGTCGCGTCCAGCGCGCGCATCGCCACCGCCATGTCGCTCGGGTGGGTGGCGATGCAGGCCTCGCTCGCGCCGATCACCGCCAGCTGCCGGCTGAACCCGCCGAGCGCCGCACAGCCGCTGCCGGGCCGGCGCTTGTTGCAGGATTGGTTGGTGTCATAGAAGTACGGACAGCGCGTCCGCTGCAGCAGGTTGCCGGCGGTCGTCGCCTTGTTGCGCAGCTGCCCCGAGGCGCCGGCCACCAGCGCCCGCGACAGCACCCCATAGTCGCGCCGCACGCGCGGGTCGGCCGCGAGGTCGGTGTTGCGCACCAGCGCCCCGATGCGCAGGCCGCCGTCGGGCGTCTGCTCGATCTTGTCGAAGCCCAGGCCGCACACGTCGATCAGGTGGCTGGGCGTCTCGATCTCCAGCTTCATCAGGTCGAGCAGGTTGGTGCCGCCGGCGATGAACTTCGCGCCCTTGGTCTTCGCCGCCGCGGCGGCGGCGCGCGTGGGCGAGGTCGCGCGCTCGTAGCTGAAGGCCCTCATGACCCGCCTCCGGCGACCTCGGCGATCGCCTCGATGATGTTGGAGTAGGCGCCGCAACGGCAGATGTTGCCGCTCATCCGCTCGCGCAGCTCGTCTGTCGTGACCTGCGGCGCGGCCGTGATGTCGGCGCTGGCATGGCTCGGCACGCCGGCCTTGATCTCCTCGAGGACGGCGACCGCCGAGCAGATCTGGCCGGGCGTGCAGTAGCCGCACTGGTAGCCGTCGTGCTTGACGAAGGCCGCCTGCATCGGGTGCAGCGCCTCCGGCCGGCCCAGGCCCTCGATCGTGGTGATGCGGTCGCCCTCGTGCATCACCGCCAGCGTCAGGCAGGAATTGATCCGCCGTCCGCCGACGACCACCGTGCAGGCCCCGCACTGGCCATGGTCGCAGCCCTTCTTCGTGCCGGTCAGCCGCAGGTGCTCGCGCAGCGCGTCGAGCAGGGTGGTGCGGGTGTCGAGCTCGAGGGTGCGCGGCTCGCCGTTTACGGTGAACGACACTCGGGACATGACCGGCGCTCCTGGTTGTCGGACGCCCGCCACGGCCGGCGACGCCAGCGAGGCGCAGCCTACAGCCAGCACGCCGCGCCTGGACATGTCGAATATCGCGCCTTCGGGAAGGTCGTCCGCATCTCTGGGGCCGCGATCCACCGATGGGTTCTCCTCGATTGCCAAGCCTGGAGTCTAGCGCTGCACGAGCGCCTGCAGCGCCGCCGGATAGCGGGCGCCCTGCACCGCGACGCCGGAGACGGCGCGCTCGATGCCGGCCAGATCCTCGGCGGTCAGCTCGACGGCGGCGGCGGCGAGGTTCTCCTCCAGGCGATGCAGCTTGGTCGTGCCGGGGATCGGCACGATCCACGGCTTCTGCGCCAGCAGCCAGGCCAGCGCGATCTGCGCGGGCGTTGCTCCCTTGCTCGCCGCGATCCGGCCGATCTCGACCACCAGGGCCTGGTTCGCCGCCCGGGCGTCGGGCTCGAAGCGCGGCGAATGGCTGCGGAAGTCGGCCTCGTCGAATCGAGTGTCGGCCGTGATCGCGCCGGTCAGAAACCCCTTGCCCAGCGGGCTGAACGGCACGAAACCTATCCCCAGCTCTTCCAGCGTCGGCAGGATCTCCTCCTCCGGCTCGCGCCACCACAACGAGTACTCGCTCTGCAGGGCCGCGACCGGCTGGACCGCATGGGCGCGACGGAGGGTCTGGGCGCTGGCCTCGGACATGCCGAAGTGCTTCACCTTGCCCTCGCCGATCAGCGCCTTCACCGTCCCGGCGACGTCCTCGATCGGCACGTCCGGGTCGACGCGATGCTGGTAGAGGAGGTCGATCGTCTCGACCCTCAGCCGCTTGAGCGCGGCCTCGGCGACCGCCCGGATGTGCTCGGGCCGGCTGTCGAGGCCGACCAGGGCGCTCGCGTCCTTGAAGCCGAACTTGGTGGCGATCACAACCTGGTCGCGCACCGGCGCCAAAGCCTCGCCGACGAGCTCCTCGTTCACATAGGGGCCATAGGCCTCGGCGGTGTCGAAGAAGGTGACGCCGCGGTCGAAGGCGGCCCGAATCAGACTCACCGCCTCGCTGCGGTCGGTCGCCGGTCCGAAGCCGAAGCTCAAGCCCATGCAGCCAAGGCCGAGAGCGGAGACTTCCAGGCCGCTGCGGCCGAGTTTGCGCTTTTGCATAGCTAGCTCCGTGTCCGTTGCGAACAGAACTTAGGGCGCGCAAGCCGCACCGATTAGCCGTTAAGATCGGCATGCACCTATGTCTGGAGTTCATGAATGCGCCGCGACGAGCTTGGCGACTTGACCGCCTTCCTGGCGGTCGCCGAGGAGCGCAGCTTCACCCGGGCCGCGGCGAGGCTCGGGACGTCGCAATCGGCGCTCAGCCACACGGTCCGTCGCCTCGAGACCCGACTCGGCCTGCGGCTGCTCACGCGCACCACGCGCAGCGTCGCGCCGACCGAGGCGGGCGAGCGGCTGGTCGAGACCCTGCGCCCGGCCTTCGACGACATAGACGCTCTGCTGGTCGAGCTTGGCGAGCTGCGGGAGAAACCGACCGGCGCGATCCGCATCACGGCCACACGACATTCGGCCGAGACCGTCCTGTGGCCGGCGCTGGAGCGGCTGATCCCGGACTACCCCGACATCAAGGTCGAGGTGGCGATCGAGGCCAGCCTGACCGACATCGTCGCCGAGCGCTACGACGCCGGCGTCCGGCTTGGCGAACAGGTCGCCAGGGACATGATCGCCGTGCGGATCGGTCCGGACATGCGCATGGCCTGCGTCGGCGCGCCGGCCTACTTCGCCGCCCATGGCGTGCCGCGCACGCCGCATGAGCTCACTGGCCACAGCTGCATCAACGTGCGCCTGCCGACGCTTGGCGGCCTCTACGCCTGGGAGTTCGAGAAGGACGGCCGGCCGCTGAACGTGCGGGTCGACGGCCAGCTGGTGTTCAACGACAACACCATGGTGCTGAAGGCCGCCGCAGCCGGCCTGGGCCTCGCCTGCGTGCTGCAGGACCAGGCCGAGGAGCATCTCGCGGACGGAAGGCTGGTGCAGGTGCTTGACGACTGGCACCCGCCCTTCCCCGGCTATCACCTCTACTATCCCAGCCGCCGCCAGCTCTCGCCGGCCTTCGCCCTCCTGGTGGAGGCCTTGCGTTATCGCGGGAGATCCTAAAAGCCGCTGGCCACCCGTCCGCCCGGCGCCGACTTCTCCTTGCGGGCGAAGAGGTTGTTCAGCGCGTTGACGTAGGCCTTGGCCGAGGCGGTCAGGGTGTCGGTGTCGGCGGCTTGGCCGGTGGCGATGCGGCCCTCGTCCTCCAGCCGCACCGAGACCTGGGCCTGGGCGTCGGCGCCTTCGGTCACCGCATGCACCTGGAACAGACGCAGCACCGCCTCGTGCGGCGCCGCCAGCTGGATGGCGTGGAACACCGCATCGACCGGGCCGTCGCCCGTCGCATTGGCCGAGCGGTCCTCGCCGTCGACGGTGAGCGTCAGGAAGGCCTCCTGCGGCCCGCCGGTGCCGGCGATGACCCGCAGGTGCTTGACCTGGATGCGGTCCGCGCCCGAGGCCAGCGCGTCGTCGACCAGGGCGACGATGTCGTCGTCGAAAACGTGCTTCTTCTTGTCGGCCAGGTCCTTGAAGCGCCGGAAGGCCTCGTCGAGCGCGTTCTTGCCCAGCTCGTAGCCCAGCGCCTTCAGCTTCTCGCGGAACGCGTGGCGGCCGGAGTGCTTGCCCATCACGAGGTTGGTGGCGCCCTGCCCCACGTCTTCGGGCTTCATGATCTCGTAGGTCTCGGCGTTCTTCAGCATCCCGTCCTGGTGGATGCCGCTCTCGTGGGCGAAGGCGTTCTTGCCGACGATCGCCTTGTTGAACTGCACCGGAAAGCCGGTGATCGCCGAGACGTAGCGCGAGGCCCGGGTGATCTGCAGCGGCTCGACGGCGGTCTCGTAGGCCAGCTTGTCGCCGCGCACCCGCAGCGCCATGACGATCTCTTCCAGCGCCGCGTTGCCGGCGCGCTCGCCGATGCCGTTGATGGCGCACTCGATCTGGCGCGCGCCGCCGTTCAGCCCGCCCAGGCTGTTGGCGACCGCCAGGCCGAGGTCGTTGTGGCAGTGGGTGGAGAAGACCACCTTGTCCGCGCCCGGCACCGTCTCGATCAGGTCGCGGAATATGGCGGCGTACTCGTCGGGATAGCTGTAGCCGACGGTGTCGGGGATGTTGATGGTCGTGGCGCCGGCCTTGATCGCGGCCTCGACGCAACGGCGCAGGAAGTCGCGCTCGGTGCGGGTGGCGTCCTCCGCCGACCACTCGACGTCGTCGATCAGGTTGCGGGCGTGGGTCACCGAGCGGGTCACCGCCTCCAGCACCGCCTCCGGCTCCATCTGCAGCTTCCACTTCATGTGCACGGGGCTGGTGGAGATGAAGGTGTGGATGCGGCCGCGCCTGGCCGGCTTCAGCGCCTCGGCGCAGCGCTCGATGTCGCCGGGGGCGGCGCGCGACAGGCCGCAGACGGTGCTTTCCGTCACGATCTCGGCGATCTGGCGGACGGCCTCGAAGTCGCCGTTGGAGGCGATCGGAAAGCCCGCCTCGATCACGTCGACGCGCATCTCCTCGAGGATCTTGGAGAGCTCCAGCTTCTCCTGGAGCGACATCGAGGCCCCAGGCGACTGCTCGCCGTCGCGCATGGTGGTGTCGAAAATGATGACGCGGTCGCGGGCGACGTCGGCGGATTGGGTCATGGCGAAATTTAGCCCAGCGGACGCTGCGCCTCAATCCGCGGCCGGCTTCTCCCGCGAGCGCAGCCACCGGCGCGCCGCCCAGCCGACGCCGATCCAGGCGACGGCCAGCACGACCAGCCACAGGAGGTCGCGCCCCAGTTCGCCGCGCATGGCCTTGGCGATCGAGGCGCCGGCGAAGGCGGTGAGCGCGATCTTCGGCACGATGCCGATGGCCGTGCCGGCGGCGAAGTCGAGCGCCCGCATCGGCGTCACCCCGGCGGCCATGTTGACGACGATGAACGGCGCCGAGGGGACCAGGCGCACGATCAGGCTGGCCAGGAAGCCGTTCCTGCCGACGTGGTCCATGAACCGCTTCACCCCGGCGCCGGAGAACCGCTCCAGCGCCCCCGCCCCCGCCGCGCGCCCCAGGTAGAAGCCGACCAGGGCCGAGACCATGGTGCCGATCCAGCTGTAGGCGAAGCCCGCCAGCCCGCCGAAGGCCACGACGGCGGCGGCGATCAGCATGAACTGCGGCACCCCGACGAAGGCCAGGGCGGCGAAGGCCGCCACCGCGACCGGCAGCGCCAGGGGCCCGCTCGCAGCCCCCATCCACCGCTCCACCGTCGCCTCGCCGCTGAAGCCCAGCACCTGGGCCCCGAACAGGAAGACCACGCCCACGCCGCCGAACAGCAGGAAGGAGACCGCCAGCGTCCGCCACGCCTTGGCGTCCATGTTGGACAGGAACTGCAGAAGGCGGCGCATCTGGAGGCGTGAGGTCGCCGATTGGGAAGGCGGGGTCAAGCTTCCCTCCCGGAAGGGAGGGAGGATTGGGTTTGCCGCGGCGCACACTTGGGCTAAACCGCGCGCGCTTTTCACCTCCACCTCCAGCCGGGAGCACAGCCCGCCATGTCGCTGCAGTCCGCCGCCCTTTCCCGCGTGAAGCCCTCCGCCACGCTCGCGGCCGACCAGAAAGCCCGCGACCTGCGCGGCCAAGGCCGGGACGTCATCGGCCTGGCCGCCGGCGAGCCGGACTTCGACACGCCCGACAACATCAAGGAAGCCGCCGTCAAGGCGATCCGCGACGGCAAGACGAAGTACACCAACGTCGACGGCGTTCCGGAGCTGAAGGAAGCCATCTGCGCCAAGTTCCAGCGCGAGAACGGCCTCTCCTACAAGCCGGCCCAGGTGAACGTCTCGCCGGGCGGCAAGCCGGTGATCTACAACGCCATGGTCGCCACCCTGAACCCGGGCGACGAAGTGATCATCCCGACGCCGTACTGGGTCAGCTACCCGGACATGGTGCTGCTGGCCGGCGGCGAGCCCCGCTTCGTCCAGACCACCGCCGAGACCGGCTTCAAGGTGCAGCCGGCCGACCTGGAAGCGGCGATCACGCCGAAGACCCGCTGGGTGTTCCTGAACTCGCCTTCGAACCCGTCCGGCGCGGCCTACACCAAGGCCGAGCTGCGGGCGGTGGCCGACGTGCTGCTGCGCCACCCGCACGTCTGGATCCTGACCGACGACATGTACGAGCACCTGCTGTTCGACGACTTCGAGTTCTGGACCATCGCCCAGGTGGAGCCGGCGCTCTACGACCGGACCCTGACCATGAACGGGGTCTCCAAGGCCTACGCCATGACCGGCTGGCGGATCGGCTACGCCGCCGGCCCCGAGGCGCTGATCAACCTGATGCGCAAGGTGATGAGCCAGACCACCTCGAACCCCTGCTCGATCTCGCAGTACGCCGCGGTCGAGGCGCTGAACGGGACCCAGGACTTCATCAAGCCGAACCAGAAGCTGTTCCAGGGCCGTCGCGACCTGGTCGTCTCGATGCTGAACCAGGCCGCCGGCATCAACTGCCCGACGCCGGAAGGCGCCTTCTACGTCTACCCGTCCTGCGCAGGGCTGATCGGCAAGACCGCGCCGAGCGGCAATCGGATCGCCTCGGACGCCGACTTCGCGAACGAGCTCCTGGAAGCCGAGGGCGTGGCGGTGGTGCACGGCGCGGCCTTCGGCCTCTCGCCCTTCTTCCGCATCAGCTACGCCACGGCGAACTCGGTGCTGGAAGAGGCCTGCACCCGCATCCAGCGCTTCTGCGCCAGCGTGAAGTAATCATGCCGCTCCCCGCGTGCGGGGAGCGGATGAGTCAGTGCTTTTCGCGCCACTGCGACTTCGCGGCGTCGCGGGTGCGGTTGAGGTGCACGGCCTTGTCGTCGACGCTCTCGACCCAGCTGAACGGGATCATGTGGTGTTTCAGCCCGGAGAAGAGGCCGAACTTCGAAAGCTCGATCTCGTCGCCGACGACGTGGTCGACGCGCCCAATGTGACTGCCGTCGGATCCGACCACCTTCATGTGCTCGCGGATCTGTGAAGCCTGCACCATGATCAGACTCCTCGTTGATTGCCGGGCCCGCTAAACGAATGATCAGGCCAGGGGTTTCGCATGACCGAGCCGATCAATCTCAACAAGTTCCGCAAGGCCCGCGCCCGCGCCGACGAAAAGGTCCAGGCGGCCGAGAACCGCGTCCGCTTCGGCCGGACCAAGGCGGAGAAGACGACATCGAAGCTGGAAGCGGAGCGCGCCCGGCGCGCGCACGAGGAGAAGAAGCGGGACGAATAGTCCCCCCCATTAAGGGAGCGACGTGATCCGCAGCCGCCGGCGGGCCGCGTCCAGCGGCTCGTTCAGCAGCCGCTCGTAGTCCTCGCCGGGCAGCCAGGCGGCCGCGCGGCCGCGGCGGAAGCCCTGCCAGATCGCGCGGGCGACCGGCAGGTTGCGCGTGCGCAACACCGCGCCGAGGGCGATCAGCGCCCAGCCGGGCCCTCTCGTCTGGGCGTACGAGAAGGCCACCAGGCACGCCTCGCCGAGGCGATCGCGGCCGTAGCCGGTCAGCACATGCCAGACGTCGTGGATGTCGCGGGTGCGGCGGCCGAACCAGGCGTAGGGATGCGCCTGCTCGATCTGCGCCAGCCGCTGGCGGCTGACCGCGGCGAGCCCCTCGGCCGACAGCCGCTCGGCGCGCATGAACTCGCGGTAGGCGGCCCCGACGGAGCCGTCCGGCAGGGCGTCCAGCCAGGCGTCGTCCATCAAGAGGTCGGCGAGCTCGACGTGCTCGTAGGCGATCCGGCCGCCCTCGCGGGTCGTCAGCAGCCGCTGGTAGTTGCGCACGTTCGCCTTGCCGTTCAGCGCCCGCATGATCTCGAAGACCTGGGCGGTGTCCTCGCCGTCGGCCAGCAGCTTGCGCAGCGCGGCAAGCGCCCGTCCCCATTCCAGCCTGGTCGCGACGCCGCGCGCGGGCGCCGCTTCGGCGCCCTGAGCCGCGGCCATGAGCGTGATCCTTCTGCGCCCGAAGAAAATGACGCATGCGTCATCTTTTTTCAAGAGCCTTGATCGAACGCCTTCCCCGCGGGAAAGCAGGGCCATGCAGAGCCTGCGCAAACGCTCCCTCCAGCTCGCCGGCCACCGCACCTCGATCGCGCTGGAGCCGGAATTCTGGGCGGTGCTGGAGGAGATGGCGAAGGCCCGCGGCGCCAGCCTGGCGGCCCTGGTCCTGCGCATCGACGCCGAGCGCGGCGAACGGCCGCTGGCCTCGGCCTGCCGCGTCGCCGCCCTCGCCTGGGCCGGCCTCAGCCGCCGGCGGGATTGAGGATCCCCAGCGCCAGGACGAACAGGGCGACGACCAGAATGCCCGCGAGCGCCCAGACGATCATCGGCATGGAGGTGTGGCGGCGGTGGCGCGGCTCGTCCGACATCGTTCCCGCCCGGTGTCTGCGCGAGGGCTGTTGGCCTCGCGGTCCCAACAAGGGCCCTTGCCGGAAGTTCCGCGTCGTCGCCGGGACTTAAGCCGGCGTCGCGGCGTGCTACATATGTTCCGATGTCCGCTTCCGAATCCCCCTTCGACGACGAGCTTCCGGCGCCGCGCATCAGCGAGCTGGCGCGACCGCGGGGCCCAGCGCCCGACTACCTGGCCGGGCTGAATCCCGAGCAGCGCGACGCGGTCGAAACAACCGACGGGCCGGTGCTGGTGCTGGCCGGCGCCGGCACCGGCAAGACGCGCGTGCTGACCACCCGCCTGGCCCACATCCTGGCGACCGGCCGGGCCCGGCCCTGGGAGCTCTTGGCGGTCACCTTCACCAACAAGGCCGCGCGCGAGATGCGCGAGCGGATCACCGCCATCATCGGCCCCCAGGCCGAGGGCCTGCGCTGGCTAGGCACCTTCCACTCGATCGCGGCCCAGATCCTGCGCCGCCACGCCGAGCTCGTGGGGCTGAAGTCGAACTACACCATCCTCGACACCGACGATCAGGAACGGCTGATCAAGCAGATCCTGGAGGCCGAGAACATCGACGCCAAGCGCTGGACGCCGAAGGCGCTGGCCGGGCTGATCGACCACTGGAAGAACCGCGGCTGGACGCCGGACCGCCTGCCGCCGGCCGAGGCGCAGCATTTCGCGAATGGAAAAGGCCAGGCGCTCTACCGCCAGTACCAGGAGCGGCTGCGGGTGCTGAACGCCTGCGACTTCGGCGACCTTCTGCTGCACAACCTGACGCTCTTCACCGCCAACCTGGACGTGCTGGCCGACTATCACGAGCGGTTCCGCTACCTGCTGGTCGACGAGTACCAGGACACCAACGTCGCCCAGTATCTGTGGCTGAGGCTCCTGGCCCAGAAGCGGCAGAACGTCTGCTGCGTCGGCGACGACGACCAGTCGATCTATGGCTGGCGAGGCGCGGAGGTGGACAACATCCTGCGCTTCGAGCGCGACTTCCCAGGCGCGAAGGTGATCCGGCTGGAGCGCAACTACCGCTCGACCAGCCACATACTGGCCGCCGCCTCCGGCCTGATCGCCACGAACAAGAGCCGGCTCGGCAAGACGCTGTGGACCGAGTCCGACGGCGGCGAGAAGGTGGTTGTCCGCGGCGTCTGGGACGGCAAGGCCGAGAGCCGGCTGATCGCCGAGGAGGTCGAACGGGCCAAGCACGGCGGAGGGGACCGCGACCCGCGGCGCTATCGCGACATCGCCATCCTGGTGCGCGCCTCGTTCCAGATGCGCGCCTTCGAGGAGCGCTTCGCCCTCCTGCAGATCCCGCTGAAGATCATCGGCGGCCAACGGTTCTTCGAGCGCGCCGAGATCCGCGACGCCCATGCC
>NZ_DATELG010000244.1:0-4219 GCF_035276905.1 Phenylobacterium sp. | reverse complement strand
CCCCCCGCCCCGGCGCACGCGCCCCGCGCCGCCAGGCCCGCCCACGCCCCGCCCGCCGTCGTCACGCCCTCGCCGCAGCAGGCCTGGGAGCAGCAGCGCCAGGCCTACGAACGCGCCGTCGCCGTCTACGACGCCAACGAGAAGGCCGAGGGCTACCGCTGGGCGCAGGCGAACCACATCCGCCTGGCGCGCTACTGCCGTGCGGCCGAGCGGCGGACGCCGGCCTTCCTGCAGGGGTGCCTGGGGTATGCGCGGGGCGAGGCGCCGACCGGGTAGGGCGGTCGCAGTCGCCGACCTCGGCCCTTGAAACGAGCGGGGCCAGCGGACGTTTTCCTATTTCCCGGTTCTCCATCGGGGCGCTGGGGCCGCGCACCTCTGGTTCCGTCGTCCCGACCGGGTTTCATCGAAGGAGGACGCCATGCCGATCATGGCTCTGTTCCGTTCGCCGAGCGTCGACCAGACGCAATACGACGCCCTCATCCAGGAACTGGATCTCGAGCAGCGGCCGCCCGCCGGGGCCTTGACCCACGCCTGCGGGTTCGACGAGGGCGGCATCTGCGTCGCGGACGTCTGGGAATCCCGCGCCGACTTCGACGCCTTCCTGACGGACCGCCTGAGGCCCGCCTTCACCAAGCTCGGCATCGAGTTCGTCGAGCCCCAGATCCTCGACACCTACGCCTTCACCGCCAGCGAGGGCACGGACCGCTACATGCGCGAGCGCGGGGCGGACTTCGGGGCGGCGCGCGAGGGGGGCGTGACCGAGGACCGCCCGGGGGCGCCGCACTAGGTTAGGACGCGGCCGGCTTCAGGGCGACGCGGCCTGAGGCTCCGCCGCAGGCGGGTCGGCGGGCGAGGCGTGGCTTTGCGCGCTCGCGCGCCGGGGCGGGTCCGGCCAGCTCAGCGCCAGGAAGGGCGAGCCGGCGGCGGCGCGGTCGATCTCCTCCCGGGCCCAGGCCTCTTCGGCCAGCCGGCTCCAGTCGGGCGAAAGGCCGAGGTCGCGGCACACGCGGGCGATGATCTCGCCGACCGGCCGGGCCGAAAGGTCGCCGTAGATGTCGTCGTGGTCGAGCCGCTCCCAGGCCGCCTCGGCCAGCCGGTCCGCCTCGTCTTCGTCGCCGAGCTCGGCGCGGATCACCCGCTCGACGATCCGCTCGACGCGCTCCTTGCGCGCGGTCTCCATGGCCTGCCGCGCCCGCTCGGCCTCGACCTGCTCGCCGCGGCGCAGGCGGGCGGCCTGCTCGTCCAGCGCCTGCAGGTCCTTGATCAGCCTGGCCTGCAGGGCGACGGTCAGCCGCACGGCCCGCGAGGCGCGCGCATAGGCCAGGGCGACGTCGCCCTGGACGACGCGGCCCGGCTCGGGGGTTGGCGCCGGCTCGGCCGCGTCCGGGGCTTCGGCCGCCGCGGTCGCCTGCTGCTCGATGGCGAGCGCGACGTTCAAGCCCGCCTCGGCCAGCCGGCCCAGCACCCACAGCTGGCGCTCGATCAGCGCGCGGGGCGCGGCGCCCGGGGCGTCGGCTTGCGGAGAGGATGTGGCCGAGGCGGTCATCGGCGAACAAAGAGTGAACGATTGGCGGGGTTTGTCAAGGCGGGTGGGACGGGGCTCACGCCCGACGGATGAGGGGGCGCGCAGCGATCGCCAATTTGGAACCACGAAAAACACGAAATGCACGAACCCGCCGCTGAAGCGGGGTAGCCAGGGCTCGCGCCGGCTTTTCGTGTATTTCGTGCATTTCGTGGTTTCGGCGAAGCCGATCTTCGAGATCGGCTCGACCCCTCATCCGACCCGCTGCGCGGGCCACCTTCTGGGCGAGCTGCCGTGTTCGAAGTCATATGCGCCCTGCGGCTTGAGCCGGGTCAAGGCTCCGGGCGGGGAGGGGGCTAGAGTCCGCCCTCGCCCTGGAGGCCTGCGATGGACGAGGTGCTGAAGCAAAAGATCGTCTCGCTGCTCGACCAGCACCGGACCATGAGGATCGCGACGATCAGGCCGGACGGCTGGCCGCAGACGACCAGCGTCGGCTACGCCAACGTCGGGCTCACGCTCTATTTCCTCTGCGGCAAGGAGAGCCAGAAGGCGGCCAATCTCGCGCGCGACGACCGCGTCTCCCTGGCGATCGACGACGACGTCGACCAGGTGATGCAGATCAAGGGCTTGTCGATGGCGGCGCACGCCCGCCGCGTCCTCGACGAGGCGGAGGGCGCCCAGGCGCTCAGCCTGCTGTTCGCCCGCTACCCGGCGCAGGAGGGCGTGGCCTTCACCCTGCCGTCGCCGGCCGACGTCGCGATCTTCCGCGTGACGCCGACCGTCGTTTCGGTGCTCGACTACACCCAGGGCTTCGCCCACGCCGATCTCGTCACGTGCGAGGCCTGAACGGCGCCGTCGGGGGGGCGGCGCTCGCCTATTTCGCGCTGGTGTTCGCGGGCCGGGTGCGTGCTGGGGACGGTCCGGGTCCTCGTCGTCGCGCCGCGGTGGGGCGAATTGCCGGCGGTTCTCATCGAGTCCCCACTCATGCTGCTGGCGTCGTGGCTGGCGTGCGGCTGGTCGGTCCGGCGCTTCGGCGTTCGCGGGCGCTGGAACGGGCTGGCGATGGGGGCGGCCGCGTTCGGCCTCTTGATGGCCGCCGAGCTCGCGCTGTCGCGGCTCGCCTTCGGCCGGTCGGCGGCGGAGTACCTGCGCGCCTTGGCCGAACCGGCGGGCGCCGTGGGGCTCGCCAGCCAGACCGCGTTCGCGGTGCTGCCGTGGGTGAGAGCCGGCGGGGCGGGCCGGGCGTGACGGCTGGACATGCTCGGGCTCCTGGACGTTACGGCCGCAGCTGTGGCCTGCTGCGCCGGCGGAGGAGCGCGAGATGAAACCGGAGTCGTCCATCGACACCGACAGATCCTCCACCGCTTGCGGGGGAGGTGGCTCGCGAAGCGAGACGGAGGGGGCGTTTGGCCCGCCGGCCTGGCCCACCGAAGAAAGCTGTGTCGCCGGACGGCCTCCGCAGGAGGACTCCCGTCCTTGATTGTCCCGGCGAGATCGGAGCCTGTCGGCCGAGCCTGGTCAAGGACGCGCGCTCCGCGCGCGCCGCGCTGCGGCCGGCCTGTCGGCCGGTCCTTGAGCAGGCTCGGCCGACAGGCAGAATGCTGGGCGTGACATTTAAGGGCAGGTGGGCGCTGGGGCGCGGATCGAGGGTCGATCTGTAGGGATGGGTATCGTGTCCCCATAATCCTCTTCCGCTGGCCGTTCGTCAGGTCGGCTTTCGGTTAGGACGGCCTTAACCCCTTGGAAACCATAAGCTGAGCTGCCGTATCACTTGTGCGGCGTCGGAACATAACAAGAACTGGCTCGGCACCCGATCTTGGGCTAGGTTCCGATCAGCGGAGCGACGCGTGGTCAAGAATTCACGGATCGAATGGACGACCCATACCTTCAATCCCTGGTGGGGTTGCGTGAAGCTGTCGCCCGCCTGCAAGCATTGCTACGCCGAGGCTTGGTCTAAGCGCGTCGGCCAAGACATCTGGGGTGTCAACGCCGATCGCCGGTTCTTCGGCGAAAAGCACTGGGCGGAGCCTCTGAAGTGGAACCGCGACGCAATTGCCGCTGGTGAAAGGCCACGGGTGTTCTGCGCCTCGATGGCCGACGTGTTCGAGGACCGAAGCGACCTGGATCCCGCGCGGGCGAAGCTCTGGAAGCTGATCGAGCAGACGCCATCCTTGGATTGGCTATTGCTGACCAAGCGGCCGGACCGTGTGACCGTGACCACACCTTGGGGTCAGGCCTGGCCTCACAACGTCTGGCTAGGCACGACAGTCGAGGACCAGGAGTGGGCGGAGAAACGCCTTCCGGCGCTTGAGGCGATCCCCGCCCGGGTGCGGTTCATCTCTGCCGAACCCTTGCTGGGGCCGCTTGACCTGTCACCGTGGTCTGGCGCCATCGACTGGGTAATCACCGGCGGAGAAAGCGGGCCCAAAGCCCGCCCTTCAAGCCCCTCTTGGTTTCGCGACCTGATGAACCAATGCATGGCCGCCGAGATCCCATTTCACTTCAAGCAATGGGGCGACTGGGCCCCAGGGCAAGGCATAAACCTCGCCAAAGCCAGATCAGCTTGCGCAGCGGATGGGACAACGATGCTGCGGCTGGGTAAAAAGGCCGCTGGACGACTCTTGGATGGCACGACATGGGACGGGCTCCCCCGCGCAAGGACAGCGTAGACGATCAGGCCTTGCTGTTTTCCCTTAC